>NZ_OMOI01000002.1:300000-600000 GCF_900302485.1 Aliiroseovarius pelagivivens | reverse complement strand
TTTGGCACCTACACCGACACGGTTGACGCAGAACGCTGGTTGGCAACTGCTGCACTGGTTGGCGACTTCCAAGTCGGCGAGCTGACCGTCCAGCCGGAAGCACGCCTGTCGTGGTTTGAAGAAACCACCGATGCGTATCGTGACAACAACGGCATCCGCGTTGCACCTGTGACCACATCCTTTGGTTCCTTCGAGGTCGGTCCGACCATCTCGCGCAGCTACGATGTTGGCAGCGGCGGGACCCTGACCGCCAACCTAAGCGCCAAGTCGATCTGGACGTATGACTTCAGCAACGGTGGTGTCGCCCCGTCGACAACTCGAGGTCACTCTGGCCGCATCGAGATCGGTCTCGACTATAGCAACAACGCCAACCTCCTGATCAACGGATCCGTATTCGTTGATGGCGGTGGCCGCGACTGGGACTCGATGGGTATCACGATCGGCATGGACTACACATTCTGATCTGACATGATCCAAACACCAAAGGGCGGCCGGTGCAAACCTGCCGCCCTTTTTCTTTGAAGTGATACTTCCTGCCGCCGCCAGACACCCAGCGCAAACCCGATCCACCGCGCAGAGCACGCGATCTTCCTGCCCAAACTGGGACGACAATTCTTAGCCAAAAACGAAGTCGTCGTGGTTCAGTTCAAATGGCCTTACATCCGTCAGAACGATCTGATCACTGCCAAATTCTATGATGGTTGTTGATTTGGATCTGTAGATGGTCAGGTCACTAAATTCCGTTGGGCCATCCAAAAACCGGATCTGATCGACGCCGACCTCGAAGTCCCTGATTTTGTCAGCCCCATCGCCGACACGGAACTCAAACACATCCGCGCCACCGCCGCCGAACATGACATCCGAACCTGCGCCGCCATCGAGAATATCGCCGCCGCCGCCGCCTTTCAAAAGGTCTGCACCGGCCTCGCCGCTAAGGTGGTCAACGCCTGATCCGCCGTACAGTTTGTCCCGACCAATGCCTCCGATCAGGCGGTCGTTGCCGTCTTCGCCATAGAGCTTGTCGTTTCCAAGTTCACCATGCAAAAAGTCATTGTCGTCACCGCCGTAGAGCACGTCGTTGTCATCGCCGCCAATCAAGTCATCATCCCCGGCGCCGCCGCTTAGGAAATCCTCCCCTACACCGCCAAGAAGTGCGTCTTCGCCGCCGTGGCCATAGAGTTTATCGGCCCCATAGCCTCCGTAAAGCGCGTCGTTCCCGCTGTTTCCCAACAATATATCTGCGCCACCCAAGCCGTATATAACGTCTCCGCCACCGGAACCTCCGATCTTGTCGGCCTTTTCGGTTCCGACCAGATATTCGCTGGTTGAATTGCCCAAATAGTTCAATCCATTCTTGGTGATGGACTCCAGTACAGTGGTTATCCCCGAGTAATCAGGCTTATAGCCGTACGACGCCAGATAGTATTTCATGATGTCGATATTGAGATCGCTCAGCACATACACCTTGTCACCAGAGGGGCTGAACAGCGTCACTTTTCTAACCTTGCCCGAAAGCCCACCAGGCGTAAGCTCGAACGACCCTTCAAGCTTCACGTAGTAGCCTGATCCAATCCCACCAAAGTTTGCAGCCGCAAAAGCGGTGTCGCCCCGTGTCTTAACTTTCGTGCCATTTGGTGAGTTCCGAATTATGGGAAACATGATTGAATGATTGATATCTGTAATACTCAGTCCGCCACTTAACCGAATCTTGGCCATGTCCACTCCCAAACGTTCTCTAAAATTTAAAACAGTTTAATCTGAGAATTACGGTAGCCGAGACAATGGATCAGCGCAAACTTCGTGTTAATACACAAAGCTTTTCACGGAATACGCGAACGCACCATGCATGCGCACAGGTCGGCGCATTCGTCGGTTGTTACGACAATCAGTGTTGCCACGAGGATCTGAACAACGTCACACCAGACGCGCCTACTGTTCGCTGATTTCCTTCAGCAACCAACGGGCGCGGGTCTGTTGCTCGTGCAAAAGATCCAGCTTGCGTTCAAGACGCTCGATTTTCGTTTCTTTCTTCGCGTCTTCGATCTCGGCCCTCAGGATATCTTCCTTCTTGGCAAGCTTTCTGATCACCTTTTCAACGTGAGATGGCTTGATCTTTTGCGCCTTCCCTTTGGACAGGCGCTTAAAGTACTTGTCGAGCTTCTCGACGCTGCTCTCAAAATCCATGACATCCACCTTTGCGTGGGGACCCGTGATACGGGCGAATTGTAACAGTTGCATGACAGGTCTGGCGGGTCATAGCTTGGCTTCCCCCCTGTCTTCTCGTAGCGCGCTCAGAACCATCGAGCTCAACTCGTCATCCTCAAGCGATAGGATGCGTTCGACTTCAGCCATCGCGTCTTCGGTTTCGATGTAATAGGTGCGTGCCGCGCCCAATAGATCGCGCATGGCCGAGTAAGCATAGTTGGAATCGTTCAGGAACGAAGTCGCCGCATAAGCATCAAGGTCGTGATTGCGGATCAGCGTCTCAACCGCGTTGTTAGTCGCCCGGGCATCGCTTTCGACCTGAATGCGTTCCTGATCCAACCACAGACTGGAACGGTCCTCGGGATCGGCCAGATCAAGCTTGCGGATTTCAACCAGAATCCGCGCGATCTCGGTGCGAAGCCCATTATAAAGATCGGTGATCAGACCCTGTTGGTTTTCAGTGTACTGAATGGCATTTGCCCGCAAGTGCTTGACCGACTTGACCGCGCGGACAATCCGCCCGGCCACATCACGCAGCGAATAGATGTCTTGCATGACATCTTCAGGCATATCTTTGGCGCCCACCCGGGTGGCGAACTCGATAATGGCGGAATAAAGCGTTTTGACCCGCGCCTCATAGCGTTCATCGAGATCAAACTCGACCGTTTCCTGGCTTGCTTCGACCACGGCCGCAATGTCCTTGGCGCCGTAGATGTCGTCCCGGTGCAGGTTCAGCCCGTGCACGATCAGCTCGACCGCATTGTCATAAAGGTGTTTGACCTCGCGACGCATGGCGATCTCGATGGTCTGGGGAAATTCGTCGACCGCCTCGGACAAGTATTTCGGCTCGCTCAGATCCTCTTCGGGCTGGGCAATGGTGCGTTCCAGAAACCCGATCAGCCATTTCAAAAGAGGTAACATGATGATCACGCCAAGCAGGTTGAAGATGGTATGAAATACCGCCAGCTTCAGCGCATAGTCGGTATCGGCGATACCAAACCCGGCCGAGACGAAATCGACTGCCACACGTAACGGGCTGATGAAGATCAGCGCCACGCCGGCGGTCGTTGTGTTGAATATCAAATGCGCAAGGGCCAGCCGCTTGCCCTGATAATTCGCAGTAAGCGCGCCGATGATCGCAGTGATTGTCGTGCCGATGTTGGCCCCGATGGCCAGTGCCAAGGCGTTTTCGTATGAGATCTGTCCCGCCGCCAAGGCAGTGATGATCAGAACCATCGTTGCATGGCTTGATTGCATCACCACGGTCGCAGCGGTGCCGACCAAAGTATAGACCACCAGCCCATAGATCCCCTCAAGCGCGAAGCGCGTCAGGTCGAACTGGTCCTTGAAGGCCTCGAACCCTTCTTTCATGTGGTGGATCCCAAGGAACAGGAATCCCAGCCCGGCCAGAACAAACCCGGCACCACGCAAGTACTTGTTCTTTTGAAAGACCAGAACAATGCTGATCGCCAGCATCGGCAGGGCATAGGCCGATATTTTGACCTTGAGGCCAAAGCCGGCAACCAACCAAGCGCCTGTGGTGGTGCCAATATTGGCACCGAAGATGATCCCAACCCCGCCCAGAAGCGAGATCAGCCCCGCAGACAGGAAGGAAATGGTGATTACTGAAACCAGCGAGCTTGATTGCATGATCGTCGTTGCAACCACGCCGAAGCCCAAAGACCGGGGAACAGATCCCGTCGCCCGCTCCAGAGCCTTTTCAAGAAACCCGCCGCTGAACAGCTTGAAACCATCCTCTAGCATCAACATGCCAAACAGGAAGATCGCGACACCCGCCGCGATCTCCTGAAAATCACTGCTGGCCCAGAAACCAAGGCTTAGAACCAGCAGGATGACCGGTAGTAGCAGTTTTTTCATCATGTGATGATCAGGCCCCTCATGGCAGCATCATGCCGCGCAGAACAAAATAGAACAGCGCCGCCAGGAAGGCCGAAACCGGAACAGTGATGATCCAAGCCGAGACGATCTTGAACAGCGATGCGCGATGCACCAATTGCCGTTTCAGAGCCTTCTGCAGCTCTTTACGATCGGCCGCGACAATGACCGCTTCGGGGCCCATTTTCTTCAGCTCGTTAAGGATCCGCTGTTTGTCTTCGGGCGGTGCATTCTGGAACGTCATCAGAACCTGTTCGGCCAAGGCGAAGTTTTTCTCGCCTTTGTGCTGACGCAATACATCCTCGACCACTTTGCCCAATCGGGTTTCCAGAAACTCACGCAGAAACCCGACACCGAACACGGCGCCCAAGGCCACGTGGGTCGAGCTGATCGGCATCCCCAGTTGGCTGGCAATGATCACGGTGATTGCGGCGGCCAATGCGATGCAGAATGCGCGCGAGCGGTCCAGCTCGGTGATTTCCGACCCTACAGTCCGGATCAGTTTGGGGCCGAACAGGGCCAGTCCAACTGAAATACCTATGGCACCAATCACCATCACCCACAGCGGGATGGCCACCTTGGAACTACCGCCTGCACCGGCCGTCAGTGCATCGACGACACCGGCAAGTGGACCCACGGCATTGGCCACGTCGTTGGCGCCATGGGCAAAGCTTAGAAGAGCAGCCGAGATAATCAGAGGGATGGTGAACAAGCTGTTTACGCCATCCCGGTTGTTTTCAAGCGTTGGCGCGATCTTGTTGATCATCGGCCTAACGATGACAATGACTGCCAGACCGGCCGCAAGACCGATCAACATGGCCGTCGGAAAGTCGATCTTGACCAGCTTCTTGATCCCTTTGAGCGCGATATAGGTGGTGAACGCCCATGTCATGATACCGATCATGAACGGCACAACCTTGCGGGCTGCCTCGACCGGATCGGCTTTGAAGAAGATCGTCTTCTTGAGGGTATACAGGAACAAGGCTGCGATGATTCCGCCAGTAACGGGCGATATCACCCAGCTGAGGGCGATCTTACCCATCGAATCCCAGTTCACTACATCCCATCCGGCTGCCGCGATCCCGGCACCCATCACGCCACCGACAATCGAGTGCGTGGTGGACACAGGTGCACCCAGCCAAGTGGCCGCATTCAGCCACAGAGCAGCCCCGATCAGCGCGCCCATCATCACCCAGATAAACACATCCGGGTTGTCTACGTTGGCGGGATCAATGATGCCTTTCTTGACGGTCGAAACCACGTCGCCGCCGGCAATGATGGCACCGCCCGCTTCGAACAAGGCGGCGATTATGATCGCGCCCGTTAGGGTCAGAGCATAAGACCCAACCGCTGGTCCGACATTGTTGGCGACATCGTTGGCGCCGATGTTCATGGCCATGTAGGCCCCGATCACCGCAGCCGCGATCAGCAGATACAGCTGGTCGACGTGTTCAAACGTCGTGCCAGTATAAATCACAACACCGACCACAAATAGGATTGCAGTCCCGAGGCGTCCAACCTCGGAACGGCTAATATCAGTCGCACTTTCAATCTTCAGATAGTCTTTGACTTTCATGAGCAGTCCTCATCCCAAGTTTTCAGGAAATCACAACACTCCTCGGCACCCAAACGAGACCAAGTTCTTCCGCTTAATTGATGCTCAAGACTGAGCAGAAAAGCGCAGCTTTCGATATGCGACAGATCAAAGGTGTTAAAAAAAACTGAAAGTCCTTCGCCGCAGCCCCTTCTGATTGTGAGATCAGAGTTCAGGGAGCTAGCGAAGATCTACCTTTCGCGTGTCTGGTCCGTTCGGCACCAGCGCGACATTTCTTGGGTTCAAGCAGTGGGCCGACTTTCTGCGGGCTCACGCTCCTCGACGTATAGGACATCGAAGGATCGGCTGCGAAGGGTGCGATGGACTAGATTGAGTTTGGGCGCTTCGTCAAAATCTATCACCCAGAGTGGATATGAGGGGAAGACTTAAGCCAACTACTTAATATCGCAGGTGAAGCTTTCTGGGGTCGAGGGCAGCGCGCGATTGCTTCTAATCGCAAGTATCATTTCTCGAGGCGATCTTATGATACCACCAGCTGCTTTGAATGACTGCGACAGATGTGTAGCGTTCTCGACGATCACTCCTGTTGCACCAGTGCTGTCAGCATATGGAATTACAGACCGTAGTAGCGCATTCAGTGCCTCTGGTTCGCTCGCCGCAAGCATCTCGCAAATGAAGAAGCGTGTAGGTACGCCGGCTTTCATCCAATCAAGAACATATCCACCCACAACTCCGATGGGTGTCTCTCCACGTTTAGCAACACGCTGAAATGATGCAGGCGCTGCACCAAGATGGTGCGACAAGGCGGCTTTCGATGGCATCCACATCAAGCTGTTGTCGGAATGCTGCTCAGCTATCAATTCTGCCCACGCGTCCGCGTCGTTCTGATCAGACTCGCACACCGTGATCCCTGACAAATCAAGGTCGGCCGACATCAATCTTCGCTTATTTACGACATGCTGTTGAAATCGAAGTTCTTCAACCTTGTACCCGGCTTTTTCCGCCGCGCGACGGCGGTTTGGGACCAGTGTCTTGTCGGGTTCAAAAAAAGCCAAACTTAGAGAGTCTGGATCCGTTTCCAGCGTATGAATCGGAGAAAGACCCGCCGCAACTGCCATCTTCTCGCCAAGAGATAGGTTCGGCTGGCTTGCCAGATGAGTGACTAGGTACCCATCAAATTTCTGGCCCGCTATAGCAAGGGAACGATAAAGCGATGCTTTGAATCCGACCAGCTCTCCGGCATCATTGCGAAAGCCGCGAAGAAAGTGGCGGTCGGCATCTGGCCCCTTGTAGAGCCAGCTAAGATACTCGTGACTGAATTCAGGACAGCCCGTTTCACCGTATAGCTTTGGCCACACGTCGTTCAGCAGTTGACGAATTTCCTCGATATCGCTGTCGTTTACAGACGTATAGAAGAAGCTGCCGTTCATCCCTTGGCGCGCGTGATGAAGGCCGTCATATTGTCAATGGTGTCGAAGTTTTCGAGCGTAATTTCGGATTGAGGAATATCGACTTCGTATGTCTCTTCAATGAAAGCAACAACGGCTGTCATCGTGAAGCTGTCGATATAGCCTTCCGAGAACAACTGGGTGTCATTCTGGAACTCGTCGTCAGACATGCCGGTTTCTTCAGCAATGAATTGGCGAAGCTGGTCAGAGATACTTGTCATTTTTTAACGCTCTTGTGGGTGAATTCTGATGGCTCTTTAGATGTTTGTGTTCGTAGATGCAAATATGGCTTCTTAATGGCAACTATTCCGTTGTTGAATTTCGCCTTCAAACGGGTGTCGCAACAGTTTTCTTTGGTATATCAGAGATAAAAATTTTCATGGATGACGCTGATGAATTCGGATGAACATAGCTTTGAAAGACGCCTAGCCGACGCTGATTGGCGGTCCCTTGATACTCCTTTCTACGTGTACGATCTGGACGAACTGACTGCACGGTCGACAACTCTTTCAAAGCTGTTCTTGGGACTGTTTGAGCCAAGCTATGCGATAAAATCGAACCCCAACCTGGCGGTGTTGCGTCAAGTGATGAAACAGCTTGATCACATTGATGCTTCGTCAGCACATGAAGTTGAACGCGCATTGGCCATCGGACTTGAGCCAAGTCAGATTACTTGGTCAGGCCCCGGCAAGCGCGCCAGCGAACTTCGAGCGATCGTTGGATTGGGCGTCTCGATCGTCGTGGAAGCAGAAGACGAAATCGAGCTGATTGGCGAAATTGCGACTGCTGCTGGGGTTCGTCAGGACGTGCTGCTACGGATCAATCCAGATCATGTTCCAAAGGGTTTTGGAGCAAGTATGTCCGGCAGGCCAAGTCAGTTCGGCATTGACGAAACTAAAGCAGCTGGCGCTATCGCACGGATTATGAGCGAACCAGCGCTTAAACTGACCGGTTTTCATGCCTACACCGGATCCATGTGTCTTTCGCCTGAACCGATCGCAGAAAACATCGCCAATCTCTGCGAGATTTTTTCCCGCGCGTCGGAAGCAGCTGGGATCGTACCCGAAAAGCTGATCTTCGGTGCCGGCTTTGGTATCCCATTGCATGATGGGCAACATGCGCTTGATATCGAACAGGTTCGCGACCTTGTTGCGCCTCATATCGAAAAGCTTTCTCGTGATCCGGTATTGGGAAATGCAAAACGACTACTCGAGCTTGGCAGGTGGATTTCTGGACCGTCTGGAGCTCTTGTCACGTCAGTTCTATCTTCCAAGGTCAGTCGCGATATGCCGATCGCTGTCTGCGACGCTGGCTTCAACAACCACCTGGCTGCAGCTGGCATGATGGGTTCAGTTTTTCAGAAGAACTATCCTTTTGTGGTCCTTCGCCAAACAGGTGAAGGGATCGAGGCTGTTGAACAAATGCTGGCCGGGCCGCTTTGTACATCAATCGATCAGTTGTCGCGGAAAATCTCACTGCCTCTTCTGCACCGCGGTGATGTGCTCGCCGTTATGATGTCAGGTGCCTATGGCTTGACCGCAAGCCCCACCCGTTTCATCAGTCATCCCGAACCGGCTGAATATGCCCTGCAGCAAGGGGCGTTGGCTGATATTACTGAAAGTTCACTGAACCATCTGGGAACTCTTACAAGGCTGAATGTGAAATGATCCCACTGAAAATTCTCGGCTTCCCTCGCTCAGGAACATCTCTGCTTCAGCGCCTCTTGACCGCGCATCCAGATCTGCATTGCCCGCCAGAAACTTATGTTTTTTCAGGCATGGCGCGCATGATCAGGGAATCCAGTGGCGAGGGGCCTGATCTTGGGATGCTAACAGGGCTTGCGTTCTCGGGGTTCGAGGAGGAAGAGGTCCTGGCACGCATCAGGGCATTGGGATTTGGCTTTCTAGGGGAAGCCGCAGCAGCGGCAGGTAAAGCCGGATGGGCCGAAAAGTCGGCATTTGATATCTTTGATATTGCCGAGATCGAAACTCTGCTCGCTGGTCATTGCCGCTTCATCTGCGTTGTGCGCAATCCACTTGATGTTATCGCATCCATGAAAGAACTGACGGATCAAATGGGGCAAAACGTCCCCGAAATGCGCCCATGGATGGCACAGCATGAGAACTACTATGTTGCTTGGGCCGCAGCTTGGCGGGATTTAACCGGACAGTTGCTGGCGATGCATGAGCGTCTTGGAGATCAATCTCTAGTGTACCGTTATGAGGATCTGATTGCCGATCCCGAGCTGGTGCTTGGTAAAATCACCGAATTCGCCGACATCAAACCGTTTGACGGGCTTCCGAGACCTGACAACTCACAGATTGGCCTTGGTGACTGGAAGATCTTCGCGACGGAGGGTGTCAGAAAAGACAGCCTCTCGCGTTGGCGTAAGTCGTTGCCGCGCAGCTCTGCGCGCGCGTGCCTTGAAATTCTGGAACCTCTGATGGTGCAGTTGGGGTATGACATTCCACGCATCTCGGCACCGCTAAGCCGCCAAGCGCGGATATCCCAATACCAACGCGCAAAACAAATGAGCCTTGAGCTGCGCGAGAAGAACGCAGGGAAGTAATGCACCCATTTGACGCCTTTCTGAACAATACCGCGACTGATCCCGAAAAACCCGCTGTCGCACAGGGACATCTCGTTTGGTCACGGGCACAGCTTCTTGATCGGGCTGCCCAGTTGGCGGCCGCGCTTTCCGGCCAAGGCTTACAACCAGGGCAACGTGTCCTGGTGGCACTACCCAATACAGCTGATTTGGTGGCACTTATCCCCGCCATCTGGTCGCTTGGTGGACTTCCGATGTTCGTATCAGCGAAAGCAACGGACCATCAAAGACAGCTGATCCAGTCGCGTCACGCGCCAGATCTGACAATCGATACGGCTGGATTGGCACAGCTAGAGGCCCCTCGGCCCAGCCTTGGGACTCACCGCCCTGACGCCAGTTCTGACGCCTCTGTGGTTTTCACTTCGGGATCATCCGGCCCCCCCAAAGGGGTCGTCCAAACAGGGGCGACGCTAACGGAAGGGGTTGCACGTGTCGCGCGATCGATTGGTTATAATCCAGAAGAACGCATCCTCGTTCCAATTCCCTTCGCCCATGACTATGGGTGGGGGCAGCTGCTGTCCGGGTTGGTTGGCGGACATTTCCTGATCCTGCCCGAGCGAGATATTCTGCCCGACATCGCCAAAGCAATAAACACGCATCGCCCGACGGTGTTTGCTGGCGTGCCGTCGCTCTATTCCGCGTTGCTGTTCGGCATTTCGGGCTTCGAGACTGCAGACACAGACTCGTTGCGTCTGCTGACGTCCACCGGATCGCCCTTCACCGATGGGCTTTTCAAGGCGTTGTCGGATCGCATCCCCGCTGCTCGCATCCTGCGCAATTACGGGCTGACTGAAACTTACCGCACCTGCTGTTTGAGTCCGGACCAGTCTGCATCTCGACCTGGGTCTGTCGGCCAACCTATCGACGGGGTTGAGTTGCGAATTGTGGATGGGAAAGGGTCTTGTCTGCCTCCGGGACAAGAGGGAGAGGTTATTCATCTAGGGAAGGGTGTGTTCGAACGTTATCTTGACGACCCGGATGCAACTTCACAAACACGCCGCCTGCTGGATGGGCAACCCGCGGTATTTACCGGCGATGTAGGAATGCTTTGCGAAGAGGGCTTTTTGCACCTGTACGGAAGACGTGACCGGCTGATCAAATCTCTGGATATTCGTGTCAGCCTCGACGATGTTGAAGAGGCTATGGAAGACCTGCCCAATGTGGCTGAAATCGCCGTTTTGGCGCGAGAGCACGATATTCAGGGCTCGGAACTGGTTGCGTTCTGCGTCCCCTCTGAAGAGGTCACAGCGCGACAGATTCAGATTGCTGCAAATCGTGCTTTGCCAACTCATATGCGCCCGCGCCACATCTACCTTTTGAAGCAGATGCCGCGTACACCGGTTGGGAAAGTCGATTATCCGGCCCTCAGATCGAAGCACCTCTGATCGCCAGCCCGCAGCTTTAAATCCGGCACTCTGCACACGCTTCCTGAACAGGATATTCGTATCACATCCACCGGTCTCACCATTGAAAGTCGTAGGGGCTCGTACACACTTGAGACGTGTGCCTGAGCGACAGATGATTACTGAAGCGCAAGAATAACTTGTCTGTCAGCGCTGCTTCTGTAAAAACCTCGAAACTGTTGCGCTGACTATTCAGGCTAGCAAGCTGTTGACGATGAATTTGTACAATGGCGGACATAGCCATAGCTATTGTCAGGACCGACATACTTTTCTGAGAGGCATCGTGCCAAATCGGCCGGGTCTCTTGTACCGATTTGATTGCGAGGTTCTTTCATGCCGCATGAAGTATTAACTCCCGCAGAGGCTCGTGGCTCGGCCTCGAAAAACCGGCTGCGTCAGTATCCCGGCGCGAAAAGAGGCCGCGAAAGACTTTTACCTTTTGCACAGCCACAGATTAAGACGGCGCTTGCATTTCCAGAGGGTGCAAAGTTCTTCGTTGCAGGAAATTGCTTTGGTCGAAATGTGGAAAAAGCACTGGCGAAGGCCGGGCGGTCCTATCTTTCCAGCCCACGGGACCTGGACCTGCCGGGATCTGCAACGCAACAATACAACCGATACAACATTTTCAACTTGGACGTCTCGACCAACGAAGTGGCGTGGGCTGTCGATCCCAGCGCCCCATCACCCGACGACGCATTGATTCAAGTTGGTGACGAATGGGTTGATCTGCAGATTCATCTGACTTTTGCCCACGAACTTGAGACGGCGCGCGCCTATCGAAAAGAGTACAACACAAGTTATTCCGGTATCGCTGACGCCGACGTTGTAATCCTGTCCAATAGCGGGATCGAGCAATGGTATGACGCCAAGACAGGCCTGTACTTGAACGGAATGCCCTCTGCCAAAATGACAGCTCAGGAACCGAACCGCTATGAGTTCCATCGCTTGGACGTAGAAGCATGTGAAATGAGTTTTCGGCGCGCAATTGAGATCGTTCTTGCAAACACGCGGGTGTCACCGATTATCTTGCTGGCAGTATCACCGGTGGCAAGACCGTTTGTTTATGGTCAGAACGACGCGTTGATTGAGAACTATCTGGCGAAATCTTGTCAGAACGTAGCTGCCCAGAACGTGTGCCGTGACTATGCACAGGTTGAATATCTTCCCAGCCTTGAATTCGCCATGTTGAGCGACTTCAAGTTCGCCTATCAGACCACTAGCCCCAATCACAGTACTCAGGGACACGCCAACCGCGTCGTAGCTGAAATGCTTCTGCGCTATGAGGGGGAAAGTCCAGGTTATCATACGCTTAATGCCATTGGCCAAGTCGAGGCACTGATTTCCGCCGAGGAATACGATCAGGCCGTCAATGTAGCGGAAGATGCATTGGAATCAGGCGCGCTTCGGTCGGTTGATTTTGATTTTCATTACTCACAGGCCCTAATGCGGGCAAAGCAGCGGACCCGCGCTGCTGATTGGCTGGTTGGCCGTTTGGATGAAGCCCATGGGAATGACAAAGACAAGGTCTTCCGTTTGGCGACAAACATTGTGCGCTCATACGGCACACAAGAGCAAATCGACACCTTGATTGCCTATGCCAAGACAAATGGAGTCGAAGAAGGAGCCATTGAACAGCTTCAAAATGCCATGGCTTCTCGACCCAAGACCGTAGCTCAGTCTATTGATGCAAGCGCGGTCGCTTCAATTGTTACACTATTTAGAGCTCGGGATTTTGAAAGCACTGCCACCGAGATTGAAAAGGTGTTTAAGCGCCCAGATGTGACAGAGGCCACTATTAACCGACTGTTGCCGCTTTTGATACAGAGCTACATGAACACCAACCGCCATCAATCTGCCATGGAGCAGCTTCTAGACGAGATTGAACGCAACGAGACACCAATGCCTCGCTGGATCACACTGCTGGTGCGGCTTGCTGCTTCACGAGCAGATATTGCCATAATTGATCGAATTCTAAGCAACCGGGACAAGATGGACGATGTGGTAGACCTATCCGCACTAGAGCGCAGACGAGCCTCGTTGAATGGAAAGGCCCCTGACAGCGTGCTTGAGGCATAGCCTCTTTTGGGGGCACATTCGGAAATGGGCGCGAAACAACATAGTATCTTGCTTCTGGCGTTTGGCCAGTCGAATGCCGACGTACACGATGCGGGGCCAAGGATCTTTGCGGATGTCGAGAATAGCTTCCCCATTTTCATGCCCAATGACGGCAAACGAATTCGAGGGTATATGGGGCGAGAGCGAACTTCCAAGATCGACGGTTTCGATCACATATCGCTAGCTCCTCAGGCCATCCAGTCACTACTAGTGGCCGCAGCCGCCCGACTTTACACAGATTTGGGTGATGATGCGCCTGAGCGCATGATTGTACGCTCAGAAGCGCGAGGCGGGCGCAGATTCAACGGGAACAAGACAAACGGTGTCGTTGTAGACGGAATCTATCGAAATCACGACGGGACGCATTCAACGATCTTTCTGAACTTGCTTAAGACACTTGATGAGTGTCTTTCAGTCGCGGACGGACTGCCGATTTCACAAGTTCACCTAGTCTGGTTGCATGGTGAGGCTGATCGCGCGATGGCGCGAGAATCCTATAGCAACCATTTTATCGACTTTAAGTCAGATGTTGAAAATCACCTTAGAAACTATGGTGTCGATCCCCAATGGTGGTTGGTTCAGGCAAGCGGCACCGGATCAATGGGCGGGGGAAATCACTGGCCCAACCGCCTTTCGGTAATCGACATGGCCGACCAGCACGACAATGTTGTTTTTCCCCTGGCGGCCTATGCCTATGAACAAATCGACGGCGCACATTTCTCGGGGCGCGGTAAGAGGCAATTGGGCGAAAACCTTGGACGCATTATAGCGCTTAAGGAAAATGGTGCAGACCATGTTGTTCCGCGCCCGATTTCATCCTTTTCTTCAGGAAACGAGGTCGTCCTAGAATTCTGCACGGACCATCCGCTGGTAATCGATGAAGAAAGTCATCCAGCACCTGACCGGACAGTGCTCGGCTTTCACACCAGAGACCGTTACAAATCTACGCTTGTGGACGTTGAGGTCGTCGACAAGGTGCATATCAAGCTTCGCTTTGACCGAGAGCCCAGTCTGGAAACCTTAGTCATCAACTATGCTTATCAGCACAATCGCCGTGGTGAAATGTCTGCGAAATCAGCATATCCAGTTGGACGAGGCTGCCTTCGAAACACGGTATCAAGTTCATCAATCTACGACGAAGATACTACTTTGCACGATTGGGCCGCAGGTTTCTCGATTGCATATCGCGACTTGATCTGACGCTTACTAATCCAAATCGACGGGTAGTACGGCGCAGAATATCTTTCCAAGCGGGGAGAGTTAGTCACGGCAGTCATGTAGCTTGAGCGAACACCCCTTCTCTCCAAACTCCCGAAGGAAGCGCTCATGGCCCTACGGACAGGTTCACTTGGACGGTTAGCAATACAGATGGCTTCACCATCAACAACACAGAAGCAGTTGGTGAACCACTTCAGCTGTTTGACGACAAAGACGACTCGACCAGCGATGAACAATTGTCTCTGCAAAACCGCCGTGGTGCTTGGCATTTGTTGGCGCTAGATCCAAACACCAAAGTCCAAGCCACTGTTTTCAAATAGTATGTGTGAGAAAAGTGGTGCCTCAAGAGGGACTCGAACCCCCGACCTTGTCCTTACGAAGGACCTGCTCTACCAGCTGAGCTATTGAGGCATCGCGGGCCATACTATGGCCCTACTCATTCATCTCACTTGCCGCGAACCCTTTGGTTTTGCAAGTCATTCTCGCGGGGAACCGCAACTTACGAATGACGTGCTCTACCAGCTGAGCTACAGCGGCCCACATGTTGCCGGGCGATTTCCACCCCGCAGCGTTGGGGTTTTTAGACCCGACATGATCATTGCGCAAGAGAAAATGGCCATCACCAATCTGCACAAAAGGATGTCCGATGCCCCGGGGGTTTCAAGTTAGTCTTTGTGTCGATGCAACGCGCTGAACCGACCGAACAGCAGTTCGCCGACGCAGATGGGCTCGAAGATGTAGCTGACATTGTGCTGTTCCAGGTGCCATGCCCGCAAGCCGGGATATGACGGCATCCGCCGTGCGCCAAAGAATATGCTGTTGGACGTCGCGAAATAGGCAAGCGCGATGCCGCCTGCAAATGTCAGCTTCATGGAACTCGAATAATGCCAGATGATCGTGGCGGGGTATCAGGCGGCGACACTGTAGCGCCGCCTGATGTGATTACTATGCGGCGGGTTTATCGTCGGCTTCTTTAACGACTTCGCCGTCCAAAACGGCAGCCTCATCGCCGGCGTCTTCCGCATCCTCAACCTCGGCCACAGGGGCATCGCCGACCACCAAGGGCAGCATCTCGGTCCCGGTCGGCACGGCGCCCTCGGCTTCGGGTGCAGATGTCCACGCCAGCGTGTCAAACCCATCGCAGTTGTTGCACACCGGCAGCCAAGCGGCATGCACATGGTTGCAGCTTTCACAAACCCATTGCGGCCCACGCGGCGCCGTCACGGCCCGCGCCAGAACGGCACGCACATCGTGATCCGATGCGCCCTCGCCGCGTTCAATCGCCGCCAAAAGCGTCAGCGCACGTTGCGTAGGCATCGTGTCGGGCAGATCGCCCAGCGCTTTGCGCGCAGCGGGATAGTCTTCGGCCGTGATGTTCAGCTCGGACAACAGCATCCGGGTTTCCGGGTTACCATCCTGATGCTTGGTCAGCGCACGGAACCGCTTGATCCGCTCGGCCGGGCTTTCGTCTGGGACGATGTCGGCAAAGGCAGAGGCCAGGTCGGGATGGGGTTGCGCCGACCACGCTTTGACCAACACGCGCGAGGCATATTTTGGTTTGCCATCCGCAATATAGCCACGCGCGGCCATCACCGCAGCCGGCACCAAATCAGGCGACAGGCGGTTGGCTTCAATGGCTGCAAGCCGCGCCTCGACGGGGTTGCCCTCTTTCATCACGCCCTTGGCTTCTGACAGGGCCAGAACCGCATCGCGGCGCTTGTGCACATCGCGCGGTAGGGCGCCGTATTTCAGCTTGGCGCCCAGCGTTTTGCGCGCACCAGCCCAGTCGTTGTTCTGCGCCTGAAGGCCCAGCAGCACGTCCTGCGTTTCGGTGTGACGCGGCTTCAACGCAAAGGCTTTCTCGGCCAGCTTCATCGCGGTCTCGGTATCACCCTCCTCCAGCTTCTGCTTCATGATCCCACGCACACCCACAAACTGCGTGCGATTGTCTTTCAGAAGACGTTTATAGACCTGCGCCGCCTTGTGCTTGTCGCCTGACATTTCAGCCGCCTGCGCGGTCAGAAGGTTGGTCAGTTCCGGGCGGCGTAGATATTTCTCGGCCCGGGCGGCTTTCGACATCGCGGTCGAGCTTTCGCCCGAGGCGATCGCCATCATACCTTCGGCCAGTGCTTCGTACCCCTTGCGCTCGCGCGAGCGGTCGAAATAGCGTGAAATCGCGGTTTCGTCGCCGTTCACAAAGCGCACGAAGGCGACAAGCAGCCCAAACACGATCAGCGCTAGCCAAATCGCGATGACCAAAAGCACCCCGGCAATCACGGCCTGTAGGGGCTCCATGTTGAACTCGGTTCCGCCAACGGCAATGCGTACGCCGCCATCAGTTTCCATGAGGATCCCAGCGCCAAACGTCAAAAGCGCAATCGCTGCGATGAAAAGGACAATCTTAATCAAAGACCAAAGCATTGGCGTATCCTCAGTTCGTGTTCATTTGCTGGGACAGATCGCTCGCGGCCGCCAAAGCGTCGCGGCGCTGTGTTGCGCTTGCAATCCAATCGGCCAAGGCAGGTTGTCCTGCTTCGGGCATGGCTGACAATTCCGTCAAAGCCGTGTCCACATCCCCAGCTTTCAGCGCAGCCTCAGCGCGCGACAAGATAGCGTCCGGATCGTCGCCCTCTTTCGGCTCCAAAGACCGCGTTCCCAGCTGCGTGCGGAAGAACGCAGACACCCGGTCCATCGAGCCCGCTTCGACTGCCGCGCGAATAGCAGCTTCCAGCGACGCACGCGCAGCTTCCGGGAAGCTGGACTGAAGCGCCTGTTGACTGGCAACACCGTCTGCAGCGACGGACGACAGCGCGTCCGGTGCGGCAAGGCCCGCGTTTTCGGTTAGATCAAACAGCGCATCCCCAAAGGGCTGGCCGGTTTCAAGGGCTGCATGCACCCGCGCCATCGCGGCACGCGCAGCCGCTGCCCGTGCGGTTTCGGCGGCAGAGACTTCCAGCGTCTGTGCATCTTCTTTCTGGCTGGTAATATTGGCAAGCTCGGTATCCAGCATCTGCCGCATTTGCTGCAATTCGCGTTCATACGCGGCAGCAGCGGCAGCCGCCGCTTCCATACCCGAGCCTTGGGGCAGTTTCTCAACAGTGTGAATGCGGTTCTCAAGCGCGTCCAGCTTGGCGGTCATCCCGTCAATCTGCGTGCGCAGCTGATCCATCGTGCCCGATGTCTCGCCCCGAAGGCGATCCAACGAGTCGTCCGCGGCCAACGCCTGAAGGCTGTCACCTTGGGCCGCCGTGCTGCTTTCCAGCCCTGCGATGCGGTCCTGAAGCGCGGCCATTTCGGCGATCATCGGATCTTCTACAGACTGCGCAAACGGCCACTGATCGGGATAGCGTGCAGCACCAAACCCGATCACCGCAGCCACCGCGCCACCCAAAAGCAACGGTACAAAACCAGATCCGCTTTTCTTGGAGGCTTCTGAAACGGGGGTTGGGGTCGGCTCTGCCGGGGCTTCAACCTGTTCGGGAGCCTCTTCAGGAGCATCTGCAGCGTCGGCGTCTTCTGTCGGCAAATCTTCGCCGTCTTCGCCATCCGCGCCTTCGGCTACCACAGCTTCATCCTGTTCGGGCTCTGGTCCGGTCTCGTCATCTGTTGGATTGTCAGGAGTATTCTCCTGTTCCTCGTCCAGCTTGGTTTCATCGACAACAACGGCGTCTTCCACCACTTCCGTCTTTGCCTTGGCTGTTTTCGGAGACTTGGCCAATATAAAGAACCCCTCGAATCTTACTCTAAAATGCTGCAGCTGCGTAGAACAGCCTACCGCTTGCCTTGATGCTGCTCAAGTAACGTGACGGCCCAACGCTGCGACAATCCCGCTCACCATCGCCTCACCCGTAGGCGCATCGACCACATCAGCAGGTCCGCGCGCCGCCGCACACCATTCGGCTGCAACCGCATCACTCATACTAATTACGTGGAGTTGCGGGCCCGGTTTCGCAATGGCTTCTCCAACCAAACGCGCAGAGCGCGGCGAAAAAAGGGGAAGCAGGGCGGGGTCTTCCCCTTCCAATGCAGCCCGGGCGTGTTCGGTCAGGGGCTGTGCTACCTGCGCATAGACCTGATGATCGCGGCAGGTCAGGCCCGATGCGGCCAAACGGGCCGAAATGTCGACCGCTTTATGTGAACCGCACAGGTGCACATAGGTGGCCGGCCGCGCGTCCAGCAACTGCAAAAGCTCGTCAGCGTTTGTCGCGATGGTTTGAACCTGTGCCCCTTGCGCGCTTGCGGCCTCGGCGGTGCGCGCGCCGACGCAATGGGCGGGAATGCCAGACAAATCCCCGCGAACCGCGTGTTCCGAGGTCAGGATCACATCAGTCTCGTCGGGCAGGTCAGGCCATGCTCCAACCGGCTGGATCCTCAGAATGGGCGAGATCACATGTGGCACCTCACGGCCCAGCGCGGCCTCGACCTGCGTCAAGAACCGGTGCGCCGCCACTTCTGGGCGCGTCAGGACAAGGATCGGGAACTTGGGCATATGGGTGGCCGGGATTGTCTGCGAACTGTCTAGGTGTTACCCCGAGCCGACCCACCACCGCAACAGATCGCATGACCAATGACCAATTCTGATCAACCCCTTTCCGTTCTTGGGCTGGAAAGTTCATGCGACGACACGGCTGCGGCCGTGGTGCGCCACATACCCGGGCAAGCGCCCAAGGTACTGTCCTCCGTGGTGGCTGGACAGACCGAGCTGCACGCCGATTTCGGTGGCGTCGTGCCCGAGATCGCTGCGCGCGCGCATACGGAAAAGCTGGATAGCTGCGTCGAACAGGCTCTAACACTGGCGAATATGGAACTCTCTCAGGTCGACGCCATCGCCGTCACCGCGGGCCCCGGCCTGATCGGGGGCGTGCTGGCGGGCGTCATGTGCGCCAAGGGATTGTCGATCGGATCGGGCAAACCCTTGGTCGGTGTGAACCACCTTGCGGGCCACGCCCTGACTCCGCGCCTGACGGATCAGGCGGCGTTTCCCTATCTGATGCTTCTGGTCTCTGGCGGGCATTGCCAGTTCTTGATCGCCAAGGGACCGGAAGAATTCAGCCGCCTTGGCGGCACCATCGACGATGCACCCGGCGAAGCCTTCGACAAAACCGCCAAGCTGCTTGGCCTGCCGCAACCCGGCGGCCCCTCGGTCGAGGCCGAGGCAAAGAACGGCGACCCCAAACGCTTCAAGTTCCCGCGTCCCCTGATGGATCGTCCGGGCTGCGACATGAGCTTCTCTGGCCTAAAAACTGCCCTTCTGCGCGAACGTGACCGGCTGGTGGCCGAACATGGCGGGCTTAGGGTGCAGGACCGCGCTGACCTGTGTGCCGGTTTTCAAGCTGCCGTGCGCGATGTTCTGGCCGAGAAATCGCGCCGTGCGCTGAAAGAATATCTATCTCTGAACCCCGCCGAACCCACATTGGCCGTAGCCGGGGGCGTGGCGGCAAATATGTCCATTCGTGGCGCGTTAGAGACTGTTTGTGCGCAGCATGACACGGCTTTCCTAGCCCCTCCGCTGGCGCTGTGCACCGATAACGCCGCGATGATTGCTTGGGCCGGGATCGAACGGTTCCGCGCTGGGCATCAAGATGACATGTCCTTGCAAGCGCGCCCAAGGTGGCCGCTTGACCAACGTGCGCCAGCAATGTTGGGATCAGGGAAAAAGGGAGCAAAGGCATGAGCATTTCAGTTCTGGGCGCAGGCGCATTCGGTACGGCTTTGGCGATCTCGCTGGCGCAGGACGGCCGCGCAGTCGGGCTGTGGGCGCGCGATCCGGGCGACATGGCATCTGCACGCGAAAACACCCGCCGCCTGCCCGGTTTTGCTTTTCCTGACAGCCTTACGGTGCTGGAGAAGATCGAAGATGTACAGACCTCGGACATCATTCTGTTGGCTGTTCCGATGCAAAAGCTGGCTGGGTTTCTGGCCGAGAATGCGACCCTATTTCAGGACAAAACGCTTGTGGCGTGCTGCAAAGGGGTCGATCTGCAATCCGGACTTGGTCCGGCCGAGATCATTCAGCGCAGCTGCCCCTCGGCCACGCCAGCGATCCTGTCTGGCCCCAGCTTTGCGGTGGATATCGCAGCCGGACTGCCCACCGCACTGACCTTGGCCTGCGAAGACGGCGAGGCGCTGCAAGCCGCTCTGTCCACCAAAAACATCCGCCTGTATCGCAGCAGCGACCTGATCGGGGTCGAGATCGGGGGCGCCCTGAAGAATGTCGTCGCCATCGCTTGCGGCATCGCCATCGGCGCAGGCTTGGGCGAAAGCGCCCGCGCCGCCTTGATGACCCGTGGATATGCCGAAATGCAGCGTTATGCGGCCCTAAAGGGTGCGAACTCTGACACGCTGTCCGGCTTGTCTGGCTTTGGAGATCTGACGCTGACCTGTTCGTCTGCAAAGTCCCGTAACTATAGCTTCGGACTGGCACTTGGCCACGGCGATCCCCTGCCGGAAGGCACCACCGTGGAAGGGCGCGCAACCGCCAAAGCAGTCTCTAACTTTGCCCAAAGCGCCAATATCGAAATGCCCATCGCCCAGATGGTCGTGGCCGTGCTGGACAAACAATTAACGATAGGACAGGCTGTCGAAAGCCTTTTGTCCCGACCCCTGAAGGAAGAATAAATGCTTGTTGCTGTGATCTGCACTGACAAACCCGGTGCCATCGAAACCCGCAAAGCCAACCGCGATGCGCATCTGGCCTATATCAAGGACACCGGCGCGGTTGCGCAGGCAGGTCCGTTTCTGGATGCCGACGGCATGATGTGCGGGTCGCTTCTGGTGCTGGAGGTTGACGACATGGCCGCCGCACAGGCGTGGGCCGACGGCGACCCCTATGCCAAGGCCGGCCTGTTTGCCGATGTCCGCATCGAGCAGTGGAACCGGGTGGTCGGCTAATGGCGTACTGGCTGTTCAAATCCGAAGTCTCGACCTGGAGCTGGGACCAACAGGTCGCAAAGGGTGACGCGGGCGAGGAATGGGACGGCGTACGCAACTATCAGGCGCGCAATCATATGCGCACGATGAAAGTGGGCGATCTTGGTTTCTTCTACCACTCGCAGAAGGAAAAAGAGATCGTCGGCATCGTCGAGGTCATCGCTGAAAGCCATCAGGATAGCTCAACCGACGACGAACGTTGGGATTGCGTCGACATCAAAGCGGTGCGCGCGCTGTCCAAGCCCGTGACGCTGGCCATGTGCAAAGACGACCCGCGTCTGGCCGAAATGGTGCTGGTCAACAACACCCGCCTGTCGGTTCAACCCGTCACCGAAGCCGAATGGGCCATCGTGTTAGAGCTTGCCGGCGACGCTTGACAAACCCCCTGCCCGACTGATCGCATAAGGTCAGTCGAACAGGAGGAAATCATATGTTGGAAGTCATCGTTGCTGCCATTGCGGGCTATGCTTTCGGCGCAGTTTGGTACATGACGCTGTCAAAACAGTGGGTTGAAGCCTCGGGGATCCAAACGGATGACGCGGGCAAACCACAGAACGCATCCGACCCAAAACCCTATATCGTGGCCTTTCTGGGGGCGCTTGTTGTCGCCGGGATGATGCGGCACATGTTCAGCATGGCGGGCGTTGATGGTGCTGGAAAAAGTCTGATTGCCGGGTTGGGCCTTGGACTGTTCGTGGTTGCCCCGTGGATGATCAACAATGTCATGTTCAGCGACCGGTCAAAATCTCTGATCTGGATGGATGGGGGCTATGCCGTTGGGGGCTGCACCATCATCGGGCTGGTTCTGGGTGTGATGTAAGAAACAAGAAGGGGCCCGACGTCTCGGACCCCTTCCTCACCCCACGCGCTCCCTCAGCACCGCACGTGTCTCTGAATTTAAGGTCCGACCGTCCTGATCTTCGTAGATGAAGCTATCGAAAGCTTCTGCATCGTGCAATTGAATTGCCCCTAAAATACCGTTCAATTGCAAAGAGTTACATTTAGACTCCGTTAAAGAATCAAAAAGCGCGACCCAAAGGGCCGCGCTTTGAAAAGGTCAGGTGTCTGGGCTGATCAGCCGTAGACGGCCTCTTTCCCGAAGTGCTTTACCAGCATGTAGTACACAACGGCGCGGTACTTGTTGCGCTCGCTGCGGCCGTAGGTTTCGATCACGGCATTGATCGCGTCCATCAGTTGCGGACCATCGGCAAGGCCAAGCTTCTTGATCAGGAAGTTGTTCTTGACGGTCTCAAGCTCGCTTTCTTGGGTCGCGGCTACAGTCGACGCATCGTCATTATAGATTGCAGGGCCACAGCCAATTGTCACCTTGGTCAAAAGATCCATATCCGGCGACATGCCGCATTTGTTCTTAAGGTCATCTGCATATTTCGCGATCAAGTCGTCACGTTTTCCCATCTGTGTCTCCCAATTTTATGGACGTTCAATTCAATTCCTCGAAACTCTAGGCCCAATCAGGATTTCCACAAAGGAAAAGTTTGTCGCAGCTTTCCCCCTATGTTTTTTCGCCTATCTGCCGCAGGATGCCGGCAACATACATTACTCAAGGAGGACAAAATGGGTCTTTGGAACTTTGTAAAAGGCGCTGGCAAATCGCTTTTTGGTGGCGGAGACGAAACCGCATCCGCCGACACCCTGAACAAGGAAGTTGCTGATCTGGGCATCGACACGTCGGGCCTGGACATTCAGGTCGATGGCGAGAAAGTCACCGTCAAAGGCGGCGAGAACCTGAGCGCGGAAGACCGCGAGAAGGTCATCTTGGCCGTCGGCAATGTCGAAGGCGTGGCCGAAGTCGAAGCCGATCTGGACAACGAGCCGACCTTCCACACCGTTGAAAAGGGCGACACTCTTTGGGCGATCGCTGAGAAGACCTTGGGCAACGGCGCCCGCTATAAAGAGATCTTTGAAGCCAACAAGCCGATGCTGAAAGACCCTGACCTGATCTATCCGGGCCAGAACCTGCGCATTCCCGGCTGATTTCGCTGGAATTACCTTTGATTGCGGCCTCGCATCTGTGGGGCCGCAATTTTATTTTAGATAATCGTTGTAAACCGCAACTTTCGACTTGTGACGCCCGCCGTTTCCTTGTCTCATCTCGTGGACAAATTACACGAGGGACAACAGGACATGGCTTCATATCTCAAATCCACACCGACACGTGACGGCTTCTTCGGCGAGTACGGAGGCGCAATGCTGCCGCCCCCGCTGGAACCGCATTTCAAGGAAATCCGCGAAGCCTATGACCGGATCTCGAAGTCGGCCGACTTCATCGCCGAGCTGCGCCACATCCGCAAGCATTTCCAGGGCCGTCCGACCCCTGTGTCCTATCTGAAAAACCTGTCCGAACAGTGCGGTGGTGCCCAGATCTATGCCAAGCGCGAAGACCTGAACCACACTGGCGCGCACAAGCTGAACCACTGCATGGGCGAAGGTCTTCTGGCCAAGTTCATGGGTAAGAAAAAGCTGATGGCGGAAACCGGCGCGGGCCAGCACGGCGTGGCGCTGGCGACTGCGGCTGCCTATTTCGGTCTGGAGTGTGAAATCCACATGGGCGAGATCGACATTGCCAAGGAAGCCCCCAACGTGACCCGCATGAAACTGCTGGGCGCCGAGGTTGTTCCCGTGGGCTTTGGTGGCCGATCGCTGAAAGAGGCCGTCGACAGCTGTTTCGGCAGCTACATGGAGCAAGCCGACCGTGCCCTGTTCGCCATCGGCTCGGTCGTGGGTCCGCACCCGTTCCCGATGATGGTTCGTGACTTCCAGCACGTCGTTGGTGTCGAAGCACGCGATCAGTTCCTCGAAATGACCGGTGGTCTGCCTGACATAGTTGCCGCCTGTGTGGGCGGTGGCTCGAACGCGATGGGCCTGTTCTCGGGCTTTATCGACGATGATGATGTCGAGCTTTACGGCGTCGAGCCCATGGGCACCTCGTCGAAACTGGGCGAGCACGCCGCGACCATCACCTTCGGTGAAGACGGCGACATCCACGGCTTCCGCACCATGGTTCTGAAGGACGAAAATGGCGAGCCTGCCCCCGTGCACACGGTTGCCTCGGGTCTGGACTATCCGGGTGTTGGTCCGGAACACGCCCACCTGCACCGCACCGGCAAGGCGAACTATACCGCCTGTGACGACAAAGAAGCGCTGAACGCATTCTTCACCGTCAGCCGCACCGAAGGCATCATCCCGGCACTGGAAAGCGCCCATGCCGTGGCTTTCGCCATGCGTGAAGCACCGAAGCATCCGGGCAAGTCGATCCTGATCAACATGTCGGGCCGTGGCGACAAAGACATCGATTATGTGACCGAGAACTTCGGGTTTGGCGAAGACCTGTAAATCTTCGGAAATCAACAGATTAGGGGCGCTTCGGCGCCCCTTTTTCGTTCAGCAGATTCAGTCAGCGGCAAAAGCCCCAGCCAGACGTTTGCAGGTGAAAATGATCGGCGTGCAGCCGGTTATAGTCCGGCCCCAGAACCAAGCGGAACCACTTGCAGGAACCACGCCAGATTTGGCGTAGGAACGCCGACTCGTCCGTCGCGCCCTTCCAGTCCTTCAGTAATGTCAGCCTGCGACCGTCAGCCAAAAGCGCGCCGGTAATGTCAAAGGCAGCGGCCGTTGCATGGCTGCTCCACGCGTCTTCATTGCCGCGCGCGGTGCGCATCTTGCGGCAGTTATAGCTGCCAATGTGCAGAAGCTGCGACACGTTCGATCCCAGATGCTGACGTGCGGCGGGTTGGATGTCGTGATGTTCCCACATTGCAAGGCGTAAGGCCGTGGCACAGCGTGTTTCGATGGGGGTCACCTGCGCGCCCACCAGCGATGAAAGACTGCCCCGCTGGGATATTCCGCAATGTTCGCCTGAGACCAGCGGCTCCATCTGCGAGAACCCAACACCGGCCTGCGCAAGCACACCCCGGCACACCGCTTCATCCTGCGAGGCCGCGCGCAACTGCCAACGGGTCACCGGCGTAACGGGCGCGGTGATCGACAACGGACGCGTGGGATTCCAGTGATCTGGCAACACACTGTCGGGCCGCAGCAGTACCCACAGCGCAATCAACCCCAGAAGCACAAGTGACAGCACCGAGGACAAAAGAAAAAGCGCCGCCCGTTGCAGAAACGGACGGCGCTTTTTGGCTTCGTTTTCCATCACCGTACGATCAGTAGCGGTAGTGTTCCGGCTTGAACGGTCCATCAACAGACACGCCGATGTAGTCCGCTTGCTCTTTGTCCAGCGACGACAGCTTCACGCCGATCCGGTCCAGATGCAGGCGGGCAACTTTTTCGTCCAGATGCTTAGGCAGGATGTAGACGTCGTTGTTGTACTCATCACCCTTGGTCCACAGCTCGATCTGAGCCAGAACCTGGTTGGTGAAGGATGCCGACATCACGAAAGACGGGTGGCCGGTGGCGTTGCCAAGGTTCAGCAGACGACCTTCCGACAGCAGAATGATGCGGTTGCCCGAGGGCATCTCGATCATGTCCACTTGTTCTTTGATGTTGGTCCACTTGTGGTTCTTCAGGTTTGCCACCTGAATTTCATTGTCGAAGTGACCAATGTTGCCAACGATCGCCATGTCCTTCATCGCGCGCATATGCTCGATGCGGATGACGTCTTTGTTGCCGGTGGTGGTGATGAAGATGTCAGCGCTTTCGACGGCATCTTCCAGCGTCAGCACCTCGAACCCGTCCATGGCGGCTTGCAGCGCGCAGATCGGGTCGATCTCGGTCACTTTCACACGGGCACCAGCGCCACGCAGCGACGCGGCCGAGCCTTTGCCAACATCGCCATAACCACACACAACGGCAACCTTACCGGCCATCATGGTGTCAGTGGCGCGGCGGATGCCGTCGACCAGTGATTCCTTACAGCCGTATTTGTTGTCGAACTTCGACTTGGTGACGCTGTCGTTCACGTTGATCGCAGGGAAGGGCAGCAGGCCGTTCTTCACCAGATCATACAGGCGGTGAACGCCGGTGGTGGTCTCTTCCGAGACGCCTTTGATCTGGTCGCGCATCTTGGTGAACCAACCGGGGCTGGCTTCCATACGCTTCTTGATCTGCGCGTGGATGACGGTTTCTTCTTCCGAACCGGGAACGCCAAGGTCTTCACCAGCTTCAGCACGGGCACCCAGCAAGATGTACAACGTCGCGTCGCCGCCATCATCCAGGATCAGGTTCGGGCCTTCCGGGAATTGGAAGGACAGGTCCAGATAGTCCCAGTGCTCTTCCAGCGACTGGCCTTTGATCGCGAAGACCGGAACGCCAGCCTGCGCAATCGCGGCGGCAGCGTGGTCCTGCGTCGAGAAGATGTTGCATGACGCCCAGCGCACATCTGCGCCCAAAACGACCAGCGTTTCAATCAGAACCGCGGTCTGGATGGTCATGTGCAACGAGCCAACGATCCGCGCACCTGTCAAAGGCTTGCTTTCGCCATACTCATCCCGAAGAGCCATCAGGCCCGGCATTTCTGTTTCGGCAATGTCCAGCTCTTTGCGGCCAAATTCGGCCAGAGCGATGTCTTTTACGATATAATCTTGGGTCACGGTGTTTCTCCGATCCTGATCCCGTTAATGTTGCGCGTGCCGTATCATTCTAACCACGAACACGCAATGAACGCCAATTGACTTGCACGTAAAAAAGGCGAAATTGCGGGCTCAAACCCGCAGGAAGGACTAAGTATGCCCGCACAACCCCGCGCATGGCAACGAATGCTATCTGGTCGGCGTCTGGATTTGCTGGATCCAACCCCCGTAGATATCGAGATCGAGGACATCGCCCATGGTCTTGCCTTCGTCGCGCGGTGGAATGGGCAGACCTTCGGGGATTTCCCCTATTCCGTGGCCGAACACTCGCTTTTGGTCGAGGCGCTGTTTACCCGCATGAACCCCAAGGCGCCCGTCAAATGGAAGCTGGCTGCGCTTTTGCATGACGCGCCGGAATACGTGATCGGCGACATGATCTCTCCGGTGAAAGCCGCAGTTGGTGCGGGGTACGGAGAGCTGGACGATCGCCTGACCGCCGCCATCCACATCCGTTTCGGCCTGCCCGCAAAGATCCCGGCGACAGTGAAGAAGGCGATCAAACGGGCCGACAAGGTGTCCGCCTTTCTGGAAGCCACACAAATCGCCGGGTTCAGCATCGAGGAAGCCGGGAAGATCTTTGGCGTGCCGGATCCCGCAGTCACCAAAGGGCTAGACATCACCCTGCGAGCGCCCGCTGACGTACGTGCGGATTTCACGGCCCGCCATAATGACCTTCTGGAGCAGATGGGATGATTGGTGTTCGTAAAACAACGCCGACTATCAGAGACTAATCCAGCCTAACTACACACAAGCCCGCGCTGTTCAGCTCCGCGCCTCCACCCCACAAAACGCTCGGGCGTAAAGCTAAGCTCCAGATCCGCCCAGCGCAGGCGTTGGATGATGCCAGCGGGACAGCCGGTCAACGGCATTGTGGTTGGGCGGCCCAATTCGCGAGTCAGGGCGGGGATCACACCTTTGGGGGAGCGCCCGAAATCTACGCGTTGATTGCCGGGCAGAACGGCCAGCCCATACGCGTCGGGGTTAAATACGACGGTTTGTTGGGGTTGGCGCAGAGGTTCGCCGGGCTGAACACACGCCGACAGCAGCGCGAGGCCAACCATACCGGCAAGCGGCGCCCTCATTTCGGGCTGCGTTTGGCCAGAATGCGCTGAAGCGTGCGGCGGTGCATGTTCAGGCGGCGCGCGGTTTCCGACACGTTGCGGTCGCACAGTTCATACACGCGCTGGATATGTTCCCAACGAACGCGGTCGGCAGACATGGGGTTTTCCGGCGGCGGAGGCAACTCGTCCGGCATCGCCAGCAATGCGGCTGTGATGTCATTGGCATCCGCGGGCTTCGACAGGTAATCCGCCGCGCCCAGTTTGACGGCCGCAACAGCTGTGGCAATCGCGCCATATCCAGTCAGAACAACGATCCGGGCATCTGGGCGCTTGTCGCGGATGGTTTCAACCACATCCAACCCGTTGCCATCATCCAAGCGTAGATCAACCACCGCATAGGCCGGAGGACGCGCCGTTGCGATGGCTTTGCCCGCGGCCACAGATCCTGCCATTTCAGGCGCAAATCCGCGTTTTTCCATCGCGCGTGCCAAACGGCGCAGAAACGGTTCGTCGTCATCCACCAATAGAAGGGACGCGTCTTCACCAATTGGCTTGAGTTCCTCAGTGGTCATCGCAGCAACCTCCGGTTTGCGTCTGCTTCATGATACCTAGGTATTTATGACCGGAAGGTCAATTTTGACGCAGCGATGCTTGCTATGCACCTGCGTCAATGAAGCAACTTACCCGCTTGGCCATGGATTCCGGCGTCTCGTCCCGCTTGAAGAAATCCGCAAATCCGCTTTCGGGGAACATCAGATAGGTGAAGGTCGAGTGATCCATCAGGTAATACTCTTCCATTCCTTCTTCCGGCTCTTGCTTACGGTAATAGGTTTTATAGGCCTGGCTGGCGGCTTTGACCTGCTCGGGCGTACCGGTCAGGCCAATCATGTTGTCATGCATATAGCTGGTGAAATCCGCCAGATGCTCGGGCGAGTCACGCTCTGGGTCGATCGAAATGAAGGCCGACTGCACGTCATAGCCCTGACCATCCAGAATACGCATCGCCTCGGCGTTGCGGGCGTTGTCCAAGGGGCAAACGTCGGGGCAGAACGTATAGCCAAAGTAAACCAGCGTGGGTTTGGTGATTACGTCTTTTTCAGTCACGACCGCGCCGGTTTCATCCGTCAGCTCGAACGGGCCACCGATCGAGGCAACTCCGGTTCCGATGGCGCCTGCACGGCAGTCGGCAAACGCATCTTCTTCTCCACTGGTGACAAACCATGTCACCCCGACAAGCGCCACAATCGCCGTTGCGGCCGTCACAGCATAGATGCGTTGCATAGAAATTCTCCGGTTTGTTCGCGCAGGCATTGATCCTGCCTTTCGTCACGACTAGCAAGAGAACAGATTGACGCAACCGAAAAAGCAAATCTGGCTGATCACAAATGGCGGAACGACAGACAGACCCGGCAACTGATGCCGCAGTTGGCAGCCAGCAGGGCAGCTGGGTGCGCCTGCGCACGCTGATCCTTCTGCGCTGGGCGGCGGTTGCAGGTCAGATCGCGGCAATTGCCGTGGCCGTTCAGTTCTTTACGGTCCAGATCCCGTTCGGTTTGGTGGCCGCTGCTATCGGGGTCGCGGTGATTGCCAACTTGGTGTCCGGCACGCTTTTCCCGCGCAACACCCGTCTGAACGAGCGTCAGGCCGCCGGCATTTTGGTCTTCGACACGCTGCAATTAGGCGTGATGATGTTTCTGACCGGCGGCATTCACAACCCGTTCATGGTGCTGATCCTTGCCCCAGTGACGGTCGCCGCAACCGCTTTATCGACTCGATCGACCGTTCTTGTGGGTGCCGTTGCGATCGCCGTGACCAGCTTTGTGACTTGGATCAACATTCCGCTTCAGACCGCAACGGGCATTTTGCAGATGCCGGATCTGTTTGTTTTTGGCCTTTGGGTGTCCGTCACGATCTCGGTCGGCTTTATCGGGCTTTATACGCGCCGGATTTCGTCCGAGATGCGGTCGATGTCCGAAGCGCTTTTGGCCACCCAGATGGCCCTGTCGCGCGAACAGAACCTGACCGACCTTGGAGGTGTTGTGGCCGCCGCCGCGCACGAGCTTGGCACCCCGCTTGCAACGATCAAGCTGGTGTCCTCGGAATTGGTGGAAGAGCTAGACGGCAACGACGAGCTGCGCGACGACGCCAAACTGATCGGCGAACAGGCCAACCGCTGCCGGGATATCCTGCAATCCATGGGGCGGGCAGGCAAAGATGACATGCTGGTCAAACACGCCCCGCTGATCGCACTGATCGAAGAAGCTGCCGAACCCCACCGTGAACGTGGCAAGTCGCTTGAGATCGAAATCACCTGCATCGAGGCCGACCCCTTGGATCAACCCATCCTGATGCGCCGCCCCGAGATCATCCACGGTCTGCGCAACCTGATCCAGAACGCGGTGGATTTCGCCTCGACCAAGGTCTGGATCGAGCTGTGCTGGAACGATGACCGCATCGCGATCCGTATTCTGGACGACGGCAAGGGATACTCACCCCAAGTTCTGGGCTGGATCGGGGACCCGTTCATTCGTCACCGCAAGTCACAGGCGGAACACGGTCAGCGTCAGGCCTACAAGGGTATGGGACTGGGCCTGTTCATCGCCAAGACACTATTGGAGCGCACTGGGGCAACACTGCATTTCGCCAACGCCTCGTCGCCCTATACGGGCCGCCCCCACCCGCGCGAGAAATCTGGCGCCATTGCGCAAGTGGAATGGCTGCGCGATACGCCCGGGCTGGAAGCCACAGACACCAGCGGCGCGCTGGGCGAGAACATACATTTCACCCATGACGCGGGCTGAAAATCCCATGCAATCAAGGCGTTCAGCCCGATTAAACCTTCATTAACCACACTGGCCTAGGGTTAACCCGTTGATAACGCGGGTGGCAGCCCGCCGAAACGACAGGTGTGGACATGTTGAATACTCTATACGCGGTGGCGCTGGTTCTGACGGCCCTCACGATCTCGATCGCAGCGCTTTACATACTTTCCTTGCTGGACCCGGCACGGGATCGAAAACTGCGCAAGCAAACCATGCGCGAGAAAGACAGCATCGTCTTTCTGTTCGATGATCAGACGTTGACGGACGTGACCGCAGCCGGACGACAAATCCTTGAGGCCCGACCGCGTCACAGCTCTGGGTCCGACTGGCAACACTTGTCGCTGATCCTTGAGACCCGCTTTCCCGATTTAACCGAACAGGTCGGGGATCTGGCAGAACTTGGCAAACTCTCAATTCCATCAGGCGACGGCGTACATCGCATCGAGGCAGAGTGGCGCGACGGCTTGGCGCGGATCCAGTTGATCACAACCGACACCGGTGAAGCCGATCCGATTGTTGACCGGGTTAGCTTTGACGCCATGCGAGACGAGCTGGAAGGGCTTCGCGCGACCGCAAAACATACTCCGATCATGATGTGGCGCGAGGACACGAATGGTAAAATATCCTGGGCCAACAAATCCTATCTGGATCAGGCCACCGATCCGAATACCGTTGATGGCGTGGCAAGTTGGCCACCTCAGAAGCTGTTTGACCGGCCCCGACTTGAGGATGCCAAGAATTTGGAAACGCCGCGCCGTGTGGCCGTGCAGCTTCCTAGCGACGGAAAGCGCCACTGGTTCGAGCTCTATGACGCCCCACTAGGGGACGAGACTCTGATGACGGCCATCCCTGTGGATCGTGTCGTGAACGCCGAAAAGTCGCGCGCCGAGTTTGTCACCACATTGACGAAAACCTTTGCACATCTTCCCATCGGTTTGGCCATTTTTGATCGCAAACGACAGCTCAACCTGTTCAATCCGGCCCTGACGGACATCCTTGCGCTGAATGCCTCGTTCCTTGTCGGTAAGCCGACGCTGTTCACCTTTCTGGACCGTCTGCGCGAAAAACGCATGATGCCCGAACCCAAGGACTATGTGTCGTGGCGGCAGCAGATGGCGGATCTGGAAAGTGCCGCCGTGAACGGCACCTACGAGGAAACGTGGTCCCTGCCCACCGGTCAGACCTATCGTATCACTGGGCGACCTCATCCCGATGGCGCTGTGGCGTTTCTGTTTGAAGACATCACCTCGGAAATCTCGCTGACACGCCGATTCCGCCGCGAGCTTGAGATGGGCCAATCCGCGTTGGATTGTATCGAGGACGCAATCGCCATCTTCTCACCGGGCGGTGTGCTGTCGATGTCGAATGCAGCCTATACCAAGCTGTGGGGCAATGATCCGTCGACCACGCTGGAAGACATTAATCTGGGCGACGCGATCCGGACATGGCGCACCACTGCGGGTGACACGCCAGTGTGGCGTATGCTGAAGGAATTCGTGGCCGCCCATGGCGAACGTCAGGCATGGACAGATCAAATCGCGCTACTGGATGGACGACAGGTTGAATGCCAATTCGTGCCCATGGTCCGCGGCGCCACGATGGCGCGCTTCCACGTACGTCCCGCCCAGCGCAATCTTCAGCCTGCGCCGAATTCCGCCCTGTCTTTGACCCCCTGACACCAGGAGGGGTGATCCGGTCTTGCACCGACGCTCAGGGCGTCTAAAACTCGTGCCATGACGCACGCCTTTCACCTTGATCTTGCATTTCCAACCCCGGATCACACAACCACGTTTGCCGCCGCGTTGGCCCACCAGCTGACGCCGGGCGACGTGATCCTGTTGTCCGGCGGGATCGGGGCCGGCAAGACGCATTTTGCCCGTTCGGTGATCCAATCCCGTCTTGCCGCGCATGGGCTGGCCGAAGACGTCCCGTCGCCGACCTTTACGCTGGTCCAAACCTATGACGACACGACCTGCGAGATTTGGCATTCCGACCTCTACCGCCTGACCCATCCGGACGAAATCGAAGAGCTTGGCCTGATCGACGCGTTCGAGACCGCCATATGCCTTGTCGAATGGCCTGATCGCTTGGGCGATCTGATCCCTCAGAGCGCTCTGTCCCTAGAGTTTTCCACGGGCGATGCGTCAGATGACCCCGATCTAAGGCATGTTCAGATCTCAGGCCCCGCGGAAAACTGGGAAGCCCGCATTCAAAAGGCGCTGCCATGAGCGATGATCGCGCGCAGGATCGCCGCAGATTTCTGACCTCGACCGACTGGGCCGATGCACCCTTCCTGCCTCTGACCGGGGACGCTTCGTCCCGCCGCTATTTCCGCGCTCAGGGCACACATCCCGCGATCCTGATGGACGCCCCGCCATCGACCTGTGGCTCTATGCAATCCTTCGTCAGTATCGCGCAGCATCTGTCAGGGCTTGGCCTGTCCGCCCCGGCGATCTATGCGGCAGATCTTCAAAGCGGCTTCCTGCTGCTTGAGGATTTCGGAGACGACGACTTCGCGTCCATGATCGACGACGACGCATCACTTGAAAATAGTCTCTATTCCACCGCTATTGATGCTGTTCACGCGATTTTGGATGCCACACCCGCGCAGGTCGCCAACTATGGCATTCAGGAAATGGCGCAAGCCTGTGACATGGCCTTCCTGCACTATGCGCCCCAGCCCACTAATGTGATGAACGATGCACTGGGGGCCATCGAAAAGGCGCTTGCCCCGTTCGACACTGACCTGCGCACATCCCTGCGCGACTTCCATGCCCAGAACCTGCATTGGCTGCCGGAACGGTCTGGCAGCGCGCGTGTTGGGCTTCTGGATTTTCAGGACGCAGTGAACACCCTGCCGAGCTATGATTTGGTGTCGCTTTTACGAGATGTCCGACGCGACGTCTCGGACGAACTGGCCCGCTCAGCACTGAATGAGTTCGCCAAGCGACGCGGGATTGATCAACTCGCCTTTCAGGACGAGTTTCACATTGTCGCCGTCCAGCGCAACCTCCGCATCCTTGGCATTTTCGCCCGCTTGTCACAGCAGATGGGCAAGCCGCATTATGTGGACCTGATCCCAAGGGTCTGGACTCTGCTGCAAGCCGATCTCAGCCACCCGCCACTTGCGAAACTGCGCGATCAACTGAACGCGATCCTGCCCGAACCGACATCGACCCATCTTGAAAGGCTCAGACAGCCATGCCCGACACAGTGATGATCTTTGCCGCCGGGCGCGGCACCCGCATGGGCGCGCTGACTGAGGCACAGCCGAAACCGATGATTCCTGTCGCCGGAAAACCCCTTTTGGACCACGCGTTAGACATTGTGGACGGGGCCAATAGCGTCTCGCAGATCATCGTGAACACCCATTATCTGGCAGACCAGATCCACGCGCACCTGGCGGGCCGGGACATCCTTTTCTCGCACGAGGATACGCTTCTTGAAACGGGCGGAGGATTAAAACAGGCTCTAACCTTGCATGAAGCGGCCTCTCTGTTCACGCTCAATGCCGATGCGGTTTGGTCTGGGCCCAATCCGATGCAGAGCCTTCTGCAGGCCTGGGATCCCGATCGGATGGATGCCCTCATGCTTCTTGTTCCGCCGGAAAATGCCATCGGCCACTTGGGACAAGGTGACTTCACGATGGCCCCCGACGGTCAACTGACGCGCGGGCCGGGGCTGGTCTATACCGGGTGCCAGATCATCAAAACGCCCCCGGTGGCGCAGGTTGATGAGGATGTCTTCTCGTTGAACGTCGCGTGGGACGCCATTCGCCAAGCAGACCGCCTTTTTGGACTGCCGTATCAAGGCGCTTGGTGTGATGTTGGGCATCCTGACGGAATCACATTGGCGGAACAGATGTTAGGTGGTGCTGATGTTTAACCATTCGCCCACGGCGCGCGTCTTTGGTGTCCCACTGGGGGTCGACTTCCCCAAGGCGCTGGTCCACGGCCTGCGCTGCCGCATGGAAGGCCGCCCGCCACATGACATGGCGCGGGTCGAGCTGTTCGTGAACTCTCGTCGTATGTTGAACCGGGTACAGGGCCTGTTTGACGATCAGCCGGGCTTTGTTCCTCGACTAAGGCTGATCACCGACCTAGCACAGATGCCGCTCGACAGCTCGATCCCAACCGCGGTTGCGCCTTTGCGCCGTCAGTTGGAATTGCACCAATTGATCCTTGCCCTGCTTGAGCAAGAGCCCGATTTGGCCCCGAAAAGCGCCGCCTTTGATCTGGCCGACAGCGTGGCAACGCTGATGGATGAAATGCACGGCGAAGGCGTAAATCCTGCCGCGTTAGAGACGCTTGATGTCCAGGATATGTCCGAACATTGGGCACGCAGCCTGCGCTTTCTGTCGCTGATCAATCCGTTCTTCGATCCCGACGCTGGGCATGCCCCGGATGCGGAAACCCGGCAGCGGATGGTGGTCTCGAAGATCATCGAGGGCTGGCGGCAATCCCCCCCGGATCACCCGATCCTGATTGCTGGCTCAACAGGTTCGCGCGGCACCACCGCGCTTCTAATGCAGGCTGTGGCGCATCTTCCGCAAGGCGGTTTGATACTTCCTGGGATCGACACCGACCTGCCAAACCAGACATGGCACGCTTTGGAAGACGCCTTGTCAGCCGAGGATCACCCGCAATACCGCTTCGCAGCGCTTTTAAAGCGGTTGGATATCTCTAAAAGCGATGTTCAGGGCTGGTCGGACCTGACCCCCGTCGCGCCCGTGCGAAACAAACTGATCTCGCTTGCCTTGCGACCTGCCCCAGTGACCGATCAGTGGCAAATTGAAGGTCGCCAGTTTGAAAATGTCACCAAGGCCACCGAGGGCCTGACATTGGTTGAAGCCCAGAAACCCCGTGACGAGGCGCAGGCTATTGCCGCGCTTTTGCGACGCTCGGTCGAAGATGGGGTCAGTGTTGCTTTGATCACGCCCGATCGAAATCTGACGCGTCAGGTGTCGGCGGCATTGGATCGGTGGAGCATCGAACCAGATGACAGCGCGGGTCGACCGCTGGCCTTGTCGGCGCCGGGTCGATTCCTGCGCCAAATCACTGTCATGATGTGCGAGGCACCGGCAGCTGATCGATTGTTGGCGCTTTTGAAACATCCACTTACCAACACAGGCGGCGAGGCCCGCGGCGACCACCTGCGCTGGACCCGTGATCTGGAGCTTCAGGTGCTTCGCGGATCCGCATCGGTCCCGGATCGACAGGCGCTTTTGGACTGGGCACACAAGTTCGAAGAAGAACCTGACCGCGCAATCTGGGCGGATTGGGTGGCCAAGTTCTGTCTGGCCCCAGCCCTTGAAGGTGAGCTGCCGCTTCCCGACCTTCTGGCCCACCACCTAGATCTGACCCACGAAGTTGCGCGTGGTCCCAGCGGCGACGGAACAGGTGAGCTGTGGAACCGCGCCGCAGGACAGATGTGTCAAGAAATCGTCTCTAATCTTACTGAAAACGCGTCGCACGGCGGGGATCTGTCGCCCCTCGCCTATCGTGATCTGTTCCGCTCTATCTTGTCTAAGGGCGAGGTACGCGACCCAAACACACCCCATTCCGGCGTGATGTTCTGGGGTACGCTTGAAGCGCGTGTGCAAGGGGCGGAACGCGTCATCTTGGCGGGGCTGAATGATGGTATCTGGCCAGAACTGCCCGGCCCGGATCCGTGGTTAAACCGCCAGATGCGGATGCAGGTGGGTCTTCCGCTTCCGGAGCGCCGCGTGGGTCTGTCAGCCCATGACTTCCAACAGGCGATCGCCACGAAAGAGGTGATCCTGACCCGATCCGTCAAAGATGAAGACAGCGAAACCATCCCGTCCCGTTGGCTGAACCGCATCTGCAACTTGATGGCTGGAATGTCGTCAGAAGGCGAGCAGGCGCTGAAGGATATGCGCGAACGTGGGGCGCAATGGCTGGAGTTTGCGCGCCAGATTGATCAACCCAACGCGACTATTCCGCCTGAAAAGCGCCCCTCACCGTCCCCGCCCTTGTCCACGCGTCCCCGCCAACTTTCGGCGACCGGCGTAACCAAGCTTATCCGCGACCCCTTTGCCGTTTATGCAGACAAAGTGCTGCATCTGCGTGCGCTGGATCCGCTGTTGCGCGGATCGGATGCATTGATGCGCGGGACGGTATTGCACGATGTGTTCGAGAACTATGTGGCGTCTTTGCCAGACGTGCCGGACCCCGAACAGGAACAGGATCGCTTGCGCCAGATCGCGGATGAGATTCTGGCCGAGCACGTGCCAAACCTTGCGACGCGCATCCTTTGGAAAGCGCGGATTGACCGAATCGCGCCGTGGTTTGTTCAGCAAGAACTGTTGCGCCGCGATTTCTCGCATAATCTAGAGAACGAAATCTGGGGGCGCACGAAGTTTGATGACCCGGATTTCACCCTTGTGGCCAAGGCTGATCGGATTGACCGGCATCAGGACGGGTCGCTTCGGATCTATGACTATAAAACCGGTGCGCCTCCGAACGAGAAACAGCAAAAACACTTCGACAAGCAGTTGTTGCTTGAAGCTGTGATTGCCCATGCTGGCGGCTTTGAAAACATCAATGCCTCATCTGTTTCCCTTGTCAGCTATATCGGCCTGACGCCCCAGAAAGAGGTCTCGACCGATCTGGCGACCGCCGATATCGAGAGCACCAAAGAAGAGCTTTTGAGCCTGATTAGAGCCTATAATGACGATGCGCAGGGCTATACCTCGCGCCGTGCCATGCATATGCAGCGCTTCGCGGGCGACTATGATCATCTTGCTCGCTACGGCGAATGGGATGACAGCGACACCCCCGTGGTGAAGGAGGTCGGGCGATGAAGTTTGACGACGCAACCCTTGCCCAGATCCGGGCGGCGGACCCCACGGCCTCGACCTGGTTGTCCGCCAACGCGGGGTCAGGAAAAACCCGCGTTCTGACCGACCGCGTGGCGCGCCTGCTGCTGGACGGAGTATCCCCGCAGAACATCCTGTGCCTGACCTATACAAAGGCCGCCGCAAGCGAGATGCAGAACCGTCTGTTCAAACGTTTGGGCGAATGGGCGATGAAGGATGACGAGAGCCTGACCAAGGCTCTGGCCGAGCTTGGCGTCGAAGGCGCGCGTGATCTGTCGTTGGCGCGCCAATTGTTCGCCCGCGCAATTGAGGCGCCCGGCGGGCTGAAAATTCAGACAATTCACGCCTACTGTGCCTCGCTTTTGCGGCGCTTCCCAACCGAAGCGGGCGTATCCCCCCAGTTCACCGAGATGGACGACCGCGCCGCCAACGATCTGCGCGCCACCATTTTGGAACAGATGAGCGACGGCCCACATAAGGGCTTGGTGCAGAATCTCGCCCAATTGTTCACCGGTGAGGACCTGATGCGACTGTCGGCAGGCATCACTTCGGCCCGGATGTTGTTTGCTGAAGACAAGGACATGGCGCAGATCAATGGCTGGTTTGGGCTAGCTGCTGGGGATGAATTGAACGTGGTGCTTGAGAGGTGCTTTGCGCCCGAGGATTTGGATGTGTTGGCGAAGTTCCGTGCAGGATCCGCCACTGGCAGCGCACAAGATCAGAAACGCGCCGAAGCGCTTCAGGGGGCGGATCTTTCCCTGCCCAATCTGGATCTGCTCCAACGGCTCGAAAAAATGTTTCTGCTACAGAAATCGCCGTTTTCCGCCAAGATAGGCTCTGTTCCTACCAAATCTCTGCAGTCAGGGGCCTGCGCGCCCATCATGGATCAACTGAACGATCTGATGACCCGGGTCGAGGATGCGCGGCACAGGCGGTTGGCTCTGCACAATGCGCGACGCACGCAGGCTCTCTACCAGTTTGCCCATGTTTTCGTGCAGGAGTACGAGGCCGCCAAACTGGCCCGTGGGTGGCTGGACTTTGACGACCTGATCCTGAAAGCAGGCGGGCTTTTGACCGATCCGTCCGTGGCTGCTTGGGTGCTATTCAAGCTGGATGGCGGCATCGACCACATTCTGGTGGACGAGGCGCAGGATACCAGTCCCGTTCAATGGCGCGTGATCGACAGCCTCGCGCGTGAGTTTACCACCGGATCGGGCGCGCGGGATGATGTAGAGCGCACGATTTTCGTGGTGGGCGACCCAAAACAGTCGATTTATTCGTTCCAAGGCGCCGAACCGGCCGAGTTCCAGCGCATGCAACACAGCTTCGCAGATCGCTTGCAGCAGGTTGGGCGCGCCTTGGCGGTTCAGCCGTTGGAATACTCGTTCCGATCCTCGCCTGCGGTGCTCGGCTTTGTGGATATGGCGCTGGAGGGGCGGTCTGGCCTTGGTGGCGGATTCAAACACCGATCATTTTTCAACGACAAACCGGGACGCGTGGACCTTTGGCCGTCGATCGAGCCCGTGAAACACGAGGAAGACCGCGACTGGAACGATCCCGTTGATCGCCCGTCGCCGCGCGATCATCGCGTGCAGTTGGCGGATAATTTGGCGGATGAAATCCAACGGATGATCCACGAGGAGCGCCTGCCCGACGACAAAGGCGGGTCGCGCCCCGTTGACCCGGGCGACATTCTGGTGCTGGTCCGGTCTAGGAGCGAGCTGTTTCACGAGCTGATCCGCGCCTGCAAAGCGCGGGACATTCCGATTGCCGGGGCCGACCAACTGCGCATCGGGGCAGAGCTTGCGGTAAAAGATCTGACCGCGCTTTTGTCCTTCCTTGCGACACCCGAGGATGACCTGTCGCTGGCCGCTACGTTGCGCTCGCCCTTGTTTGGCTGGAGCGAGGATGATCTGTTCCGGCTGGCGCATTATCGCGGCAAGAAAACATTCCTGTGGCGGGCGCTGTCTGACCAGCCCGAGCGATATTCTGCAACGTTAGAGACGCTTCATGACTTGCGGGACCGTGCGGATTTTGTACGACCCTACGAGCTTTTGGAACGCATTCTGACCCGTCATGGCGGTCGCAGAAAGCTGCTGGCGCGGCTGGGCCAAGAAGCCGAAGACGGCATCGATGCACTGCTTCATCAGGCGATGAGCTATGAGCGGCTCGAGATCCCCAGCCTGACGGGCTTTATCACTTGGTTGGAAACCGGGGACATCACGATCAAGCGGCAAGTCGACAGCAAAGGGCATCTGGTGCGGGTCATGACGATCCACGGCTCAAAAGGGCTTGAGGCGCCAATCGTACTGCTTCCGGATTTGGCCGCGCGTCGGGCCTCGGACCCGCCTCAGGTTGGCAAGCTACCGTCGGATCGCCCGTTCTGGTTCCCCTCGAAAGCGGACCGGACCGAGGCGATTGACGAGGTGGCCGAGGGCCTAAAAGAGGCAGAGATCGAAGAGCGCACAAGGCTGCTTTACGTCGCAATGACCCGCGCCGAGCAGTGGTTGATCCTGACGGCCGCCGGAGACCTTGGGAAGGCCGATACCGGCTGGTATCGCGTTTGCGAGGCAGCAATGGAGCGTGCTGGTGGTGCGGATTATGTGTTCCCGACCGGCACTGGCAAGCGCTATGCCATGGGCGATTGGCCCGATCCGGGTGTAAACGACCCCACCGCGCAGGATGATCAGCAAAACAAACTGCCGGATTGGCTGGCCACAATTGCCACCCCTCCTGTCAGCGCGCCAAAACCCTTGTCGCCCTCCGATCTGGGTGGCGCAAAGGCACTTCCAGGCGAAGCCGAGTTGGCAGATGGGCAGGATCCGTTGATCCGCGGGCGACAAATCCATCTGTTGCTGGAGCATCTACCAAGTATCGCCCCAGAAAACTGGGACAGAGTCGCCCAGCATCTGCTGTCCAGCGGGCCAGATGCGGCAGACCCTAGTGTGATCCGTAACCTGACCGATGAGGTATCAGCGCTTCTGACCGACGCAGCGCTATCGCATCTATTCGATGCAAACAGCATCGCAGAAGCCCCCATCACCGGGCATGTGCCAAATGATCCGGGGCAGATCTTGCACGGATTCATCGACAGGCTGATTGTCACCGACGAACACGTGTTGGCCGTGGATTTCAAATCGAACCGTGCCATACCGGATCATCCCGCCCGAACCCCCGAAGGGCTGTTGCGTCAGTTGGGGGCCTATCGCTGGATGTTGCGCACCATTTACCCGGATCGACCGGTGCACACCGCAATCCTATGGACACAAGCGCGTGAGCTGATGCCGCTGGACGACCAACTTGTCGATGACGCATTTGGTCGCCTTGACGCTGGGGGTCTAGCTACCTAGGTTCTGAACAACCAAAAATTCAGGAGAATGCTAATGGCAACCGTCGCTGTCACCGATGCCACCTTTGATGAAGAAGTCCGCAACGCGGATGTTCCCGTTGTTGTAGATTTCTGGGCCGAATGGTGTGGCCCCTGCAAACAGATCGGCCCAGCTTTGGAAGAGCTGTCGACCGAATATGAAGGCAAGGTCAAAATCGTGAAGGTGAACGTGGACGAAAACCCGAACTCGCCGGCTCAGATGGGCGTGCGCGGCATTCCGGCGCTGTTCATGTTCAAAGACGGTCAAGTGATCTCGAACAAAGTTGGCGCCGCTCCGAAAGCGGCCCTGCAAAGCTGGATCGAAGAAAGCGTCTGATCCCGGCTTACTGCCAAAAGAAAAGCCCCGCAAATTGCGGGGCTTTTTCGTTCCTTCTGTGATCTTCGTTCAGATCAGTAGAACCTGCGCGCCGTTCTTCGTCAGCGCGAAAAGCTCGGCGATGTGTTCGTTATACAGTCCGATACAACCGTTCGACGACTGGCGCCCGATCTTGCGCGTGTCGTGGGTGCCGTGGATCCGATAGTATTTCCACCCCAGATACAGCGCGTGAGTACCCAGCGGGTTGTCCGGACCCGGGCCAACAAATGAGGGCCACTCCGGGTTGCGCTTGCGCATCGCAGGGGTTGGCGCCCAAGACGGGCCTTCGACCTTGCGGACCACACTTGTGCGGCCACGGCGGGTCAAATCTTCGCTCAGCGGGACGGATGTCGGGTACAGGCGATATGTCGCCTGATCCTCGGACCAATAGTGCAAACAGCGCGAGCTGATATCCACCAAGATCACACCCTTCTTGGTGTTGCTGAAATAGGGTCGCCAATCCAGCGTGCGGAAGCTGGAAATATTGCGCTTCACCACCTCGGTCAGGTCGCGCTCGACCGCGGTCGAGTTGTCAAACTGCGCAATTGCAGGCGATGCCACACCGCCCGCAGCAGCGGCGATGCCTGTCAGAAATGTACGACGGCCAAACTTTGTGCTGGGGGTGTCACTCATATTGCCACTCCAATGAACTTACTTTGTTAACGTAACCTATATTGCGCGACCGCATCAGTCGCAAATCAAACCGGCGTGAATCGGCAATATCGCGCACCCGTTATTTGAATTCGCCACATACTGTCTATAGTGAGGCGCTAGAACAAGATTATATTGATGAGAGTATCCATGCGCGCGATTTTGTTGGCATTGGCCACAGCAACCACTCTGGCAGCTTGTACGACCAGCACGACAACGACTGGTGGTGGCGTCAAAGTGTATCGGATTTCGGCGGCGAAGACCTCGTCCATCCAATACCGGATGCTGGATTCCGTGAATGAGCTGCGGGCCGCTGCGGGCGCAGGCCCAATGCAGCTGAACAGCAAACTGAACGCAGCTGCCAAGACGCATGCTCAGGACATGTCTCTTCAGAACCGCCCATGGCATTTCGGCTCGGACGGGTCGTCACCTGTCGATCGTGCGCGCCGGGTTGGGTATACTGGTCTCTATCTGGGTGAAACGATCTCCGAGACCTTCGAAAGCGAACTTCAAACCCTGTCCGCCTGGATGGCAAACCACGACACGCGCCGCATCATCATGGATCCACGAGCACGGAATCTGGGGTTCTCGTGGCATCAGGAATCCAACGGTAAAATCTGGTGGGTGCTGGAAGTCGGCGCTTAGGCCCAGATCACAGACCAAAACGAAAGACCCGCCTGAATTGGCGGGTCTTCCTGTTTATGGGTTGATGTCAATGACCGTGCCCAACCGCACCATCGTATAGATTTCAAGCATTTCGCGGTTCTTGACCGAGATACAGCCAGCCGTCCAATCAGGCCGCTTGGGATCTTTCGGTCGACGCCCGCCATGGATGAAAATCTCGCCGCCGGGTTTCTCACCCTGAGCCTTGGCGTACTCTACATCCGCGCGGTTGGGGTAAGACACCCCGATTGAAAGATAGAAAGCGCTGTTCGGGTTGCGACGGTCAATCACATAGCGCCCTTCGGGGGTCTTCCCGTCGCCTTCAAACTGCTTGTGGCCCTCCGGAGCGAAGCCCAGCTCGATGTTATAGCTTTTCAGGATCTCGGTCCCGTGAAGCAGGTACATCTTTCGATCTTCTTTATTCACGATAATCCGCGTGACCTCGGGCCCGTCATACTGATGACGCTTTGGCCCACACGAGGCGGTAAATAAAAGGGCAAGCACTGCTGCGATTGCGACGACGGTTCTCATATTACACCCGTACTTTTTGTTTGGCACATGGTATCGTGCGCGTCAGCCAACTCAAACCACATCGGATCTGACGGATCAATTGGTGCAAATTCCGCTTACCGGCGCTGGAACTTGGCCACCTGTTCGGTGTGAGCTGACCAGCGGAACTGATCCACAACTTGTATCCAATCCATTTCAAACCCTGCATCAAGCAAAATCTTGGCATCACGCGCAAAACTGACTGCGTTGCACGACACCATTGCCACAACTGACAGGTCCGACGCCGCAATCTGCTCGATCTGCGCCTCGGCCCCGGCACGCGGGGGGTCGATGACCGCAGCGTCAAAGCGTTTCAGGTCCTCGGCATAAAGCGGATTTCGAAACAGGTCGCGTGTTTCGGTCGTCACTTCGTGTAGGCCCTGGGCATGACGCCACCCGGCATCAAGCGCCTTCAGCATGCTATCCACGCCCTCGACCGCGTGAACAGAGGCGTTTTCCGCCAACGGCAGCGCAAAGGTGCCGCAGCCTGCAAACAGATCAATGATCCGCTCCGAATTGCCGATCGCTTCGCGTACCGCAGCCAGAAGGGCGGCTTCGCCTTCGCGCGTGGCTTGCAGGAACGCCCCGGGCGGGGGCGTGACGGCGGCCGCTCCAAAGCTCTGCGCAGGCGGGGTTTCCATCGCGATCACTTCGCCATCCCACGACAAGCGGGCGAAACCGAAGCGGTTTACCGCCTGACCAAGCTCGGCTTGAAGCGCGCGATCCAAAGGCTTGCCCCCGGTGACCGAGACATCTGGCCCCGCATCCGAGACCGTTGCGTTGATCGACAGCTCGCCCTTGCGCGAAGCGCCAAGTGTGGTCAGCTCGCCCAGCGCAGGCAAGGCTTGCAGGATCTCGGGGTGGATAAGGTGACAATTCGTGATTTCGGTGATGGTGCCAGACCGGCGGCCATGAAATCCAACAATCGGTGCTTTCTTCCCCCGACGCGCCGACAGCACAGCGCGTCGTCTGGACCGGGCAGGAGACGTATGGATCGGCCGAAATTCAGTCTCTATCCCGTGGTAATTTAGCGCATTTCGAACAATCTCGGTCTTCCAATTCGCCACGAACTCGTCCGAGGCATGCATCAAAGAACAACCCCCACACGTGTTGTAATGGGGGCAAGCGGGTTTGATCCGATCGGACGAGGGCGTGACAATCTTTGGCGTTTCGATCCGATCGCCCGCGACGTCACCGCGAACAACCTCGCCCGGCAGGGTGCGGGCCGCAAAGATTGGCCCATCGGCGATCCCATCGCCCAAATGGCCCAGACGGGTGATTGTGTGGGTAATATCGCTCATTTCAACAGTTCCTCGCGCGTCAGGATGAAGCCCGATGCGATCCAACGGGTTTCGAGTTCGCGCAGCTTGTCGCCCAGCGCGGGGCCGGTGATGCCGGGCATCAGGTCAACGGGCTTGATTGGGAATTTGGCGGCGGCTCCGGCGTCGATCTGGCGTTCCAGCCCATCGGGTACCGGCGTTTCAAACATCACAGCGCGCAGAATTGCGATGTTGCGCGCCTGATCGGCCCCCAGCCTGTAAGCCAGCTCTCCAATGGTGGCGGAGGAGCCCATTCCATCACGCAAGTTCTCAAGCTGCTTTGCCTGCTTCTTTGACAGGCGCAGAGCCACGGCAACATCTTGACCGCCCAGAAGCGCCAGACGTCGCAAGGAATCCACAGCCAGATCGGCTTCCAGATGCACAAGAACCGCCAGCTTCGACGCATCCCCACCCGGCAGAATACGTGTCAGAACGCCTGACTGCGCCATGGCGGCCATAGCGGGTGCGGGATCGGGCGCCGAGAGAATTTTCAGCATCTCCAGCCCGACACGTTCCTTAGAAAGCGTCTCTAACCCATCCAAATTTGCTGAACAGGCGGCAAGACCCTCGGGATCAATCCCGGCTGCGACATCGCCGTACCAGGCATGAAACCGGAAGAACCGTAGCGTCCGAAGATAGTCCTCGCGGATGCGCGCGTCCGCATCGTCGATAAAGCGCACACGACGCGCCTGAAGATCTGGAAGTCCGTCAAGCGGGTCTAAAATTTGCCCCGTCGGGTCGGCGTACAAAGCGTTCATGGTAAAGTCGCGCCGACGTGCATCATCCTCGATCCGGTCCGAGAACGCCACAACCGCGCGTCGGCCATCTGTCTGGACGTCTTTGCGATAGGTCGTGATTTCGTAGGGCTCATGATCAATGACAATCGTCACCGTACCGTGGTCAATCCCGGTAGGCAGCGCGCGCAGGCCCGCGGCCTCGGCCAGCTCCATCACGCGGGCAGGCAGGGCATCCGTGCACATATCCAGATCCGAGATCCCGACCCCCAAAAGGTCGTTGCGCACGCATCCCCCCACAAAATAGACCTGATACCCGGCATCAGACAGCAAAGCACAGACACGCTGCGCACCATGGTCGTTGATCCAGTCGCCCTGAATACAGGTCATTGCGCCAGCCTTTCGGCCAATCCGCGCAGCATCCGCGCCGTCGCGCCCCAGATGTAATAGGGGCCAAGAGGTACGGTTTCGTACCATCGCATTTGCCCCTGCCAGAACCGCCCCTGTCGACTGAAATTCGCAAGGCGGGTGACGTGATCAAACGGGACGCGGAAAGCCTCTTCAACTTCGCCAGGTTCGACAATTGGGGTGAACTCGGAGGTCACCAAACCCAAGACCGGCGTCACCGTAAAGCCAGTGACCGTCTCGTGTTCGGGAAGCTGGCCCAGAACCTCGACATGGGTCGGGTTCAGGCCAATTTCCTCATGCGCCTCGCGCAGGGCTGTCGCGCGAATATCAGTGTCTAATGCATCACGTTTACCGCCCGGAAAGGCAATCTGACCCGGGTGGTGCTTCAAGGCCGAGGACCGTTTGGTCAGGACCAGCTCAAGCCCTGTTCGGGTTTCGACAAAAGGCATCAATACGCCAGCCGGGCGCAGTTTTCGTCCGGCGGGCAGAACCACGCCGGGCGAAAGATCAAAGTCCGAGCTTCCCGTCCCCGTCAGGGACAGGGCAACCCGAAGGCGCGAGATTTGATCAGGCGCTGTCACCATCCGCGCCCTTTGCATCCTTACCCACTGTGCCTGGATCCAGATCGTAATGCGCGCCGCAGAACTGACAATCAGCGGTCACGCGACCTTCGTCATTGGTCATGTGGCCAATGTCACGATCAGAATAGATCGACAGGCTTTCGCGCACGCGTTCCTCGGAACAGGGGCAGCCGAAGCTAAGCGGCTGCGGATCATAGACGCGCGGCGCTTCTTCGTGGAACAGGCGCACCAACAGCTCGGTCGGCTGAACGGATGGTCCGACCAGCTCCAGCTCTTCCACCGAATCCAGAAGGATGTTGGCGCGGCTCCAGTTTTCGCTGTCGTCTTCCGTCAGCAAATCGGCAGGTGCCAGCAATCCGCCCTCGCCCGAACCACCTTCGCCCGTCACATGCGGCGAGGCTTTCGGCATATGTTGCAGCATCACGCCACCCGCGCGCCAGCCTTCCTGGCCGCCTGCCCAGACCGATTTTCCAAAGGTCAGGTGGAAGCGGGTCGGCAGCTGTTCAGACTGCGCGAAATAGGCTTGTGCACAATCGGACAGTGAATTGCCAGCGATCGGCGTTATACCCTTATAGGGTTGCTTGCCTTCGTTTTGCTGGATCAGGATCGCGAACATGCCCTTACCAATCTGCGGAAAGCTGGGCCCAGTGGGGTCCAGACGCTCTTCGTCAAAGCTGGCATAGGCGCGGATTTCAGCGGGTTCACCTGCCACCTTCGGCGCATAATAGTCGGTGGCAATCAAGCGCGCGGGGCCATCACCGCGGATCTGCAGCGACAGCTTCCAGCTTTGCTTGATCGTCTGCCCGATCATTGCGGTCAGCATGGCGGCTTCGGCCACCAGCGCTTCGATCGCGGGCGGGTAATTGTGTTGGGACAGGATCGCGTCCAGCGCTCCGTCAAGGCGCAGAAGGCGCCCACGGATGTCGCTGTTGTCCAGTTGGAATGGCAGAATGGTGTCATCCCATGCGATTTGAGATCCAAGAGTCATTGGGGTTTCCTATCGGCGTTCAGCTTGGCATACCGCGTCTATATGGTGGCAGCAACCGAATGGAAAAGGGATGATCCGAAGATTTGGCGCGCCAAAGCATAGAAATCGGACCTATACCCCGCGTCCGGGCGCTTATGCGATCCTTTTGCGTGGGCAGGACATACTGCTAACCCATCAGGGTGGAGGCTTCGACGAATACCAGTTGCCCGGCGGTGGCATTGATCCCGGTGAAAGCCCAATTGCGGCCCTGCATCGCGAAGTTATGGAAGAAACCGGCTGGACCATCCGCAATCCCGTACGCTTGGGCGCGTATCGCCGCTTCACCTTCATGCCAGAGTATGACCTGTGGGCCGAAAAGATCTGTCACATCTTTCTGGCAGTCCCGGTTCGGCAGATCAGTGCCCCGATCGAACCGGATCACGATGCGGTTTGGAGCGGCGCGCGCACCGCTGCAAGTCTCCTCGCCAGCGCAGGCGACCGGCATTTTGTCCAAACCTATGTCTGGGACTTGTAGGTCAGCATTACGCAGGACAGATCATCGCCGAACTCTTGCCCACCTGCGAACCGATCCAGATCCCAAACCATCGCATCGAACAGCATCTCGTTCGTCAGCCCGCTGTTCTTCTCAAGAATTTCGCCAAACCCTTGTTCTTCAATCTGATCTTTCTGAACATTCTCACATTCTGTGAAGCCGTCCGAATAGAAGATTAGCCGTTCTCCGAGCTGTAAATTCAGAGTTTGACGTTCAAATTCAGCATCCGAGATCAAGCCGATCGGCATACCGCCTTCCCCAATGAAATGCGCCCGGCCGGATCGGTTCAGCACCACGGCGTTTGGATGCCCGCATTGTGTAAACTCCACCCGGCCGGTGGTCATATCCAGATAGCCAAACAGCATAGTAAAATAGTGCTCGGACAGCATGTCCTTGGTCAAAAGCGTATTCAGCTGGGCCGCAACTATTTCCGGTGGTTGCCGTCGGTGATCGCCGTCATTGCGCTCGATCAGTGCGATGTTGTGTGTGGGCGATCCCTCGGACAGGTACGACGCCAGCCGTGCGGTCAGCAGGGCCGATGCAATCCCATGCCCAGACACATCAATCGAGTAGAAAGCGATGTGATCTTTTCCGGCATCGAAGAACCCAACCAGATCACCGCCCACATGTCCGCAAGGCTTCAATAGCAAGGACACTTCCGCCCGACCCCAATCGCGGAACGATTCACGCACCAAAGATTGCTGCATCTTCCGTGCCTCGACCAAGTCGCGATCCAGCGAATCATATAGTGTCTTCAGCTCGGCCAGAGCAGATGACACCAGCCGGTTTGTTTCCTGAAGCTCACGCTCCATCGACAGAATGCGCCCACCCGCAGAAATCCGCGCGCGCAACTCGTCCGGGTTAAAGGGTTTGGCCAGAAAATCGTCAGCCCCGACATTCAAACCGCGGGACACCGCGTCTTTATCCGATTTTGACGTCAACAGAATGAAATAGACATAGCCATTCGCGGTTTGTGAGCGGATGGCTTTGCACAGTTCCAGCCCGTCCATGCCGGGCATCATCCAGTCGCTGAGGATCAAGTCGAACTCTTGCGCGGCAAACAGCTTGATCGCTTCAAGCCCTGATCCCGCTTCGGTAACCTGATAGCCCTGCTTCGCCAGTGATCTCGACATCAAGCTGCGTTGGGCGCGGCTGTCATCAACGACCAAAATACGCTGAATCGAATCAGGTCTGGCCGCATCCTTCTGCGCGGCGCCTGTGCTGATCACCTCAGTATTATTTTGTTTTGCTACACCCAAGATTGCCCCAAGACTCATAAAATACACGATATCTCGGATCATCATTAGGGCGCGCGATTTAACAGGTCTTTAAAGCTAAAATTCGTCTTTATCTGTATTTATAACAGCATGTTAACCAGCGTCGTGGAAGATCACGCCAGACAAACAGGAAATACCCATGATCGACTGGCGCCGCGTAAACGAACTGAAAGATGAAATCGGAGAAGAGGATTTCGGCGAAGTGGCCGAGATCTTTTTGGAAGAAGTGGACGAGGTGATCGCTCGGCTGAGATCCAGCCCCGATCCTGCGCTTTACGAACAGGACATGCATTTCCTGAAGGGCTCGGCCCTGAACCTGGGGTTTCGGGGCCTATCCGAGATCTGCGGACAGAATGAAACAGACGCAGCCAATGGTCAGGGCCACCAGATCCAGCTTGAGCCCGTCTTCACCACCTACGAACAGTCAAAACTCGAATTTATGACGAAGTGCTAGACCACGAACTCGGCAATGGTTTCGTCATCCGTGATGTCCGAGAAGGCGAAACCGTGCTCTTCCAACCGCTGCTCCAGCAAGTCGAAGTTCTCGGGCTGGCTGGTTTCTATGCCCAGCAGAACAGAGCCGAAGTTACGCGCGCTTTTCTTCATGTACTCAAACCGGGCGATGTTGTCGTCCGGGCCCAAGATTTGAAGAAAGTCTTTCAAGGCGCCGGGTCGTTGCGGCAACCGCAATAGGAAATACTTCTTCAGCCCGGCAAAGCGCTGCGCGCGCTCTTTGACATCGGGAAGGCGTTCGAAGTCGAAATTCCCGCCGGACGTCACACAGATCACCGTCTTCCCACGAATGTCGTCCTGAAGATCTTTCAGGGCGTCGATCGACATTGCGCCGGCAGGCTCAAGCACGACACCTTCGACATTCAGCATGTCCAAGATGGTCAGGCAAATCCGGTCCTCGGGCACCGTTAGCAGATGTGCTGGGTCGATTTCTTTCAGCACGTCGAATGTCATCGCGCCGATCCGGGCCACGGCGGCGCCGTCTACAAAGTTATCTACGCGATCCAGAGTCACCGGATGCCCGGCGTCCAATGCGGCGCGAAGGCTGGCGCCCCCGGCAGGCTCGACATAGCGCAAAGCCGTTTCCGGCGCAGTTGCGCCCAGATACTTGGTGACGCCTGACGACAGCCCGCCACCGCCAACAGGCAGAATGACCAGATCCGGCGCGCGCCCAAGTTGAGACACGATCTCGGCGGCGACGCTGGCCTGTCCTTCGATCACATCGGTGTCGTCGAAAGGCGACAGGAAATGGCCGCCCTCGGCCTCGCAATACTCTTGCGCGGCTTTCAGCGTGTCGTCGAAATAGTCCCCAACCAAACGAATCTCGATATTGTCCCCGCCGAAAATGCGGGTTTTCTCGATTTTCTGCTGAGGTGTTGTGACCGGCATGAAGATCACGCCACGCACGCCGAAGTGGCGGCTGGTGAAGGCAACGCCCTGCGCGTGATTGCCTGCAGACGCACAGACGAACAGATCCCGCGATGGATCCGCGGCCAGTGCCTTGCCCATCGCATTCAACGCGCCACGGATTTTATAACTGCGTACAGGGCTGAGGTCTTCGCGTTTCAACCAAATATCAGCGCCATACATCGCGGACAGGTGGTCATTGCGCTGCAAGGGCGTCGCGGGGAACAATGCCCGCATCTGCTGCTCGGCCACACGGGCTCTTTTCAGAAAATCGCTCATGCCTGATCTCTCCATCAAGACGTGGTTCTTGGCAAGGGCGTCCCGGATGCGGCCCACACAGAAGATGTGCATTTTGGAAACAGTTTTTGCCAAAAGGGTATATTTTTCAAATACTGTGCATAATTATCTTGCCAGACACCGTTGTTCGGCTAGCGTTACGCTCAACCATAACTAGGCACAATTGTCCGAAAAACACGGAGAGCGTACAAATGCGAACACTCACCAAGGCCGTAATGACCGCCCTTGTCACCACCCTTGCTGTACCGGCAGCGAGCACTGCAATCATGATCGCATCGGCAGAGCCCGCATTTGCGAAGGGCAAAGACAAGGACCGTGGCGGAAGCAAGGATCGTGGCAGCAAGCCGGATCGCGGGTCGAAACCGGATCGTGGCAGCAAGCCCGAAAAGGGATCGAACGGCAATGGTTCGACAAGAAGCTCACTCAAATCCGCCAACGCATCGAACGCAAGTGCGCGCGCCCTTGAAGTCGCCAATGCCAAAAGCCGCGTCGGCAAGGCAGCCGCCTATCGTGATGCGACAGTCAATGTAGGCGAGGCTGATGGAAAAGCTGTGGCAGCCACAGCAGCCGTTGAAACCCACAAAGAGAACGACCCAGGGTTCACGGCGGCCGATACTCAGACCAAGATCGATGGTTTGAACGGTCAGTTGACCAACCTGAATACCGAGAAATCTGCACTGCAGACAGAACTTGATGCCCTCAACGCCAAGACTGATCTGACGGATGACGAGCTTGCGCGTATCGACGAGCTGAATACGGCTATCGCCGACAAGGATACTCAGATTTCCGCGGTAAATGATGATCTGGCGTCCGCACAGGGCGATCTTGATGTCGCCACCGCCTATGAAGACGAGCTTGCGCGCCTTGAGGACGAAGCGGCAGCGGCAATCGCCGCGGCAGCAGCGGCGGCTCAGGGGCAACAGGATGCCCTGCTGGCCCTGACCAATGGCCGCGATATTTCAGATGACGAAGCCGCCATGGACGAGCTGCACGGCAACCTCGGTCTCTGATACGCTGCAACGTAGCGCTTGAATTTGTGAAGGGCGGTCCATTGGGCTGCCCTTTTACATTCAGAACACGCCTGCGCATCCTTGCTCTTTCCCTTAAAAACATATAATCGCCGCGCGATACGCTCGTGAAAGGGAAACCGATGATTTCGTCCAATACCGCGCCCCAGTCTGCGCCGAAGAAAGTTGTTCTGGCCTATTCCGGTGGCCTCGACACCTCGATCATTCTGAAGTGGCTACAAACCGAATACGGCTGCGAAGTGATTACCTTCACCGCTGACCTCGGTCAGGGCGAAGAACTGGAACCCGCGCGCAAGAAAGCCGAAATGATGGGCATCAAGCCCGAGAACATCCACATCGAAGACCTGCGCGAAGAATTCGTGCGCGATTATGTCTTCCCGATGTTCCGCGCCAATGCGCAATACGAAGGCCTGTACCTGCTGGGCACCTCGATCGCACGTCCGCTGATCTCGAAGCGTCTGGTGGAAATCGCCGCCGAGCATGGCGCAGATGCGGTTAGCCACGGCGCAACCGGCAAAGGCAACGACCAGGTTCGTTTCGAACTGGCCGCCTATGCGCTAAACCCCGAAATCGTCGTGATCGCCCCGTGGCGTGAATGGGATCTTGGTTCGCGCACCAAACTGCTGGATTTCGCCGAAAAGAACCAGATTCCGATCGCTAAGGACAAGCGCGGCGAGGCTCCGTTCTCGGTCGATGCAAACCTGCTGCACACCTCGTCGGAAGGCAAAGTTCTGGAAGACCCCGCCGAGGATGCACCGGATTACGTCTATCAGCGCACCGTGCACCCAGAAGATGCGCCGGACACGCCCGAATTCATCGAGATTGAGTTCGAAAAAGGCGATCCCATTGCCATCAACGGCGAGAAGATGTCGCCCGCGACCATCCTGACCGAACTGAACGAATACGGTCGCAAGCACGGCATTGGCCGTCTGGATCTGGTTGAAGGCCGCTATGTCGGTATGAAATCGCGCGGGATCTACGAGACCCCCGGCGGCACGATCCTTCTGGATGCGCACCGTGGCATCGAGTCGATCACCATGGACCGCGGCGCGATGCACCTGAAAGACGAGCTGATGCCGAAATATGCAGAGCTTCTGTACAACGGCTATTGGTTCTCGCCCGAGCGCGAAATGCTTCAGGCGGCCATCGACCTGAGCCAAGAGCACGTGACCGGCACCGTCCGCATGAAGCTGTACAAAGGTCTGGCCCGTGTGGTTGGCCGTTGGTCGGATCACTCGCTGTACTCGGAAGAGCACGTGACCTTTGAAGAGGACATGGGCGCTTACGATCAGACCGACGCCGCTGGCTTCATCCAGCTGAACGCGCTGCGCCTGAAACTGATCGCGATGCGCAACAAACGCGTCAAGTAAGCTCGCGCCACGTCACTGTGGACCGCGTTCAAACGCCCCCGTATCACACGGGGGCGTTTTTACATGAGGACCCCCAATGCCCCTGACCCACATCGCCGAAAAGATCGAACGCGGTCTGACAAAAGTTCCGTTCGAGGAAAGCCTGAAGCTGGATTGCGGCGAGGACGGCGTGATTGTTCTGCAGGACGGGATGTTGTCGCGCGATGACGTCGACACGGATTGCACCATCGCAATGTCCCACGCCAATCTTGAGAAACTGATGAAGGGCGATTTGAACCCAATGACCGCCTTCATGATGGGCAAAATCAAAGTCTCGGGTGATGTGTCAATTGCAATGCGTCTGGGGCAGCTTCTGAAGGGCTAGAAGTCTCTAACCCTGCAGAAAGTGGTCTACTTCGTCCCGCGACGGGATAGCGTCTGCGGTTCCGAAGCGGGTGACTTTAATGGCAGATGCTGCCGCCCCAAGCCGCATGGCTTCTTCGGGTGACATCCCCTGATCCAAACCGGCGGCGACATAGCCGATAAAGCAATCCCCCGCGCCGGTCGTATCAACAGGCGTGACCGGGAAAGCCGGAACCTGTGCAGTCTCCACACCATTCTCGATCCAGACGGCCCCGTCGGCACCTTTGGTAATCAGAACCACGGGCACCTCAAGATCTGCCAATCCCACGCCCAGCGCGTCGGTCAGTTGCTGCGCCTCAACCTCGTTCAGCACCAGCATATCGATGACGGGCAGCATCGCTTTGGCATCTGCGGCCACGAAGGGCGCCGCGGAGTAGATGACACGCAGGCCTTTCGCCTTGGCAAGCGTTGCGGCTTCGACCGTCATTTCGGTTTCGTTTTGCAAGATCAGCGTGTCACCGGGCCCGGCGGTGGACAGAGCGCCAGCGACATGACCCGACGCGAAAGCACGATTGGCGCCGGGGAAAAGAACGATCTGGTTCTCGCCTTCGGGGTCCACCAGTATATTGGCGTGGCCCGTTGCCACCTCTGCCCGCGCGATGTGGCGCGTATCCACCCCGGCGTGCGTCAGCACTTCGACACACCAATCACCCTCGGGACCGACAGCGCCGATATGACTCACCTGCGCCCCGGCCCGCGCGCTTGCGACCGACTGGTTCGCGCCCTTGCCACCCAGCCCAACGGAATGTTCGTTCGCTGCCAAGGTTTCGCCCGGCGCGGGCATGTGCGGCACGCGATAGAAGTTGTCGATATTGATGGATCCGAGGTTGTATATGGTCACGCGGCACCTCCTTGCCTGTCCACGTTAGCGCGCTTGCCCGCAGGTGCAAGTCGCGCGTAACATTACGGGGAAACGCCTTGTTTTATTCACCTTTCTGAATATCACTTCCCTATTGTATTCCATTGTATACCGTTTATATCAGACGCACACGCGCGCATCACCATGGAGACCACCATGACTAAGATCCAAGCCACTTTGATCCCGGGCGACGGGATTGGCCCCGAAATCACCGAAGCCGTTACAGCCATCCTCGACCATATGGGCAGCCCGTTTGAGTGGGACGTGCAACAGGCAGGCATGACCGCGTTCGATACGGTCGGCACACCGTTGCCCGAAGCGACGCTGGACAGCATCCGCAAAACCAAACTGGCGCTGAAAGGTCCGCTGACCACGCCCGTTGGCGGTGGTTTCAAGTCAATCAACCTGCAACTGCGTCAGGCGTTCAACCTTTATGCCAATGTGCGCCCGACCAAGACGATCAAGGCGGATGGGCGCTATGACAACGTTGATATGGTGATCTTCCGCGAGAACCTGGAAGGGTACTATATCTCGGACGAAGGCTATATGGAGCACAATGGCGATCCCGAGGGCAAAGTCTTCTCGACCGGCTATAACACCAAAGAAGGTGCCCAGCGCATCACCCGCGCTGCTTTCGAATACGCGCTGGCAAATGGCCGCAAGAAAGTCTCGATCGTGCACAAGGCCAACATCCTGAAGCTGCTCTCTGGCATGTTTTTGGAAGAGGCCCGCAAGATCGCCAAGGAATACGAAGGTCGCGTCGAGTGCGATGAGCGCATCGTCGATGCCTGCGCCATGCAGATGGTCATGTACCCCGATGCGTTCGACGTGATCGTCACAACCAACCTGTTTGGCGACATCCTGTCGGACTTGGCAGCCGGTCTGGTTGGCGGTCTGGGTCTGGCGCCGGGCGCCAACATCGGTGAAGACGCCGCGATTTTCGAAGCTGTCCACGGATCAGCCCCCGACATCGCGGGCCAGCAAAAAGCCAACCCCTGTGCATTCCTTATGGCGGCGGGCCTGATGCTTGAACATGTTGGCAAGCCCGAAGACGCACAGCGCTTGAAGAAAGCCGTCGTCGACACGGTGCAGGCCAAAGACCGCGTGACTCCGGATCTTGGTGGCACAGGCAACACAATGTCGATTGCCGAGGCCATCATGGATCGCCTCTGACTCGAATTCGTCGGGTCGCGGCTTAGGCTGCGACCCTTTTTCTCGGGGCTGTTAGCGCTCCGCCCTTTTTTTCTTCACGATCTTTGTGTATGGGAAAGGGGAAATCCCACCTTTCGCCGATCAGGACATTGATCCCTAGGCGAAGTTTCCCGCGAAAAAAGAGGTGTTCTAAGATGACCGATAAATCGCAAGCAGACATTCTGTATACCATTGTAGACGAAGCACCCGAGCTGGCCTCGGCTTCGTTCCTGCCAATCATCCGCAAATTCGTTTCCAGCGCTGGAATCACCGTTGGTACGCCGGACATTTCGCTGGCTGGCCGCATCATCGCGACCTTCCCCGAGAACCTGACCGACGATCAGCGCCAGTCGGACGACCTGGCCGCACTGGGCGAGCTGGTGAAAACCCCCAGCGCAAACGTGATCAAGCTTCCGAACATCTCGGCTTCTGTCCCTCAGCTGGTTGCGGCCATCGAAGAGCTGCAAGCGCAGGGTTATGACATCCCGGCCTACCCGGAAGATCCGTCCAGCGACGAAGAAAAAGCCATCCGCGCACGCTTTGACGCCATCAAGGGCTCGGCTGTGAACCCGGTTCTGCGCGAAGGCAACTCGGACCGCCGTTCGGCCCGCGCCGTGAAAAACTTCGCCCAGAACAACCCGCATTCGATGGGTGCTTGGGAATCGTCCTCGAAGACCAAAGTGTCGTCGATGTCGGGCAACGACTTCTACGCGAACGAAGTATCGGCCACCATCACCGCCGCTCAGGCGGGTGACGCGAAAATCGAATTCGTCGGCAAAGACGGTTCGACCACCGTTCTGAAAGACGGCTGGTCGCTGGAAGAAGGCACCATCGCGGATGCGACCTTCATGTCGGCGAAAGCCCTGGGTGCTTTCCTGGCAGACGCCATCGAAGACACCAAAAAAGACGGCACCATGTTCTCGCTTCACATGAAAGCGACCATGATGAAAGTGTCGGACCCGATCATCTTCGGCCACGCTGTCAAAGCATGGCTTGGTCCGGTTTGGGACAAGCACGGCGAGGCGATTGCCGCTGCCGGCGGTTCGCCGAACTCGGGTCTGGGTGCTGTTCTGGACGCCATCGACAGCCTGGACAACGCAGACGAGATCAAAGCGGAAATCGCTGCCTTGGATCGTCCGTCGATGTACATGGTCGACAGCGACAAAGGTATCACCAACCTGCACGTACCGTCGGACGTAATCATCGATGCTTCGATGCCCGCAGTGATCCGCGCTGGCGGTAAAGGCTGGGATGAAGCTGGCAACAAGGGCGACACCAACTGCGTGATCCCCGACCGCTGCTATGCCACCATCTATGACGAAAGCATCAACTTCTTCAAAGCCAATGGCGCGCTTGACGTGACCACCGCTGGCTCGGTGGCGAACGTTGGCCTGATGGCTCAGAAAGCTGAAGAATACGGCTCGCACCCGACCACTTTTGAAGCCCCCGCAGACGGCACCATTCGCATCGTGACCGCCAATGGCGACACGCTGCACTCGCATGAAGTCGAGGCCGGTGACATCTGGCGTTCGTGCACTGTGAAGAAGGCTCCGATCGAGAACTGGATCGAGCTGGCCCTTGACCGTCAGCGCCTGACCGGTTCGGAAGCCATCTTCTGGCTGGACGCAAACCGCGGCCACGATGCCGAGCTGATCAAATACGTGACGCCCGCGCTGGAAGCTGCCGGCAAAGCCGACCTGTTCCAGATCATGGCCCCGCGTGAAGCAACAGCTCAGTCGCTGAAAACCATCACGGCTGGCAATGACAGCATCGCCATCACCGGCAATGTGCTGCGTGACTATCTGACCGACCTGTTCCCGATCCTGGAACTGGGCACCTCGGCCAAGATGCTGTCGATCGTGAAGCTGATGAAAGGTGGCGGTCTGTTTGAAACCGGCGCTGGTGGATCTGCTCCGAAGCACGTTCAGCAGCTGGTTGAGCAAAACCACCTGCGTTGGGACTCGATGGGCGAGTTCTGTGCACTGGGTGAAAGCCTGAACTTCCTGGCTGACGTCAAAGGCAACGCCAAAGCTGGTGTTCTGGGCGCAGCAGCCGAAGCTGCAACACAGGGCATTCTGGACAACAACAACTCGCCGTCGCGCAAAGTTGGCGAGCCGGACAACCGCGACAGCCACTATTGGTTCGCCCGCTACTGGGCAGACGCTCTGGCTGCTCAGTCGGACGATGCTGATCTGGCGGCCGAGTTCGCTCCGGTTGCGAAGGCTCTGGCCGAAGGCGAAGAAGCCATCCTGGCAGAGTTCGCCGCAGCTCAAGGCCCAGCAGCTGACATCGGCGGCTACTTCCGCCCGTCGGTCGAGCTGAAAGCCAAAGTGATGCGCCCCTCGGCCACGCTGAACGCGATCATCGACTAAGATACGTCTCTAAATCACCTGAAAACCCCGTCCCAGTGGCGGGGTTTTCTGTTTTCAGCTGCCCTGCGTCACGACACCCGATAGGCGCAAAAGATCCCGCTCCGGGAACCAGATGCCGCTGGAGGGCGTGTCATATACACGCGCGATAAACCCAGCCGAAACACCCTGCCCCAACATGAATTCCCGATCGCGCGCCTGTTCGGCCTCGATATCAAACCCCGGCAACCGCTGTGCGTCTTCCAGCGAGTAGCTGTGAAACCCCAGGCGTGCGTTTGGTCCAAGTTGCCGCTGGCTTCCGGCGATGAACATCAATGTGCAAGCCGAGCTGCACGCATCGTCCACTTGGGTATGAAGGCCATGCGTCGTGATCAGTTTGGCAAGGCCGCGCGCTTCAAACACATTACCGCCTTCGCTGCTGAGGGTAATGCGTTTAGGGGCTGGCCCTTGCGCCAATTCCTTGCCCAGCGCTTTGGTCACACCCAATACGATCTGCCCCTGAAACAGAAGGCTGCCATCAGGCTGGCGAATGATTTGATACTGCGCCTGCCGCTCTTGCGCCTTGCGTTCGGCGAAGCTGGGTCCGTCATCAACTGGACGCGTCGCCAACCCCAGCGCCCACCACTGTGATCCCACGACAAACACCGCGATAATCAGGGCAATCATCCCGCCCCAGGTGGGCAACATCGAACCGGTATCGCGCAACCGCCCTTCCGCCGCGCGGAAATAGCCCACGCTTTGCCACAACAGGCACAACGCATCGGCGCCTACTAGTACCACAGCCGCCCAAATCGCAATCGGAGCGTCGCGCAAAACCATCAAAATCAAGGCATAGACAGCCAGCCGCACCCCAACGCCGTTGAGCCAGAAGCTTTGCCAAAGCGGATGCTTTCCGCGCAGATGGTCCACAGCATATCCCATGGGCAACCCTAGGGCCGTCCCGTGAAACAAGTCAAACCGGGTCAGAAGCGATCCCGGTCATGGGGGCGATCAAAGTTCAGCGCCGGACCTTTAGGTACAACGCGCGTCGGATTGATCGTCTCGTGCGAATAGTAGTAGTGCGACTTGATGTGCTCCATGTTCACCGTGTCGGCCACGCCGGGATGTTGATACAGCTCGCGCAGATAGTTCGAGATGTTCGGGAAATCCTCGATCCGTTTCAGGTTGGTTTTGAAGTGCCCATGATAGACCGCATCAAATCGGATTAGCGTTGTGAACAGACGCCAATCTGCCTCGGTCAGCTGGCTGCCAACCAGATAACGGGTTTCTGACAGGATGCTCTCGACCCTATCCAGCGCGTCGAAAAGGGCGTCGAACGCCTGCTCATATGCCTCTTGCGTGGTGGCAAATCCGCAGCGATAGACACCATTATTGATGTTTTGATAGATGTCGTCGTTGATCGCGTCGATCTGATCGCGCAGCGCTTGAGGGTAGAAGTCCTGCGTATTCCCAGTCAGGCCGTTAAAGGCGGAATTGAACATCCGGATGATCTCGGAGCTTTCGTTGCTGGCAATGCGATTTTGCACTTTGTCCCACAGAACAGGCACAGTCACCCGGCCCGAGTAATCGGCTTTGTCCGTGGTATAGATCTGATGCATAAAACTGTGCCCGAACAACGGATCTGGGTCGGCGGCATCAAACTCCCACCCGTTTGACAACATATGCGGATGCACGGCGGTCACGCCGATCAGATCTTCCAGCCCCTTCAGCTTGCGAAAGATCAGGGTGCGGTGTGCCCAGGGACAGGCAAGTGAGACATACAGATGATAGCGACCAGCCTCGGCCTTGAACCCGCCATCACCCGTTGGGCCGGCGGCACCATCTTCCGTGACCCAATTGCGAAAGCGTGCGTCTTCGCGTCTGAATTTCCCGCCGGTTTTCTTGGTGTCGTACCAAACGTCGTGCCAGACGCCATCCACAAGCTGACCCATCGGAGCCTCCTATCTTCTGCAGAAAAGATAACAGCCTCCGGTCATCAAACAACTCAGCGCAATACGCGTCAGACCTGTTCAAACCTGCACAGAACGCAAACGGCCCGCGGGAATCCCACGGGCCGAAAACGTCTCTAACTAAGCTGAATTAGCGCTTGCCCAACCGGGTGGCCGCCAACATCGCCATGTTCAGAATGTCGTTCGAGGTCGAGTTGGTCGAACAAATCTGGATCGGCTGGTCGATGCCCGACAGGATCGGACCGATGACCGTGGCGCCGGCCAGTTCCTGCATCATCTTGACCGAGATCGACGCCGAGTGACGGGCCGGAACCACCAGAATGTTGGCTGGGCCAGACAGGCGGCAGAACGGATATTGCGCCATCACGTCAGCGTTCAGGGCCACGTCTGCAGTCATTTCGCCTTCAAACTCGAAGTCTACGCCGCGCGCTTCCAGAATGGCCGGTGCTTCGTGCAGTTTCGAGGCGCGTTCCGAGACCGGATAGCCGAAGGTCGAGAAGCTTACGAAGGCGACACGCGGCTCAAGGCCTAGACCGCGCGCGACGGCGGCGGCACGTTCAGCAATATTTGCCAGATCTTCGGTTTCGGGCCATTCATGCACCAAGGTATCTGCCATCAGGACGATGCGCCCCTTGTGCAAAATCGCGGTCACACCCACAGCACCATCGCTGGCGCGGGCGTCAAATACGTGGTTGATCCGATCCAGAACATAGGCCGATTTCCGGGTCGCGCCGGTGATCAGGCCGTCACCATGACCGTGCGCCAGCATAAGCGACGCGAACACGTGGCGATCCCGTGCGGCCAGACGGTGAATGTCGTGATGGTCGAAGCCCTGACGCTGAAGGCGCTCGTACAGGAAATCCTTGTAGGTCTCCAAATGCTCGGTGTTTGCAGCGTTCACAATGCGCAGCTCGCGCACGGCGTCGCCCAAACCATCGGCGGTTAGCTTGGCTTTCACATCTTCTTCGCGCCCAACAACCAGCGCCTGACCATAGCCATTTCGCTGATACTGAACGGCAGCCCGCAGAACTTGCGAATTATCACCTTCGGCAAAGATCATCGTTGCCTGGTTCTTACGCGCCCGCGCCGTGATACCGCGCAGGATCGAGGCCGTCGGGTCCATCCGTGCCTTCAGGCTTTGTTCGTACCCGTCCATATCAATGATCGGACGGCGCGCGACGCCCGTGTCCATCCCGGCCCGTGCAACTGCTGGCGGGATCACGTGGATCAAGCGCGGATCAAACGGGGTCGGAATGATGTAGTCGCGACCAAAGGTCAGCTTCTTGCCATAGGCCATGGCAACTTCATCCGGCACATCTTCGCGGGCGAGCTCGGCCAGTGCCTGCGCACAAGCAATCTTCATCTCGTCATTAATGGCGCGTGCGTTGATGTCCAGCGCACCGCGGAACAGATACGGGAAGCCAAGCACGTTGTTCACCTGGTTCGGATAGTCCGAACGACCGGTCGCAACGATCGCATCATTGCGTACTTCGTGGGCTTCTTCGGGCGTGATTTCCGGATCGGGGTTCGCCATGGCGAAGATGACCGGGTTATCCGCCATCGAGGCAACCATGTCCTGCGTCACCGCGCCTTTGACCGACACGCCAAGGAATACGTCTGCGCCGTCCATTGCTTCTTCCAAGGTACGCAGTTCGGTGTTGGCGGCGTGGGCCGACTTCCACTGGTTCATACCTTCGGTACGACCCTGATAGATCACACCCTTGGTGTCACAAACGATGCAATTGTCATGTTGCGCGCCCATTGACTTGATCAACTCGATACAGGCAATGCCCGCAGCGCCCGCGCCGTTCAAAACGATGCGACAATCCTCGATCTTCTTGCCCGATAGATGCAGTGCGTTCAAAAGGCCAGCCGCACAAATCACCGCCGTGCCGTGCTGGTCGTCGTGGAAGACCGGGATGTCCATTTCTTCCTTCAAGCGCTGCTCGATGATGAAGCACTCGGGCGCTTTGATGTCTTCCAGATTGATGCCGCCAAAGGTCGGGCCCATCAGCTTGACCGCGCTGATAAACGCTTCGGGGTCTTCGGTGTCCAGCTCGATATCGATCGAGTTTACGTCAGCAAAGCGTTTGAACAGAACCGCCTTACCCTCCATCACCGGCTTCGAGGCCAAAGCGCCCAGATTGCCCAGTCCCAGAACTGCGGTCCCGTTGGAAATCACCGCAACAAGGTTGCCCTTGTTGGTATAGTCATAAGCCGTCTGCGGGTTCTCGGCGATCGCTTCACAGGGAACTGCAACACCCGGCGAATAGGCCAGGGAAAGGTCGCGCTGCGTGGTCATCGGGACGGACGGCGTGATCTCGAACTTGCCCGGCGTGGGGTCAATATGGAAGGCTAGCGCCTCTGCATCAGTGATCTTGGCTTTGGGCATGGTTCGGGCCTTTGTCATCTTCTTACGAAGCCAAACCCTTACAGGGGGAAAATCCGGGCCTCAACCGGTATTCAGCTATTAATCTGTCTTTTATTGGGGGTTTTTAGGTAATTGTTGGAAATTATTTCCGAAGATCGCCGCAACAATCGCAATCTGACGCCCCAAATTCATTCGCACGTGCCTTTCGGCCCGATCCATCCTATATCTCGATCAACAGATTTGGAGGCATCTCGTGGCACAAAAAGTCCTTTTGACCGGCGGCGCAGGGTTCATTGGCTCTCATACCTTTGTCGAGCTGACCAAGGCCGGGTATCAGGTTGTGATCCTTGACAACTTCTCGAACGCGGATCGGGGCGTGCTGGACAGGCTTGAAGTGATCAGTGGCGAAAAAGTCGTCCACGTTGATGGAAACGTGCTGGATGAATCCCTTTTGACCCGCGTGTTTGCCGAGCACACGTTTGACGCCGTCATCCACTTCGCCGCGCTGAAAGCTGTGGGTGAAAGCACCGAAAAGCCGCTGGACTATCTGACCACCAACATCTCGGGTCTCTATACGCTTTTGAACGTGATGAAGGCGGCGGGTGTGTTCCGTCTGGTCTTCTCATCCTCGGCCACCGTCTATGGCCAGCCGGATCAACTGCCCGTACCGGAAACCGCCCCGCGCAGCTTCAACAATCCCTATGGCTATACCAAGCTGGTCTGCGAACAGTCCCTAGAACAGGTCGCAACTGCGGACGACCGCTGGGCCTTCGGGATCCTGCGCTATTTCAATCCGGCAGGTGCGCATGAAACGGGCCTGATCGGAGAAGATCCGAACGACATTCCCAACAACCTGATGCCCTATATCGCCAAAGTCGCCACTGGCGAGCTTGAGAAGCTTTCAGTCTTCGGAGACGACTATGACACGCCCGATGGCACCGGCGTGCGCGACTATATCCACGTGATGGATCTGGCGCGCGGGCATGTGCAGTCGGTGGATGCGCTGTTGAACACCAACGAAGGTCACACTGTGAACCTCGGCACAGGCACCGGATACTCGGTGATGGATATGCTCCGCGCTTATGAGCAAGCCGCCGGGAAAGAGCTTCCCTATCAAATGTGCCCGCGTCGCGCGGGCGACGTGGCCAGCGTTTACGGCGACCCAACCAAAGCCCGCGATGTATTGGGTTTTGAGGCAGAGCGCGGGTTGGATGACATGTGCGAAAGCAGCTGGAACTGGGTCTCGCGCCGCAAAAATACCTGACCCCTCTTTCACCCCGACGCACGACGCCCTAGTCTGTCGCAAAGCAAAACGCCGGGGGGCAGCAGGTGAGCGATAAACCAGCCAAGATCACGCCAATGATGGCGCAGTTTCTTGAGATCAAACAGGGCTATCAGGATGCCCTTTTGTTCTATCGCATGGGCGATTTTTACGAGCTTTTCTTTGATGACGCCGTCGCCGCGGCCGCCGCCCTGGATATTGCACTGACCAAACGCGGCAAGCATCTGGGCGAAGACATTCCCATGTGCGGCGTGCCCTTTCACGCAGCCGAAGGCTATTTGCTGACACTGATCCGCAAAGGATTTCGCGTCGCAGTCTGCGAACAGTTAGAGAACCCGGCCGAAGCGAAGAAGCGCGGCTCGAAATCTGTCGTGCGGCGTGACGTCGTACGGCTGGTCACACCCGGCACGTTGACAGAAGAAAGCTTGCTGGACGCGCGCCGCCACAATTTCTTGGCCGCTTATAATGTCGTGCGCGACGAAGCCGCGCTGGCGTGGGTCGACATTTCGACCGGCGCGTTCCGTGTCATGCCCTGCCCGCCTGTGCGTTTTGGTCCGGAACTTGCCCGCCTTGCCCCGCGCGAGGTGGTGTTGTCCGAGGCTGATTACTCAGATTGTGCTGTAATAGTCACTGAGTCGGGTGCATCCCCCACCGAGCTGGGACGCGCAGCTTTTGACAGCACCGGGGCAGAAAAGCGTCTTCTGGATCTCTATAAAATCGGATCGCTTGATGCATTTGGCAACTTCTCACGGGCCGAACTTGGCGCAATGGGTGCCATCGTCGAGTATCTGGACATTACTCAGAAGGGCAAACTGCCCCTTCTGCGGCCGCCGGTAAAAGAACTGGCGCAAGGCGCGATGCAGATCGATGCCGCCACGCGCCGCAATCTAGAACTGACGCACAGCCTGTCGGGCGGACGTGACGGGTCGCTGATATCTGTGATTGACCGCACTGTGACCGCAGGCGGTGGGCGCTTGCTCGAACGACGGATCTCCAGCCCCTCTCGCACCTTATCCGAAATCAACGCCCGCCTTGATGCGGTGCGTTTTCTGGTGGAACAGAGACTGATTTGTGAAAACACGCGCGAGTTCCTGCGCAATGTGCCGGATATCGACCGCGCCCTGTCTCGATTAGGGTTAGAGCGCGGAGGCCCACGTGATCTGGGCGCCATCCGCAACGGGCTTGCCGCTGCGGGTGATCTGTCTGACGGCCTGACGCAATCCGATCTTCCCGCCAAGCTGGCCGAGGCTTCGGCAAATCTGCGCGGGCATGACGATTTGATCGAGCTTCTGGATCAAGCGCTGGTCGCAGAACCCCCGCTTCTCGCCCGCGACGGCGGCTTTGTCGCACCCGGGTATGACGAAGATCTCGACGAAGCGCGGCAGCTGCGTGACGAGGGCCGCAGCGTAATCGCCGCAATGCAGGCGCAATATGCCGAGCATACCGGGATCGGCTCGCTGAAAGTGAAGCACAACAATGTGCTGGGCTATTTCATCGAAACCACAGCGACCCACGCCGAGAAGATGCTGAACCCGCCGTTGTCGGAAACCTATATTCACCGACAAACCACAGCGAATGCGGTGCGGTTCACCACTGTCGCGCTGAGCGATATGGAAACCAAGATCCTGAATGCGGGCAATCGGGCGTTAGAGATTGAAAAACGTCTCTATTCCAGCCTAGTTGGTGCAATTCTGGATCAGGTGGCGGCTGTGTCTGACACCGCCCGCGCCCTGTCCGAAATCGACGTGGCAACCGGTTTCGCCGATTTGGCACGCTCCGACAACTGGTCCGCCCCGGTGGTAGATGACAGCCGCGTGTTTCACGTAGAAGGCGGCCGCCACCCAGTGGTCGAGGCCGCGCTGCGCAGATCAGGTGAGGCCTTCGTCGCAAACGATTGCGATCTTGCCGATGGGGCCCGCGCCGCTGATGTCTGGCTTCTGACCGGACCAAACATGGCCGGTAAGTCGACCTTCCTGCGCCAGAACGCGCTGATTGCCCTGCTGGCACAGGCCGGCAGCTTTGTTCCAGCAAAATCCGCGCATATCGGTTTGGTCTCGCAATTGTTCAGCCGCGTCGGCGCGTCGGACGATCTGGCGCGGGGTCGATCGACCTTCATGGTCGAAATGGTCGAAACTGCTGCCATTCTGAACCAAGCAGACGACCGGGCTTTGGTCATTTTGGATGAAATCGGGCGCGGCACGGCAACCTATGACGGCTTGTCCATCGCTTGGGCCACGCTGGAACACCTGCACGACGTCAACAAATCCCGCGCGCTCTTCGCCACGCATTACCACGAGATGACGCAGCTGTCCGACAAGTTGGACGGTGTCGAGAACGCCACGATTGCCGTGAAAGAATGGGATGGCGAGGTCATTTTCCTGCACGAAGTCCGCAAAGGCGCGGCTGATCGGTCTTACGGTGTGCAAGTCGCGAAGCTGGCCGGCCTTCCCGACAGCGTTGTCGCCCGCGCAAATGTGGTGCTGGAAGCGTTGGAAAAAGGTGAACGCGAAGGATCGGGCCAGAAGGCTATCATTGATGATCTTCCGCTGTTTTCAGCCATTTCCGAACCTGCCCAAAGCGCACCAACCGGCCCCAGTGACTTGGATCTAGCGCTGAAAGATATCCATCCGGACGACCTGAAGCCGATTGACGCCCTGAACCTGCTTTATGAATTGAAAGAGCTGGCGGCGGAAAAGTAAACGCCCCCGGAAATCCGAGGGCGTTTAGCCAAATTCAGCTGCGTTAGAGCCGCTTACTTCGGTGTCGACGACACGCCAACCTGCGCCGGGCGCAGCAATCGGTCATGCAGCATGAAGCCTTCAGCCATTACCTGAATGATATCGCCAGCTCTGGTGCCGGGCACCGGGGCTTCGAACATGGCTTCGTGAACTTCCGGGTCAAACTCATCGCCAATTTCGGGTGACAGCAGGTGAATGCCGTGCTTGTCAAAGATGCCCAACAAGGCGCGCATGGTTAGCTGAACGCCCTCCAGCAGAGCCTTATCCGCTTCACCAGCATCGCTGGATGCCTCAAGCGCGCGTTTCATGTTGTCGTAGACCGGCAGCATGTCGCGCGCCAACTTCGATCCGCCATAGTTCTCGGCCTCGCGACGGTCACGTTCGCCACGTTTGCGGGAATTCTCTGCATCCGCCAGCGCACGCATGAAACGATCTTTCATCTCGTCACGCTCTGCACGCGCGGCAATCAGCTCGTCTTCGAGGTTCACCTCGTCCTCAAGGGTCACTTCTTCGGTCATCAGCTTGTCGATGCCCGGTTCCAGTTCCTCTGCGCGTTCGGTTTTCGCGTCCGTCATAATCTTTGCCTCTATCCTCGGCCTTTATCCTCGATCCGAGATCATTTTGCCGATCAATTGCGCGGTATAGTCCACAACAGGAACAATCCGCCCATAGTTCAGCCGCGTCGGGCCAATCACACCCACAGCACCAATGATCTTTCGATCAGCGTTCATATAAGGGGAAACCACCAAAGAGGAACCCGAAAGTGAGAAAAGTTTGTTCTCGGACCCAATAAAAATGCGCACGCCTTCGCCCTGATCGGCCAGATCAAGGAATTCGGCGATATCACGCTTACGTTCAAGGTCATCAAACAGCGTTCGGATGCGCTCCAAATCAATCTCGGGCCCGTCTTCTGTTAGAAGATTCGAGCGTCCGCGCACGATTAGCCGTTCATAGGTCTGGCCCTCGTTCTCCCAAATCGCAGCGCCGCTTTCGATCAAGGCCTGCGCCAGCGTGTCGAGTTCTTGCCGCCGATTTGTGATTTCGGATGAAATAATCCGCTGAAGCTCGGAAATCGTACGGCCTTCGGCCAAAGCGTTCAGGAAGTTCGCCGCCTCTCGCATCGAGCTTGGGGTTTGCCCCACGGGCGGTTCGAACACGCGGTTTTCCACGTGACCATCCGCAAAGACCAGCACCGCCAAGGCCCGGTCGGGTCCAAGCGACACGAACTCGATATGTTTGATCGGCGCTTCGTGTTTGGGCGTCAGAACCAAACTGGCCCCCGCCGTGATCCCGGACAAAGCCGCGCCCACCCGATCCATCATCGAGTTGATATTGCTTTCATTTCCGACAGTTGCATCAATTTTCTGTCGGTCATCCATCGTCAGATCCGACACTTCAAGCAGCCCATCCACAAACATCCGCAAGCCAAGTTCCGTCGGGATGCGCCCAGCCGAGACATGTGGACTGTCCAACAACCCCATGTACTCTAGGTCTTGCATCACATTGCGAATGGTTGCCGCGCTGACATTTTCCGTCAGGCTGCGGGTCAGGCTGCGCGATCCAACCGGCGCGCCCGTTTCAAGATAGCTTTCTACGATGCACCGGAAGACCTCGCGCGAGCGATCATTCATGTCTCCGATCAAATCAGAAGCGTCTGCCATCAGCTTAGCCTTGCCTTTTTGCCGGACCCATGGCTATCACGCTTTCAAAGCGGAAACAAAGGAAGAAGCCATGCGCCCCTCAGCTCGAGATTTAGATCAAATGCGCCCGATTTCAATCGAGACCGGGGTAACAAAACACGCCGAAGGATCTTGCATGATCCGGGTAGGCGATACGCATGTGCTGTGCACCGCCTCGCTGGAAGCGCGCGTTCCCCCGTTTCTTCGCAATACCGGCAAGGGCTGGGTGACTGCGGAATACGGCATGCTGCCCCGTTCGACCGGTTCGCGCATGCGTCGCGAGGCCGCTGCCGGCAAACAGGGCGGCCGTACTGTTGAAATTCAACGCCTGATCGGCCGTTCGCTGCGTGCAGGCATCGATCTGGTGGCCCTGGGCGAACGTCAGATCACCGTGGATTGCGACGTGATCCAAGCCGATGGCGGCACCCGCTGTGCTGCGATCACTGGCGGTTGGGTTGCGCTGCGTTTGGCGGTGAACAAGCTGCTGAAAGCTGGCGACATCACCACCGATCCGCTGATGGATCCGGTCGCTGCCGTTTCCTGCGGTATTTATGCTGGTCAGCCAGTGCTGGATCTGGACTATCCGGAAGACAGCGAAGCCGGTGTTGATGGCAACTTTGTTCTCTGCGGCCCGAAACTGATCGAAGTGCAGATGTCCGCTGAAGGCTCGACCTTCACCCGCGATCAAATGAACCAGTTGATGGATCTGGCCGACAAAGGCGTGTCCGAGCTGGTCGCAGCACAACTTCAGGCGACAGCATAATGCGGAAGTTTGACGGCGATAAACTGGTAGTAGCCACCCACAATGCGGGCAAATTACGCGAGATTTCCGCCTTGTTAGAGCCTTTTGGCATCGCCGTCACCTCTGCTGGCGCTCTGGGATTGGAAGAACCGGAAGAAACCGAAGACACCTTCATCGGCAACGCCCAGATCAAAGCTCATTTCGCCGCCAAAGAAAGCGGATTGCCCGCCCTGTCGGATGACAGCGGCATCATGGTTGACGCGCTGGACGGCGCGCCGGGCGTTTACACCGCAGATTGGGCCGAAACGCCGAACGGGCGTGATTTTCCCATGGCGATGGAAAAAACCTGGACGCTTCTGGAAGAAAAGAACGCGCCCCTGCCCCGCACCGCTCGGTTTTGCTGCACGCTGTGCCTTGCCTGGCCCGACGGACATGACGAGGTTTTCGAAGGCAAAGTCGAAGGATCGCTGACGTGGCCCATGCGCGGCGATCAAGGCTTTGGGTATGACCCGATTTTCGTGCCTGAAGGCTTCGACATCACCTTTGGCGAAATGGATCCAGACAAGAAGCACCAGATGAGCCATCGCGCCGACGCGTTTGCCAAGCTGGTGAAGGGCGCCTTTGCCTGAGAACTGGCAAATCGGCGGCTTCGGGCTGTATGTGCATTGGCCGTTCTGCGCCTCGAAATGCCCCTATTGCGATTTCAACAGCCATGTGGCGACGACAATCGATCAATCCGCGTGGCTTGAGGCCTATCTTGCCGAGTTGCGCCGCGTTGGGGCTGAAACTGAAGGCCGCGTACTGGATTCGATCTATTTCGGTGGCGGCACGCCCAGCCTGATGGCCCCGGAAACCGTGGCCGCGATCATTGATGAGGCAAAGCAACACTGGACCTTTGCCAACGATATCGAGATCACACTAGAGGCCAACCCCAGCTCGATCGAAGCGCAAAACTTCGCTGGATACCGCGATGGCGGCGTAAATCGCGTGTCGATGGGCATTCAGGCTTTGAACAATGACGACCTGCGGAAACTTGGTCGCCTGCACAGTGTGGATGAGGCGAAACAGGCTCTAACGCTGGCGAAATCGCTGTTTTCTCGGGTTAACTTCGACCTGATCTATGCCCGTCAGGATCAAAGTATTGAAGCCTGGGATGAAGAATTGCGCGAAGCGCTCAGCTTCGAGCCGTCACACCTGTCGATGTACCAGCTGACTATCGAACCCGGCACCGCATTCGGCGCACGACATGAAGCTGGAAAGCTTCTGGGCCTTCCGCTTGATGAACAAGCCACTGAAATGTTCTTCCTGACTCAGCGCATTACGCGCGATGCCGGAATTCCGGCCTACGAGGTCTCGAACCACGCGCGACCTGGCGATGAAAGCCGACATAACTTGATTTATTGGCGATCTGGCGACTGGCTGGGGATTGGACCCGGCGCGCATGGGCGCATCACGCTTAACGGAACGCGCTATGCGACGGAAACCGCGCTGGCGCCGAATGAATGGCTGAAAACTGTGTCGCAAGGCAGTGGTGAAAGCCTGCGTGACGTCATTCCGGCCGACGAATGGGCAGCGGAATTCTTGCTGATGGGCCTTCGCACCGCCGAGGGTATCGATCTTGCCCGTCTGAACAAGATCCACGAGAACCCGATTAACGTTAATAAATTCAAAGACTTGATTGAGCTTGATCTGATCGACCTGGACGGGAATACACTTCGGGCGACCGAAAATGGCCGCCCGGTGCTAAATGGTATTCTACGAGAGCTTTTGCCGGATTAAACCGACAACTTGCTGCAAATATCGTCCAGCTGATCCAGATTTTGATAGCGAATGGTGACGGTCCCCGCCTCTCCGCCCGCTTTGTGGTCAATCTGAACCTTCATACCCATCGTCGCCGACAGATCGCCTTCCAGCGCCTTGGTGTCGGCGTCTTTCTCGGCCTTCGGGCTTGCTGGGCGCGGCTTGCTTGGTGCAGATCCCTTCGCCAGCTTCTCGGCAGCGCGCACCGACAGACCTTTATTGATGATCTCGCGCGCCAAGGCCGAGGGATTAACTGCGGTAACCAGTGTCCGCGCGTGTCCGGCTGTCAGTTTTCCGTCGCGCACAAAGGCCTGAACATCATCTGGCAAGTTCAAAAGGCGCAGCAAGTTGGCAATGTGGCTGCGGCTTTTGCCCAGAGCTTCCGAAACTTTTTCCTGCGTATGCCCAAACCGGTCCATCAGATCGCGATAGCCGGCTGCCTCTTCAATAGCATTCAGATCAGCGCGTTGAATGTTCTCGATAATCGCGACTTCCAACGCCTCGGTGTCGGAATATTCTCGAATGATTACAGGAAGTTGGTGAAGTTTCGCCATCTGTGACGCGCGCCAACGGCGTTCGCCCGCGACAATCTCGTACTCATCGTCACTTCCGGGGCGCGGACGCACAATAAGGGGCTGGATAACCCCCTTTTCCTTCACCGAGGCCGCCAGATCATCTAGCTGCTCTGGCGTAAAGGTGCGGCGCGGCTGTTCCGGGTTCGGCTTAACCTTCTCAATCGGAACCATCATATCTGCGCGGCGTGGCTCTGGCGAAGATCCTTTAGGCATTTCTTCGACAGCAACATCCGCCATCAGGGCCGACAAGCCACGTCCCAAGCCGCGATTTTTCTTTGATTTGCTCATTACTCGCCTCCGATCATCGTTTAATCAGTTCCGCCGCCAGATTTCGATAGGCTCGGCTACCTTTGGACGTCGGATCATACATCAAGACCGGCAGCGCGAAAGAGGGCGCCTCGCTGACGCGCACATTGCGCGGAATCATGGTCTTGAAGACCAGTTCGCCCAGGTTCTCGCGCGCGTCGGCCTCGACCTGGCGAGACAGGTTGTTGCGGCTGTCATACATGGTCAACACAACGCCTTCGATTCTGAGCTGCTGATTGGCGGCTTGGCGGACTTCGCGAACGGTCAGAAGAAGCTGTGACAAGCCTTCCAGTGCAAAGAACTCACTTTGAAGCGGGATCAAAACGCTGTCTGCTGCGACCAGTGCATTTACAGTCAGAAGGTTCAAAGAAGGGGGGCAATCAATCAAGATATAGTCGAGGTCGAGCTTAGACAACGCAACATCTCGCAGTGCGTCCCGCAACAGGTGGCTGCGCTTTTCATTCGATACCAGCTCGATATCAGCTGAAGACAGATCAGTTGTCGCCGGTGAAATCAGCAAATGTTCGACGGTGGTTTTGGTAATGACGTCCAGCACGGACGCCTCTTCCAACAAAAGATCGTAAGTGCTCATATCGCGATCATCGGCCGAGACACCCAACCCAGTCGACGCATTGCCCTGCGGGTCCAGATCAATCAAAAGAACACGTTTTCCAGCTTCAGCCAGCCCCGCGCCCAGGTTGATCGTTGTTGTCGTCTTCCCGACGCCGCCTTTCTGATTGGTGATGGCAATAATCTTCGGCCCGCGTTCTTGGAATTGGTCAGACACGTGAGATTTCTCCGATCTTCAGAATAACGGCATTTGGATGGGTCTTGCTGGGATATGTATCAAGCTGAAACGACCAGTTTTCAAGGGCTTCGTGTACTTCCTGGCGATAGTTTTCGCCCTTTGGGAAAATCGCAACGCCGCCGGGCCTTAAGTGGCGCTTGGCAAAGCCACAAAGTGCGTTAAGCGGCGCCAAGGCGCGTGCAGACAGGATATCAGCACTCTGAGGCTCGGCTTTCTCGATTCGTTCTGACCGGACGGTCAATTTAAGATCCAATTCGCGCGCGACGGTCCGCAAGAAGGTCGCCTTACGCAGATCGCTTTCAATACAAGTCATCGAAAGGCCGGGACGAATGTCCTTCGCCATGATCGAAACGACTAGCGCTGGAAGCCCCCCGCCCGATCCGAGGTCACACCATATATTGGGGTTTTCTGGCGCAAGCCCATATATCTGGGCCGAATCAAGAATGTGCCGCGACCAAATCTGCGAAATCGTACTGGGCGAAACCAGATTAATTGCGGTGTTCCACTTGGTCAGCAATGCGACATAGGCCTCGAGTCGCTCGAATGTTTCACGTGAAACATCGACCTGGCTCTGAAATTCGGCGTGATTCATGCTGTGCGCTTCCGCTCGAACTGGCGAATCTTCGACAAAAGAAGCGTCAGCGCTGCAGGGGTCATACCCTCGACCCGGCTGGCATGCGCCAAAGTCCGCGGTCGTGAGGCCTGAAGCTTCGATGCAAGCTCGTTCGAAAGCCCGCTAAACGCTGAATAATCGAAATCTTCCGGAATTACGTGCGCTTCGTCCCGCTTTAGGGCCTCAACATCCTTCTGCTGACGTTCAATATAGTTCGCATAAAGCGCATCCCGGGCGACTTGGAGCTTCACCTCATCATCTATCTGATCAAGAGATTCATCCAACTGAACCAGCTTTTCAAAACTCATGTCGGGGAAGGCAAGAAGCTCGTAAGCGGTGCGTCTTGTACCATCCTTACGTACATTCAGGTCCAAGCCTACTAGATCTTGTGGTGTATAGGTGACTTGCGTCAGCTTGTCTTTCGCTTGCTCCAACGCTTCGCGCTTGGCTTCAAACGCCGTTTTCCGCATTTGCTTTACAAGTCCGAGGTCAATTCCCAAGGGCGTCAGGCGCTGATCCGCATTATCCGCACGAAGCGACAGGCGGTACTCGGCGCGTGATGTGAACATGCGGTAAGGCTCGGTGACGCCGCGCGTGATCAAATCGTCGACCATGACGCCGATATAAGAGTTCGAACGCGAAAAAATCACAGGATCCCTGCCCTGCACCGCAAGCGCTGCATTGGTGCCGGCGACCAGACCTTGCGCTGCAGCTTCTTCGTACCCAGTGGTTCCGTTGATCTGACCAGCAAGATAAAGCCCGGGCACATCCCGAAGCGACAGAGTTTCGGTCAACGAGCGCGGGTCGACGTAGTCATACTCGATGGCATAACCAGGCTGAAGAATCTCAACATTCTCAAGCCCAACGATCGAACGCACGTAATCTTCCTGAACCTCGACCGGTAAAGAGGTGCTGATCCCGTTGGGATACACCGTATCATCGTCCAGCCCCTCTGGTTCGAGGAAAATCTGATGGCTGTCTTTGTCTGCAAAGCGCACGATTTTATCTTCGATTGACGGGCAATATCGCGGCCCAACACCGTCGATGTGGCCGCCATACATGGCCGAGCGGTCCAGATTGGCGCGAATAATGTCATGCGTTTGCATGTTCGTATGCGTGATCCCGCAGGAAATCTGCCGTGCGATTGGCGCCTTATTCATAAAGGAAAACATCGCGGGATCATCGTCGCCCGGCTGCGACGCCAGAATGTCCCAATTGATGGTTTTCCCATTCAGTCGCGGAGGGGTTCCTGTTTTCAGGCGCCCAAGCGGAAGCCCAAAGGAATCAATACGTTCCGCCAGTTTGACCGACGGGCGATCCCCCATGCGGCCGCCTTGGCTTTGCTTGTCGCCGATATGGATAATCCCACGCAAAAACGTGCCTGTAGTCAGCACCACAGCGCCCGCATGCAGCTGCGATCCGTCTTCAAGCACGACACCGCCTACACGGTTTCCGTCCATGATCAGGTCAGTCGTTTCACCTTCGATCAGGGTCAGGCCTTTGGTCGACAGGATCTCGGCAGACATGGCTTTGCGATAGATCGCACGGTCTGCCTGCGCACGCGGGCCTTGTACGGCGGGCCCTTTACGGCGATTCAGCAGACGGAATTGAATGCCCGCTTGGTCAGAAACGCGCCCCATCAAGCCATCAAGCGCATCAATCTCGCGCACCAAATGGCCTTTTCCAAGCCCACCGATAGCGGGGTTACAGGACATCACACCCAGATCTTCTTTACGCAAAGTGATCAATGCGGTGTTTGCACCCATACGCGCAGCAGCGTGGGCAGCGTCGGCACCAGCGTGCCCGCCCCCAACAACAATCACATCGAAATCCAAATGTTTCACGTGAAACACTCCTTCGCTACGCACACGCTATTTTCCCAGACAAAAGCTCGAGAAGATCTCGTCCAGCAGATGCTCTACATCGACATGCCCGACAAGACTATCAAGGGCACGAATGGCAGTTCTGATCTCTTCTGCGGCAAATTCAGCGCGTTCGGGGCCGTGTTGTACCTCGATTCGCGCATCTTCCAAAGAGAACAGGGCACGTTCCATCGCGATACGGTGCCGCTCGCGCGTCGCGATCCCCGCCCCCTGAACACGGGTTTCTAGAACGGACGAGATCTTTTGCACCAGCTGATCCATGCCCTGCCCGGTTTTACCCGAGACAACCAAGTCGCCAGACGCACCCAGATCGGCCTTTCCGTGCACCACAAGATCATCTTTCAACGGGTCCATCGCGGGCCGATCATCGGCCCCTTCCAGCAGGAAGACGCGAATATCCGCAGCCTTTGCGCGCTCAAGCGCCCTAGCCACACCGATGGCTTCAACCTGATCTTGGGTGTCGCGGACACCTGCCGTGTCCAGCACCGTCACAGGAAGCCCTGCAAGCTCCATATGGACCTCAATCACGTCGCGGGTGGTCCCAGCAATATCCGAGGTGATCGCCGCCTCACGCCCTGCCAGCGTGTTTAGAAGCGTGGATTTCCCGGCATTCGGACGACCTACAATCGCCACCTCAAACCCATCACGGATCCGTTCGGCAATGCGCGTACCCGCGGTTTCGCGTTCAAGGCTTTCCAGCGTGGTGTCCAGCAGCGCGTTCACTTCGGGCGAGACATCAACGGGCACGTCTTCATCCGCGAAATCAATGGTGGCTTCCAGCAGTGCAGCCGCACGGATCAGGTCGGTGCGCCACGCCCCAGCGAGGGCGCCCAGAGCGCCAGACAGCACGCCTACGGCCTGCTTGCGCTGTGCCTCGGTCTCGGCATCCAGAAGGTCCGCCAGCCCCTCTACCTGCGCCAGGTCGAGGCATTCGTTTTCAAGCGCGCGGCGGGTGAATTCTCCGGGCTCTGCGGGGCGCAAGCCGTCTTGCTTTGATAGCTCGGCCAGCACGGCACGGACCACAGCCGTCGATCCATGCAATTGAAGCTCGGCTACGTCTTCACCGGTAAAGCTGGAACCTGCTTCGAACAGCAGCACCAAGGCTTCGTCCAGCAACGCCCCGTCCGCATTTACCAGACGGCGCAATCCCGCACGACGCAGTGCAGGTAGATTGCCCGCAAGTGCGCGGACCGCAGAAAACGCGTGTGGCCCGGAAATCCGGACCACCGCGACGCCCGCTTTCCCGCGAGCACTGGCAAGAGCATAGATCGTGTCCATTGGACTAACCTATTGATTTAGTTACATATTAGGTGTTCATCGAGTCGAAGAATTCCGAATTCGACTTGGTCTGCTTCAGCTTAGAAAGCAGGAATTCAACAGCATCCGTGGTACCCATCGGGTTCAGAATGCGGCGCAGAACATAGGTTTTCTGCAGGTCTTTCGGATCGACCAGAAGGTCCTCTTTCCGGGTGCCGGATTTCAGAATGTCGATGGCCGGGAAGACGCGCTTGTCAGCGATCTTGCGATCCAGCACGATCTCGCTGTTGCCGGTGCCTTTGAATTCTTCAAAGATCACTTCGTCCATGCGCGATCCGGTATCGATCAGCGCGGTCGCGATGATGGTCAGCGAGCCGCCCTCTTCGATGTTACGTGCCGCACCAAAGAAACGCTTCGGACGCTGCAGGGCGTTGGCATCTACACCACCGGTCAGAACCTTACCCGATGACGGGACGGTCGTGTTGAACGCACGGCCCAGACGGGTGATCGAGTCCAGCAGGATCACGACGTCGCGCTTGTGTTCGACAAGACGCTTGGCTTTTTCGATCACCATTTCCGACACGGCTACGTGACGCGTTGCAGGTTCGTCGAAGGTCGAGGACACAACCTCGCCTTTCACGGACCGCTGCATGTCCGTCACCTCTTCCGGGCGTTCGTCGATCAGAAGAACGATCAGATAGCACTCGGGGTGGTTCTTTTCGATCGAGTGGGCGATGTTTTGCAGGATCACCGTCTTACCCGTACGCGGCGGCGCCACGATAAGCGAACGCTGGCCTTTCCCGATCGGCGCGACCAGATCGATCACACGGGCCGAGCGGTCTTTGATGGTGGGATCTTCGATCTCCATCTTCAGGCGTTCATCGGGATACAGAGGCGTCAGGTTGTCGAACGCAACCTTGTGTTTTGCATCTTCGGGATCGGCGAAGTTAATCCGTTCGACCTTTGTGATGGCAAAGTAATTCTCGTTGTCACCCGGCGCTTCAATGACAGCTTCGACAGTGTCACCGGTACGCAGCGAGTATTGGCGGATCATGTCAGGCGAAACATAGATGTCATCGGGGCCCGGCAGATAGTTTGCCTCGGGCGAACGCAGGAAGCCAAAGCCGTCTTGCAGCACTTCCAGCACCCCGTCCCCGCCGATGATCCATTCTTCATCAGCACGTTCACGCAGGATCGAGAACATGATGTCCCCTTTGCGCATGGTCGAGGCGTTTTCGATCTCGAGCTCTTCAGCCATAGTAACCAGCTCTTTCGGGCTTTTGGCTTTAAGATCGGCTAGGTTCAGACGGTATTCAGACATGCAAATGCTCGGAAATGGATCATGACGGCGTTTACACGCGGTCTATGTCAAGTTGGGAAAAGGGCATGGCCGGACGGCCTGCTTAGCAGGTCAGATACGCGCTGCACGTCGGCGAGTCAACAAAATCAGTATTTGAACACGACCGAGAAGACGATGACGATCATCAAAAGCGTCGGCAATTCGTTCATCATACGATATCGACGACCGGTCAGCGTGTTGGTACCCGACATGAAATCCTTACGCCGTCCAGCCAGCCACATGTGAAACCATGTCATCGCCAGGATCGAGAACCCCTTGGTCCACGGCCAAATCAGCGACCAGTCGACCACTCCAGGCGTTAGGACAAGGCAAAGACCAAAGATCCACGAGCTGATCATCGCCGGGTTCATGATCGCTTTCAGAAGCCGACGTTCCATCGTCTGGAACAGATCGTCGGTTTCATTGCCCGATCCCACGACCTCGACGTGATAGACGAACAGGCGCGGCAAATAGAACAGACCCGCCATCCAAGCGATCACGGATACGATGTGAAGCGACTTTGTCCAGAAATACGCATCTGACAGAAATTCACCCATTCTAAGCCTCTTATCTGAGTATCCGCTTCGATCTTCATAAATAAAATAAAGAAGAAGAAAAGATGATGTTGTTGTTAGTCCTGTGGATAACGGGGATTATTGATCCATCCCGTGACTTGTTCACAGGTGGACAACTGAAGAACCGGAATCTGGACGGAATCCTTTAAGCCATGTTTCACAGGGTTCTGCAAGAAAACGTCTTGGGGATAAGTACTGGGATGAAATAGCAGGAAATAGATTCGCCCACGGGTGGCGTTTGGCAAAAACCAACAGTGGAAGAATTGTGAAAAGCATCTTAGTAAAGGTCGGACTTATCCAGCTGTTCCGGTGAGGGCCGAGTTATCTGCCGATTCCAGAACAGGATTACACAGAGTTTTTCCACAGGGTTATCACATGACAGCTTCCCTGATCCTGGCGTCCGCTTCGCAGATCCGCGCTGATCTGTTGCGAAACGCAGGTATTGATTTCGACATCATCCCCGCCCGCATCGATGAAGAGATGATCCGCGCCTCGCTTGAGGCTGAAGGCGCCAGCCCGCGCGACCTTGCTGACGCACTGGCCGAGTTCAAAGCCCGTAAGATCAGCGAGAAACACCCGGGGTCTCTGGTGCTGGGCTGTGATCAGGTGGCCGAGCTGGACCAGAACGTGTTGTCCAAGCCAAAAGACCCGGAAGATGCGCGTGCGCAGTTGGCGGCGATGTCCGGCAAAGTGCATCGGCTGCTTTCTGCCGCAGTGCTTTATGAAGATGGCAAGCCAATCTGGCGGCATGTTGGGCTTGTTCGATTGAAAATGCGTGAATTATCAATAACTTACATAGATGACTATGTAGATCGGAACTGGGATAGCATCCGCCATTCCGTTGGTGCGTATAAGCTGGAAGAAGAAGGCGTCCGCCTGTTTGCCAAGGTGGACGGCGACTATTTCAATGTGTTGGGTTTGCCCCTGACCGAGCTTCTGTCATATCTGATCGTGCGAGGAGATCTGAAGATATGAGCGACACACGAATTCCCCTGGCGGGCGTCATTGGAAACCCGATCGAGCACTCTCTGTCCCCAAGGCTGCATGGTCATTGGCTGCACACTATGGGGATCGCGGGCCACTACATTCCGATGCGGGTCGAGGTTGATGAACTGGAAACAGTCATTCGGACGCTGCCAAAGGCCGGGTTTGTTGGTCTGAACGTCACCATTCCGCATAAAGAAACCGTATTGAAGATGGCCGACATCGTTACAGACCGCGCGGCGCTGATCGGGGCGGCGAATACGCTGATCTTCCGCGATGATGGCAAGATCCACGCAGACAACACCGATGGCTACGGGTTTACACAGAACCTGCGCCAATCCGCGCCGGAATGGGCGCCGGAAACTGGACCGGCCGCCGTTTTCGGCGCTGGCGGCGCGGCGCGTGCCATTTTGGCATCGCTGATCGAGCTTGGCGTGCCCGAAATTCGCCTGTCCAACCGCACCCGTGCCCGTGCGGATGCCTTGCGTGCCGAATTCGGTGCGCGGATCGTTGTCTATGACTGGGTCAAGGCGGGCAACATGCTGGATGGCGCGGTGACGGTGGTGAACACCTCGTCGTTGGGTATGACCGGAAAACCCGAGTTTCGCGTGCCGCTGGATGGGCTGATGCCCGGCGCTGTCGTGAATGATCTGGTCTATTCGCCGCTGAAAACCGATTTCTTGCAACAGGCCGAGGCCGCTGGCTGTCACGTGGTCGATGGTCTTGGAATGTTGCTGCATCAGGCGGTTCCGGGGTTCGAGCGCTGGTTCGGCACGCGCCCCGCCGTCGATGATGCCCTCCGCCACGCGGTTTTGGGCGCATGAGCGGGCCGTATATCATCGGGCTGACGGGCTCGATTGGGATGGGAAAGTCCACCACCGCGAAAATGTTCGATGACGCTGGCGTTCCGATCTGGGACGCGGATGCGGCCGTACATCGGATCTATGACGTAGGCGGCGCGGCGGTCGAGCCGATCCGGGCAGTTTGTCCTGACGCGATCCTTGATGGCGCGGTCAGCCGTGACGCGCTGAAAAACTGGATGTCGAAAGACACAAATGCGCTGAAAAAACTGGAAGAGATCGTGCATCCGCTGGTTGCTCAGGATCGGGCAGAGTTTCTAGCCGATAGCTCCTCCCCCATTGTCCTTCTGGACATGCCGCTTCTGTTTGAAATCGGCGCGCATGAACATGTGGATCTGGTCGTCGTCGTCTCGGCCCCTGCAGAACTTCAGCGCGCCCGCGTTCTGGAACGTGGCACCATGACAGAAGCTCAATTCGAGACTATTCTGGCCAAACAGGTGCCCGATGCCGACAAACGTGCCCGCGCGGATGTGATCATCCCGACCGAAACATTGGACGGCGCGCGAGCCGCGGTGGATCAGGTCATCGCACATGTGAAGGAACAGTTGGATGCGTGAGATCGTCCTTGATACTGAAACCACTGGTTTTGACCCGGTAAGCGGTGACCGGATTGTGGAAATCGGGTGTCTTGAGCTGATGAATCACATGCCCACCGGGCAGACATATCACCAGTATATCAATCCCGAACGCGGTATGCCGGACGAGGCATTTGGCGTTCACGGCATTGGTCCGGACCTTCTGGCCAGCCCCCGCCCCGCCGAACCGGGCGAAGTGATCCTGAGGGATAAACCTGTTTTCAAAGAGGTCGGACAAGCGTTTTTGGATTTCATCGGCGACGCCAAATTGGTGATCCACAATGCCAGCTTCGACATGAAATTCCTAAATGCCGAGCTGAAATGGATGGGCCTTCCGCAAATCCCGTGGGAGCGCGCATTGGACACGCTTGCCATGGCCCGCAGCAAGTTTCCCGGCGCGCCCGCGTCGTTGGACGCGTTGTGCCGCCGTTATGCGATCGACAACTCGTCACGAACGCTTCACGGCGCGCTATTGGACAGTGAAATTCTGGCTGAAGTCTATTTGGAACTGATCGGCGGACGGCAGCCCGACCTTGTTCTGGCCGGTAATCAGGCGTCTTCGGGTGATGGCGGCGCAAATGACGATTGGCGCCCACGCCCGCGTCCTGAACCTCTGCCCTTGCGGATCAGCGAAAAAGAAACCGCCGCCCATGATGCTTTTGTGGAAAAGCTGGGCGACGGCGCAATTTGGAAGAAGTTTCAGTAACTTCTTGGCACGTTAGCTTACAGGCGAGTTTGCCTGCTCGGCTGCGGCGCGGCGTTCGATTTCCTGACGGTACAGGGCCAGGAAGTCGACGGTGTCCAGGTTCAGCGGCGGGAAGCCACCGTCACGGGTGACGTCCGACACGATGCGGCGCACAAACGGGAACAGCATGCGCGGGCATTCGATCATCAGGAACGGGTGCAGCTGCTCTTCCGGTACGTTTTCAACGTGGAAGATGCCCGAATATTCCAGCTCCATCAGGAACAGCTGGTCGCCGTTTGCCTTGTTTTTCGAGCCGATCGTGTATTTCGTGATCACTTCATACTGGTGATCCGTCGGGCGCTTTTTGGCGTCCAGCGCAACTTCGACGTTGATGTCGGGCTGAACTTCACCCTGAACGCCTTTTTGCGCCAGAATGTTTTCAAACGACATATCGCGAATGAACTGACCCAGAACCTGCATTTTGGGTTGAACGGGGGGCGTCTGCGTTGTGGCTTCGTCGGCCATGGTTGTCTCCTTCGGGAAAAACTGTCGGAAATGTCCTTAGCAGGTTGGGCGGGGACCCTCAACAAAGGGTTTCGTCAGATGAAATTTGAGGCTATCAGCGCCGCATGACGACGATGATCCCCACTTGGGTGGACGGCACCCTGACCCCGGTCGAAAAGCTTGAAGCACATGTGAAAGGGCTTCGGCACAAAGCAGTGTCAGTATTTCTGATTTGCGAGGATCAGGTGCTGATCCAGCAGCGCGCGGCCGAGAAATATCACACGCCGAACCTGTGGGCGAACACCTGCTGCACCCATCCGCATTGGGACGAAGATCCGCGTGAATGCGCAATTCGACGGCTGGATGAGGAACTTGGGATCAAGGGCGTCGATCCGGTATGGGTCGAAAATCTGGAATATCGTGCCGATGTAGGCGGCGGATTGATCGAACACGAGGTCGTCGATCTGTTCATCATTCACTGCGAAACCCGCCCAGATCTGGACCTGAACCCGGACGAGGTTCAGGCTGTGGACTGGCTGGATCGCGCCGAACTAGAGACGAAAATCGCGGAGAACCCCGATCAATTCACCCCGTGGCTGAAGATCTATATGGCGAAGCATTCGACTTCAGTGTTTGGTCCAGCCTGACGGCCCCTCTACGCCGGGGCGGGTCGGACGCTTCTCGGGTGTCACATCGGTGAAATCCCCGTCAATCACGTCTTCTTCCTGTCCGGGCCGGCGGCGCACATCTTGATCAGCCATTCCCCCCATCGAGAACGTTTGAACTTGCACACGTGATCGCGCCCATTTGAACACAGCGCTGCGCACACCGGGGATCAGCAGGGCAAACCCGACGAAATCGGTGAAAAATCCGGGCGTCAGCAGCAATGCGCCTGAGAATAGGATCATTGCGCCGTGGGCCAAAGGCTCGGTCGGATCATTCAACTGCCCGAAACTGTCACGCAGTTGTGACATCGCAAGCGCCCCCTGCGCGCGCATCAACTGGGTTCCGACAATTGCGGTCAAAACAACGATAGCAAGGGTCCACCATAGACCAATCGCACCGCCCACCTGTATGAACAGGGCGATCTCGATCAGGGGTACGGCGATGAACAACGCAAAAAGCCACATGGCAAAAGATCTCCTTTTCGTGTGACCGGTGGACTTGGCCCGGTACTGCACCTACATATGTCACCGATGAACGCGTTTCCATATGGCGCTTGAAATGAGGTATCCATGAGCTCTTCCCTGATCCAGCTTCTTGTACTGGCCGGTATTGCCCTGTTTTTGATTTTGCGCCTGCGCGATGTGCTAGGCACGCGCGAGGGGTTCGAGAAACCCGTCGTGCCGCGTCAGGATGATCGACGGCTGGATCGCAACAGCCTTGAAGTGATCGAAGGTGGCCCGGATCGGGACATTCTTGACCACGCCGAAGAAGGCAGCCCGTCGGCCTTGGCGCTGGCCGCCATGAAAACAAACGAACCCAGCTTTAATGTTGGCGAGTTTCTGGGCGGTGCGCGCGGTGCTTACGAAATGATCCTGATGGGTTTCGAAGCCGGCGACATGTCAAAGATCAAGCCGTTCCTGTCGGATGATGTTTATGAAACCTTCGCCAGCGTTGTTGAAGCGCGTGAAGAGCAAGGCCTGTCGGTTGAAGCCAACTTTGTCGGTATTCGCGAGCTAAAGCTGGAAGAAGCCGCTTTTGACACCACCACGCGCGAAGGCGAGATCACTGTGCGGTTTGTGGGCGAACTGACGTCGGTTGTGCGCGACAAGGGTGGCGACATCATCGAAGGCAACCCCAACGAAGTGAAGCGCCAGAAAGACATCTGGACTTTCGCCCGCATCATGGGGTCGGACAACCCGAACTGGCAACTTGTCGCCACGGGTGGCTGATGCTTCGGGGGCTGGCATGTGCGCTGGCCCTTTTGGCCGTGCCCGCCTATGCGGGTCTTGATGACGCGCGCATCACTTTGGTTCCATTTGAAGAGCTTGATGGTTGGGAAGATGACAACCATCAAGACGCACTGCGCGTGTTTCTGGATACCTGCCGGGATCTGGATGAACCGCAATGGCGCCCGATCTGTGCCTTGGCGCAGACGCAGGACGACGGAAAAGCCTTTTTCGAACTGTTCTTCCGCCCCCTGCTGATCGAAGACGGCAACGCCCCCCTATTCACCGCATATTTTGAACCCGAGCTGAAAGGCTCGCGGCATGAGACATCGGTCTATCGTTATCCGGTCTATGCCAAACCTGCCGAAGCCACCGGCCAAGTCTGGCTGCCACGTCGCGATATCGAAGAAGGCGGCGCCATAAAGGGTCGCGGGCTCGAGATCGCTTGGGTTGCCGATCCGGTGGACCTTCAATTCCTGCAAATTCAGGGATCCGGGCGCATTCGCTTGCCAGATGGCGGCAGTATTCGTCTGGGCTATGGCGGATCAAACGGGCACAGCTTCAAATCGCTTGGGAAAGAGCTGGTCCGGCGCGGTGTGTATAACGAACACCAAGTCTCGCAGGCGGTGATCCGCAACTGGGTGCGACGTAACCCAGAGGCCGGGCACGATCTTTTGATGTCGAACCCCTCGTATGTGTTCTTTCGCAAGATCGGTGATGTTTCGGCCAGTAAGGGTCCGCTTGGGGCGATGAACCGGTCGATTACGGCGCATCGGTCGTTGGCAGTTGATCCGAAATATACTCCACTGGGCGCCCCGATCTGGTTGGAAAAAGACGGGGCCGAGCCGTTCCGCCGTTTGATGGTGGCACAGGACACGGGGTCTCGGGTCAAGGGCGCGCAGCGGGCTGACATCTTCTGGGGCACCGGGGATCAGGCCGGAAAGCTGGCGGGCAAGATCAAAGACGACGGGCGCATGTTTGTACTGCTTCCCATCCAGCGCGCCTATGCGCTGCTGCCCGAGGATCAGTGATATGGCGAAGCGACCCAAAAAACTGAGCGATGACGACAAAGCCCTGTGGCAGAAGGTGACGGAAAGCACGATACGGTTGCGCCCACCGAAGCCCTCGGTTGGAAAAATAGACACTATTCCAGCTGAACCCATTCGACAGCCACCCAAGCCTGTCAAAGTAACGCATCCGAAGTTCCGCGTGGGTGAAAGGGTAAAGAAGCCCGGAAACCCCAACGATCTGGCCCCCTCGATGCGCGACCAGGTCGCCACGCATCCTGTGGCGATGGATCGCAACACCTTTGGTAAAATGAAAAAGGGCCGCCTTGCCCCCGAGGCGCGGATCGACCTTCACGGTATGACCATCGCGCAGGCGCACCCGGTGCTAACTCGATTTATCCTGAACGCGATTGATGCCGACCGACGGCTTGTTCTGGTGATCACCGGAAAAGGAAAACACAAGGATGACGGAGGGCCGATCCCGGTGCGTCACGGCGTTCTGCGTCATCAAGTGCCGCATTGGCTGAACACTGTACCGCTGCGCCAACACGTCCTGCAGATTACAGAAGCCCACCTGAAACATGGCGGGCAAGGCGCGTACTACGTCTATCTGCGCAGGCGGCGTTAGGGTGTGCCGTTCGGGATCACCAAGCGGGTTGCGTTCTGAACCACCAGGACAGTACCGGGCAATAGTCCCGGCTGAACGGTTGGGCTGGCACTGATTGCGGCCGACAGGTTTGGAATGCTGTTGATCAGACGCAAGAACGCGGGCGAAGCGAAGGCGACGCTGTGGTCAGCCTCGCCGTCGCTGAAGGCCGACAGGTCAACAAGGGTTACATCCAATTCCGCCAGTTCTGCCACGTCTGTGGTGTTGCCAAGCCGAGTTGTCTGGCCGGTCAGTCGTGCAGAGAGCTGCAACGCGCGGTCGCGCGATGAGGTGAAGATAAAGAAGGGCTGAGGCAGCTTTCCGATGCGCTTTGCCTGCTGTCTGAACAGGTCCAAATCGATATCTGGCGAGATCAGGACCACGCCGCCAATTTTGCTAAGCCCTTTCTGACCATCGGCAATCGCCATTTGGCGCAAGGCCTCCATCGACAACAGCGCGCCCATTGAGTGACCGACCAGCAAAACCTCATCCACGCCGGACCGCGAGACGGATCGTAATGTCGCCTCAAGCCCATCGCGCGCATAGAGCATCGAGTCGCGGTCATATCCATAGCCCAGAGGGTGCCCGGCGCTGGGCCAAGAATAGTGGACAGGTAGGAAGGGCAGATCGAGATCCGCGTTTAGCTGTGCAAAACGATACAGCCCTTCTGAAAAACGGTTGTTGAAGCCGTGCACAAATACTGTCGCGGTACGTTCCTCGCCACGCCGTCCCCGCAAGGTGCGTGACATTGCAGCCTCAAACGCGCGCCGCGATGCGAAGCGCTCGTAATTGTCGACAAGGAAGTGTTCTGAGGGGTCCGGGGTCGCGCGATGCGGCCAGTTTATCTCGCCGGGCTCGCGGTTTTCCGGGATTGAAACACCAACATGCCCGAACAACAGCTCACCACCTCGGTTGCTGGTCGGCGCACCATCTTCGTCAAGCTCACGGGTGGAAGCGACAAAGATGTTTTGAACGTCACCAGTTTGTCCGGCACCGGGAAAATAGGTAATTGTGCCGCGCGGGGCACAGGCGGAAAGGGCTAAAACAACAGATAGAACAAGAAAGCGCACGGGGCAGTCCTTTGAAACACAGCTAATGGATAGCCGACCGAACTGCCCCTGCCTAGCCCGTCAAAGCACGTAACGGCTGATGTCGGTCGATGTTATGAGCGCACCCAGATGCTTGTCGACAAAGGCATTGTCCACGACAACCTCGTCGCCGCCGCGGTCGGGGGCCGTAAAGCTGAGCTCTTCGAAAACGCGTTCCAGCACGGTGTAAAGACGTCGCGCCCCGATGTTTTCAACACTTTGGTTCACCTCAGCTGCGATCTTGGCCAGAGCCGCGATGCCGTCATCGGTGAAGCTGACCGTCACATCTTCGGTTCCCATCAGGGCGGTATACTGACGGGTCAGCGCGTTGTCGGTTTCGGTTAGGATGCGGACGAAATCTTCTTCGGTCAGGGCGCGCAGTTCGACGCGGATTGGCAGACGGCCCTGAAGTTCCGGCAGCAGGTCCGAGGGTTTGGCGACATGGAATGCGCCAGAGGCGATGAACAGGATGTGGTCCGTTTTCACAGCGCCGTGTTTGGTCGAAACCGTAGTCCCTTCGATCAGCGGCAGAAGATCACGTTGCACACCTTCGCGGCTGACATCGCCGCCGCGGTTTTCGGTACGCGCACAGACCTTGTCGATCTCGTCCAGAAAGACGATGCCGTTCTGTTCAACTGCTTCCAGCGCTGATTTAGTGACTGTTTCATCGTCCAGAAGCTTGTCGGCCTCGTCGGAAATCAGCACTGCATAGCTGTCACGCACCGTCAGCTTCTTTGTCACGGTGCGCTGTCCGAATGCTTTGCCAAACATGTCGCCCAGATTCAGCATTCCCATGCCCTGCCCCGGCTGCCCCGGCACATCCATCATTTGCATCGGGTTCGAGGTATCGGCGACCTCTAGTTCGATCTCGTGGTCGTCCAATTCACCGGTACGCAGCTTCTTGCGAAACATTTCGCGGGTGGCGTCGCGGGCATCAGAGCCGGCGATGGCCTCGATCACGCGATCCTCGGCGGCTTCTTCGGCGCGGGTTTTCACGTCTTCGCGCATATGCTCGCGGGTTTGGATGATCGCCGCATCGACCAGATCACGCACGATCTGCTCGACATCACGGCCGACATAGCCGACCTCGGTGAACTTGGTGGCCTCGACCTTCAGAAACGGAGCACGGGCGAGTTTCGCCAAACGGCGGCTGATCTCGGTTTTGCCGACACCGGTGGGTCCGATCATCAGGATATTCTTGGGATAGACTTCGTCACGCAGGTCGTCCGCCAGCTGCTTGCGACGCCAGCGATTGCGCAGGGCTACGGCGACGGCGCGCTTGGCGTCGTTCTGGCCGATGATGAAGCGATCAAGCTCGGATACAATCTCGCGGGGGGTCAGATCGGTCATTGGTTGATCTCCTCAACCGTCAGGTTTCCGTTGGTATAGACACAGATATCGGCGGCGATCGCCATGGCCTTACGCGCGACGGTTTCGGCGTCTAGGTCGCCTTCCATCAAGCCGCGTGCGGCGGCCAAAGCGAAGTTTCCACCCGACCCGATGGCGGCTACGTCATGTTCGGGTTCCAGCACGTCGCCCGCGCCAGTGATCACGAACAGATCCTTGCCGTCGGTGACGATCAGCATGGCTTCCAGCTTTTGCAGATACTTGTCGGTGCGCCAGTCTTTTGCCAGCTCGACCGAGGCGCGGGCCAATTGACCGGGCGTCGCTTCAAGTTTGGTTTCCAGCCGTTCCAGCAGCGTGAACGCATCCGCAGTCGATCCCGCAAACCCGGCCACAACATCAAACCCGCCGGGGGACAAACGCCGCACTTTACGCGCAGTGCCCTTGATCACGGTTTGGCCCAAACTGACCTGCCCGTCACCTGCAACAACCACTTTGCCACCTTTGCGCACGCCGATGATCGTCGTGCCATGCCAGCCGGGAAATTCGCTATCCGCCATATCGCCTCCAAATTCGGTTTCATCCTATATGGACATGGGGAAAGCGGCGCACAAGCATTGGCCTGTGCGAAGCAGCAGTTCTAGCAGATTTACGGTGGTTTAGGTGTTTTCAGGTTCGATTGAGGCCGCATTCGCTGCCTCTCGCCTTCGGCTCGAATGCGATTGCGTCCCCGTGCGATTCAGTGAATCCTGAATACACTTAGCCCAGCCAGCCGCCCAGATTGCGTTCGGCCACACCTATCAGCGCGTCGATATGAGCGTCGTCGTCATTCAGGCAGGGAATGTAGGTGAAGCTTTCGCCCCCGGCCTCTATGAAGGCCTCTTGGATTTCTTCCTGAATTTCTTCCAGCGTCTCGATGCAATCGGCGGAAAACGCTGGCGCGATAACGGCGATGTTCTTCTTGCCGCTTTCGGCCAGACGGGCGACTTCTTCGACCGTATAGGGTTTCAGCCATTCTTCCGGGCCAAAGACTGACTGGAAGGTCGTGGTAATTTCGCTTTCATCCCAGCCAAGACGTTCCTTCAGCAGGCGAGTGCTTTTCTGGCACTGGCAGTGGTAGGGATCGCCCTGCATCAAATAGCGTTTCGGCATCCCGTGATAGGACACGACCAGCAAGTCTGGCTTCTTGTCCATCGCGGCATAGCCTTTTTCCACGGACTGCGCCAAAGCATCGACATAGGCGGGATCGTCGAAATAGGGTTCGATCGTGCGGGCGGCGGGCTGCCAGGTTTCGTCCATCAGCGCGCGGAAAAACTGGTCGTTTGCAGTGCCCATCGTGGCGCCAGCATATTGCGGATAAAGCGGGAAGAAGAGGATACGGTCACAGCCCGCAGCCACCATTTCTTGAACCTTCGACTTGGTCGACGGATTGCCATAGCGCATGCAGAAATCCACCATGACCTCGGCGCCGTGTTTGGATTCCAATGCGGCGCGAAGCTTGGTGATTTGCGCCTTGGTGATGGTCATCAAGGGGCTTTCGTTCAGCTCTTCATTCCAGATCGACTTGTACGCTTCGCCCGAAGATTTCGGACGCTTCGTCAGGATGATGGCTTGAAGGATCGGCTGCCATTTCCATGCGGGATAGTCGATGACGCGCTTGTCCGACAGGAATTCATTCAGATAGCGGCGCATCGGCCAATAGTCATATCCATCGGGCGTGCCGAGGTTGGCAAACAGAACGCCGACTTTGCGGGCGGGGAGTGTGGGATGATCCGTGGGCTTTTGCATAATCATGGCTACGTCCTTGTTCGCGTCTCAGATCACTTAAACAGAATATATTTCAGGTCAATCGGACAATTTGGTCTCGGCTGTGCCCAATGCGTCAGACAGACGGGCGGCGGCGGAACCGGGGCGCAGGGGTTTTTGCTGGCTTTCATCGGGCGCCCAGCCGGTCAGAAAGATCATTTCGAAGCTGGCGGTGATGCGGTTGTCATCTGCTGGGAAGTGCTGGGCATAGCGGGTTTTGACATCGTCAAAGAAGGCGCGGTTCAGGGGAGACATCAGTCTCTGATCCAGCGCATTTCGCTCTCCCATCGTTTTCAGGTCGCGCATGAGGGCGTAAGCGTCAGCATAGGTCACCTGCCGCACAGCGCTGTCGGCGACGGGCAACGCAAGTCCCGAACGCTGAAGCAACGCACCAAGATCGCGGATCTCGCCCATCGGGACCACGCGCGGGGACAGACCTCCGGTGCGAGCGACCTCGACCTCGGACAAAATGGCGCGGAGTTCGGACAGGGTTTGCCCACCAAACATCACGCCCATGAACATCCCGTCATTGATCAACGCGCGGCGGGATTGGATGATCTGCCCCACCGGGTCGTTCGCCCAATGGAGCGACAGTCCGTGGATCACCAGATCATGCGCGCCCTGCTCCAGCGACAGGATGTCATCATCGGGCACGATCACCGCGTCGGGGAAGCTTTCGGCCCACACCTCGGGGAAACCGGTGACAATCGCGGGCCTGGTAAACGTTCTGTTAACCTCTGTCAGGCGATCCTTCACCTCATCCGCGGCCAGTTCTTGCAGGAACATGCCGTCTGCCGTCGCGCGGCGGCGGTTTTGCGCCAGTTGGGCGCGGTTGGTCAGCTTGGGCGGTGTGTCGTCAGGCAATCTCATGGCGGCGGACCATAGTTGGAAAGGGCGAAAATGCAATCAGCGCTGCATCTGATTTATCCACCGCAATGCGTCAGTTGTGATGCGCCGACGGATACGGATTTTGCGCTGTGCCCGGAATGCTGGCGCGACACGCCGTTTGTCAGTGGCTTGTCCTGTGACCTGTGTGGCGAGCCGCTGCCGGGTGAAGGTGATGGAAGCATCGTGCATTGCGATGCGTGCATGACGCGGCAACGCCCGTGGAAACAGGGGCGATCCGCTCTGCTCTATCGTGGCAATGCGCGCCGTATGATCCTTGCCCTGAAACACGGCGATCGTCCCGAGCTTGCCCGTAGTTTTGCCCCGTGGCTGGCCCGCGCGGCCGAGGACATTCTGCAAGATGGGATGCTGATCTTGCCCATCCCCATCCATTGGACCCGTCGGTTAAAGCGGCGCTACAATCAAGCGGCCGAGCTTGGGCGGGCTTTATCTCGGGAAACCGGATTGGAGCATGCGCCTCAGGCTCTGGTCCGCCTACGCCGGACCGCCATGCATGATGGGATGAGTGTTGAGGATCGCTTTACCAACATGGATCACGCCATCAGTGCGCACCCTAAACACGGCGCGGTTTTGCAGGATCGGGATGTGCTGTTGCTGGACGACGTCATGACTTCGGGCGCGACATTTCACGCGACGGCGCATGCGGCAATTCGTGCCGGTGCCGCATCCGTGAAGGTTCTGTCCCTTGCGCGCGTTGCGCGCGATGCATAACTGGCTGTAACCTATTCACAGATCCCTCGTACGGAGCCCCTGATGCAGCCTGTCACCATCTATTCCTCGCCGCTTTGCGGGTTTTGCCATGCGGCCAAGCGCCTTTTGAACAGCAAGAACGTCGAGTTTGACGAGATCAATGTGCTGATGCACCCCACCAAACGGCAGGAAATGATGTCGCGCGCCAATGGCCGCCACACTGTGCCGCAGATCTTTATCGGCGACATCCATGTGGGCGGATGCGATGATCTGTTTGATCTAGAACGCGGCGGCAAGCTTGATCCGCTGCTGGCGGGCTGACCGGTGCGTGTCGCGCTGATCCAGTTTACGGCCGGGGATGATCCGGCCGCGAACCTTGGGCCTTTGCGCGACATGGTGCGACAGGCGGCACAGGATGGGGCCGAGTTTGTTCTGACCCCCGAAGTGTCGAACATCATCTCGACCAGCCGCCGCCATCAACAGAATGTTCTGCATCACGAGGCTGAAGACCCGACGCTTGCCGCCTTGCGATACGAGGCGCACGCGCTGGGCGTTTGGCTGCTGATCGGATCCTTGGCGCTGAAGACTGATGATCCGGATGGGCGCTTTGCCAATCGGTCATTCATGATTTCTCCGCTGGGGGACATTGTCGCGCGCTATGACAAGATCCACATGTTTGATGTGCAGATCGACGCGACTGAAAGCTATCGCGAAAGCGCAGGCTATCGCCCCGGCGACCGCGCCGCTGTGGCCCAGACCGAGTTCTGCCCGATTGGCATGACCATCTGCTATGACATGCGCTTTCCGCATCTTTATCGCGTGTTAGCCAAGGCTGGCGCGCAAATCATCACGGTGCCCGCCGCGTTTTCTCCGGTCACGGGGGCGGCGCATTGGGAAAGCCTGCTGCGCGCCCGCGCGATTGAAAACGGCGTGTTTATTCTGGCCCCGGCGATGTGTGGGCAGCATGGGCCGAAGCGCGCGACCTATGGGCATTCCTTGGTTGTATCGCCGTGGGGCGAGGTATTGGCCGACGCAGGTGTCGCACCCGGCATCACAATGGTTGATCTTGACCTTGCAGACGTGGGAAGGTCGCGCCAACGCGTCCCGTCTCTGACGCATGATCGAGAATTCAAAGGCCCCTGATGTCCGAAAGCTCTGCCGAAACCCTGTCCGTCGCCCTGTTCAGCGAGATGTTCATGGCCGACCAACTGGCGCGCAACCGCCTGTCTAAGGCGCTGCCAAAGGGGATGGAGTTGAGCCATTTCTCGGTCCTGAATCACTTGGCCCGCGTGGGCGAAGAAAAAAGCCCTGCGCAGTTGGCCAAGTCGTTTCACGTCACACGCGGCGCGATGACCAACACGCTGAACAAGTTGGAATGGGCGGGGCATGTGCATATTCGGCCCGATTGGGATGATGCGCGGCGCAAATTCGTCACGATCTCGCCCTCGGGCAAGGCTGCGAGAGATGCGGCGCTGGCGGCGATCACGCCGATTATTTCAAACATGGTGAAGCAGATCGGGGCTGACAACGTCCGCAATGTACTGCCCGTCCTGCGTGAAATGCGCCAAATTCTAAGCGAAGTCGAATGAGATCTCTTGAGTTCGCGACCGACCTGATGGTTCAGGACGGTCAGACCGAGATTCAGAGGTTTGATGATCGGTTTGTTCAGCGCACCCCAGACGAGCCCAACTATTGGTTTGGAAACCGTGTCGTTTTTTACGAACCGCCGAAATCCGCAGACAATCTGATCGCACAGTTCCATTCGGATATCCCGGAAGCCAAGCACATCTGCATAAGTTGGGATGTTCCAAACCTGAGCATTCAGTCTGTGAAGGACGTATTTGAATCAACCGGGCTGCGCTTGGAGCAAGGCGATGTGCTTGCGTTGCGACAGGATCTGAGGCGCGCTGACGTGCCAGAGGGGATCAACATCCGCCCTTTGGTGTCTGCATCTGATTGGCAACAAAGCGAGGCCATTGGTCGTGCAGACTTGCTGAAGAACGATGCGCCCGAGGCCGGGTTAGACACTTTCTTGAAGAACAAAACGGTCGCGCGACAAGAGCAGATTGCGAAAGGGTTGGGCCAGTGGTTTGGCGCTTTCGATGGCGACACACTTGCGGGTGACATGGGCATTTTTAATGACGACCGGCTGATCCGGTATCAATCCGTGCAAACACACGAGGCATATCGCCGACGTGGGATATGCTCGGCGCTTCTTTGTACCTGTCTGGATTGGGCCAAATCCCGCGCACCAGATGCGCTTCCGGTGATCGTGGCGAATGCGGATACCGACGCCGGGCGGCTGTATCGCCGCGCCGGGTTTAGCTTGGTTGAAACCACGATTGCTGCCTATAGAGCGCCGGAATAGAGCCTATTTTGGCTTCACCGAAGTCATGGCGTAATTCACCGACAGGTCTTGTGCGGACAGCGACCAGCTCCAACCCAGCGGGTTGAAAACCATGCCCATGCGATCCACCACGCTCAGACCTGCAGTGGCGATCAAGTCGGCCAGCTCGTCCGGGGTGATGAATTTCGACCATTCATGTGTGCCCTTGGGCAACCAGCGCATGATGTGTTCGGCACCGATGATGGCCACAAAGTAGCTTTTCGGATTGCGGTTCATGGTCGAGGCGACCATCAGCCCGCCCGGCCGCAACAGTTGCTGGCAGGCGGTCAGATAGGCCAACGGATCAGCAACGTGTTCGACCACTTCCATGTTCAGAACCACGTCAAATTGCTCGCCCGCGTCAGCAAGGCTTTCGGCGGTGCAATTGCGGTAGTCGATCTCCAGCCCCATTTGCTCGGCATGGACCTGCGCGACCGGGATGTTACCCGCTGCAGCGTCCGCACCAATGACGGTGGCGCCCAGACGCGCCATCGGCTCTGACAGAAGCCCGCCGCCACAACCGATGTCCAGCAAGCGCAGACCCTTGAAGGGCTCGACATCGTTCAGATCTCGGCCAAATTCGGCAGCGATCTGGTTTGTGATATAATCCAGACGCACCGGGTTCATCATGTGAAGCGGTTTGAACTTGCCTGTGGGATCCCACCACTCGGCGGCCATTGCCTCGAACTTGGCGACTTCGGCAGGATCGACGGTGGTCTGGTTTTCGGCAGTCATCGGATACCTTCTTTCTGATGGCGGGCGCGTTGTGGTCATTATATAGAGGTCATATGGATAAGGCCGCAGGAAAAAACAACGCAGCCGCAAGGTTGTATCCTCCGATCGACCCGTTTGACCGGCATATGCTGGATGTGGGCGACGGCCACAAGATCTATGTCGAACAATCCGGCAATCCTAAGGGCATTCCCGTAGTGGTCCTGCATGGCGGACCCGGCGGTGGCTCATCCCCCGCGATGCGGCGGTTCTTTAACCCCAAGCTTTATCACATCATCCTGTTTGACCAGCGCGGCTGCGGGCGCTCGCGGCCTCATGCCAGCATCGACCACAACACCACGTGGCATCTGGTTCGTGACATCGAACAGATCCGCTCCACGCTGGGGATTGATCGCTGGATTGTGTTTGGTGGAAGCTGGGGGGCGACGCTGTCCCTGATTTATGCGCAGGCGCATCCCAAGCGCGTGGCGCATCTGGTGTTGCGCGGTGTTTTCCTTGCCACCAAATCCGAGCTTGAATGGTTCTATGGTGGTGGCGCTGGGCGGTTCTGGCCCGAGCTTTGGGACCGTTTCGAAACCCTGATCCCCGAGGCCGAGCGTCACGATATGATCTCTGCCTATCATCGCCGCCTGTTCTCTGGAAACTACGCCGAAGAAGCCCGCTTTGCCCGTGCTTGGACCGGATGGGAAAACGCGTTGGCTTCGATCCACAATATCGGCGTGTCGATCGACAGCCCGGCGGAATACGCCCGCGCCTTTGCCCGGTTAGAGAACCATTATTTCCGGCATGGCGCGTTTCTGGACGAAGACGGCAAGATCCTGCGTGACATGGAGCGGATCGCACACATCCCCGGCACCATCGTGCAGGGGCGTCACGATATGATCTGCCCACCGAAGATGTCATGGGAACTGCACCGCCGCTGGCCTGCGTCCGATCTGCGGATGATCCATCTGGCTGGACACGCCCTGTCTGAACGCGGCATCGCGGACGAACTGGTGACCACGATGGAGAAACTGTCGACCATGCGCGAGGCGTTGGCGCTGTAGCTTTGGCCCGCCAAGGCGCGTCACAAAGGACCGCATCGATGCAAAAAGCCAAGTTCTGGAACAAGATCGCAGACAAGTATGCCAAGGGACCGATCTCGGACATGGCATCTTATGAACACAAGCTGAAGCTGACCCAAGATCTGTTTCATTCAGATATGTCTGTGCTGGAAATCGCCTGTGGGACGGGCAGCACCGCGATCCTGCATGCCCCGCATGTCGCGAAGTATCTGGCGGTCGATATCTCGGAGCGGATGATCGAAATCGCGCGGGCGAAAGATGGACCGCCAAACCTGAGCTTTCAGGTCGCTGATGTTGAAGATATGCCGCTTGAGCCCGGCAGCTTCGATATGGTTCAGGCCCATTCCGCACTGCATTTATTAAGCGATCCAAATGCGGCGGTTGAAAAGATGTATGATGCTTTGAAGCCCGGCGGCTTGTTTGTCAGCTCGACCACCTGCGTCGGCGGTATCTGGTGGCTCAAGTTCATTGCGCCGATTGGTCAGGCGCTGGGCAAGGTCCCGCACCTTGCGTGGTTCACCGAAAATGGCCTGCGCGAAATGGTGCAGGATGCGGGGTTCGAGATCATCGAAGACTGGCGACCCGAGGGCAAGATCACGGCGCTTTTTCTGATCGCAAGGAAGCCTGACTCCTAAGGGTTGCAGACTCACCAGCTTTCCCCTATATCCCTTTTCAACAGCGGCGCTTCGGCCTCCACCCCCGAAGCTCCACCGGAAAATTCCGACGGGCCCGCTGGCCCGTTTTTTTGTTTTGGAGATGCGAGTGAGCAACCTTGTTGCGAAATCCGCGATTGACCGTCGTCTGGCCGAAATAGTCGGCCCCGTGATCGAAGACATGGGGTTCGAATTGGTACGTCTGCGCCTGATGGGCGGCAATACGCCAACATTGCAGATCATGGCCGAGCGTCCTGATGGCGGAATCGAAGTTGATGACTGCGCCCAGATCTCGACCGCGCTGAGCGCGATCCTTGATGTGGAAGACCCGATTGAAGAGAACTATGCGCTTGAAGTCGGCTCGCCCGGCATCGACCGCCCGCTGACCCGCCTGAAAGATTTCAGCGCGTGGTCGGGCTATGTTGCCAAGATCGAGACGTCTGAACTGATCGACGGGCGCAAGCGCTTCAAGGGAAACCTTGCAGGCGTGGAAGGAAACGAGGTTCTGATCGAGATCGAGAACCAGGGCGAAGAGGTCACCATTGGCCTTGATTTTGACTGGCTGGCCGACGCCAAGCTGATCCTGACCGACGAACTGGTCCGCGAGGCGCTGCGTCAGCGCAAAGATGCGGGTCAGATCGACGAAGCTCAATTTGATGAAATTCAAGAAATCACCGGTTCCGAGGAGGACTGACCATGGCAATTACTTCTGCAAACCAGCTTGAGCTTTTGCAAACCGCCGAGGCCGTTGCCCGCGAAAAGATGATCGACCCTGCGCTGGTCATCGAAGCGATGGAAGAAAGCCTGGCCCGTGCAGCCAAGTCGCGTTACGGCGCGGAAATGGACATCCGTGTCACGATCGACCGCAAAACGGGTCGCGCAGCGTTCACCCGCGTGCGCACCGTGGTTGAGGATGAAGAGCTGGAAAACTATCAGGCCGAGTTCACTGTTGAGCAAGCCAAGCAGTACATGGAAAACCCGGCTGTCGGCGACACCTTCGTTGAAGAAGTCCCGCCGGTGGAAATGGGCCGTATCGCTGCTCAGTCCGCCAAGCAGGTGATCTTGCAGAAGGTGCGCGAAGCTGAGCGTGATCGTCAGTACGAAGAGTTCAAAGATCGTGCCGGCACCATCATCAACGGTCAGGTTAAGCGCGAAGAATACGGCAACGTTATCGTGGACGTGGGCGCTGGCGAAGCCATCCTGCGTCGCAACGAAAAGATCGGCCGCGAAAGCTATCGCCCGAACGACCGTATCCGTTGCTACATCAAGGATGTGCGCCGCGAAGCCCGTGGCCCGCAGATCTTCTTGTCGCGTACCGCTCCGGAATTCATGGCCGAGCTCTTCAAAATGGAAGTGCCCGAGATCTATGACAACATCATCGAGATCAAGGCCGTTGCCCGTGACCCGGGTTCGCGCGCCAAGATTGCCGTGATTTCCTATGACAACTCGATCGATCCGGTTGGTGCCTGTGTTGGTATGCGTGGTTCGCGCGTGCAGGCCGTCGTGAACGAGCTTCAGGGCGAGAAGATCGACATCATTCCGTGGAATGAAGATCAGCCGACTTTCCTTGTAAATGCGCTTCAGCCTGCTGAAGTGTCCAAGGTTGTTCTGGACGAAGAAGCTGGCAAGATCGAAGTCGTTGTGCCTGATGAGCAGCTGTCGCTGGCCATTGGCCGTCGCGGTCAGAACGTACGTCTGGCCTCGCAGCTGACGAACCTTGATATCGACATCATGACTGAAGCTGAAGAAAGCGAACGTCGTCAGAAAGAGTTCGCTGAACGCACTGCGCTGTTCATGGAGACTCTGGATCTGGACGAGTTCTTTGCCCAGCTTCTGGTGTCCGAAGGCTTCACCAATCTGGAAGAAGTCGCCTATGTCGAAGTGGACGAACTGCTGGTCATCGACGGTGTCGACGAAGGCACTGCCACCGAACTGCAGACCCGCGCCCGCGAACATCTGGAAGCTCAGGCCGCCAAGGCGCTGGAAAACGCCCGTGCAATGGGTGTCGAAGACAGCCTGATCGCCTTCGAAGGTCTGACCGCGCAAATGGTCGAAGCTTTGGCCGAAGATGGCGTGAAGTCTCTGGAAGACTTCGCAACCTGCGCCGACTGGGAACTGGCTGGTGGCTGGACAACCGTGGATGGCGAGCGCGTCAAAGACGATGGCTCGCTTGAGAAGTTCGGCATGACGCTGGAAGAGGCTCAGGACATGGTCATGACCGCCCGCATCATTCTGGGCTGGGTCGATCCGGCTGAACTGGAAGCAGAAGCTGCTGAAGGCGAAGAAGCCGAAGAAGCCGCTGAAGAAGGGGCCGAGGCCTGATCTCAGGTCTCAGAGGGCAACGCATGACGCGTGGTGGACATAATAAGCGGCCGGAAGAGCCCGAACGGCGTTGCATCGTAACCGGTGAAACTCAGCCAAAGGCGGGGTTGATCCGCTTTGTGGTGGGGCCGGACGACATGGCGGTGCCTGACCTGTTGGGCAAACTGCCGGGTCGAGGGATCTATGTCGCGGCAAACCGCGCGGCGATTGCAACGGCGATTAAAAAGGGCCTGTTTTCGCGCGCTGCGCGCAAGCCGGTTACCGTGCCAGACGGACTGCTCGATCTGCTCGAGCGTAGCTATGTAGATCGGGTGACGCACCTGATCGCAATGGCGCGCAAAGCGGGGCAAGCGGTCGCCGGGTATGAGAAAGTTAAAGACTGGCTGGTGAAAGATCAGGCCCACGTTTTGATTCAGGCCTCGGATGGGTCCGAGCGCGGAAAATCAAAACTCCGACCGCCCCGCGAAGAGGGACGGTTTATTGAATGTCTAACCGGCGACGAGCTGGGTTTGGCGTTTGGACGTGAAAATGTGATACATGGCGCGCTTGCGTCTGGCGGTTTGGCCTCTCGTGTTGTAGAGGAAGCCCAGAAACTGACAGCGATGCGCGTGCAAGATAGTGACGGCGGGAAGGCTCGCCGGAAAGGTACGAAGACCAGATGAGCGATAATGACGGCAAAAAGACCCTTGGCCTAAGCGGAAGCCGCCCCGGCCAGGTGAAGCAGAGCTTCAGCCACGGGCGCACCAAGAACGTCGTGGTCGAAACGAAACGCAAGCGCGTTGTCGTGCCCAAGCCGGGTGCGGCAGCTGGTGGTTCGGGCAAGTCGCCCGCAGGTGGTGATCCGCGCAGACGTCCCGCCGGGATTTCGGATGCCGAAATGGAACGCCGCATGAAGGCGCTTCAGGCCGCGAAAGCCCGCGAGGCCGAGGAAGCCGTAACCCGTGCTGCTGAAGAAAAAGCACGCGAAGAAGAGCGTAAGCGTCGTCGCGAAGAAGCCGAAGCCAAGGAACGCGCCGAGCGCGAGCGTGAAGAAGCGCTGAAAGCCAAGGCCGAGGAAGAAACCCGCAAAAAACGCGAAGCTGAAGAAGCTAAGACCCGTGCAAAAGCGCCCCCTGCTCCGGCAGCGGATCCGGCTGCGGCACAGGCGGCTGAACAGCGTGGCCCCGGCAAAACATCGTCCGCCCCGCGTAAGAAAGACGATCGTGGTGGCGCGAATGACCGCCAGAACCGTGGCAAAGGCAGCCGCGATGACGGTCGCCGTTCGGGCAAGCTGACTGTGAACCAAGCGATGCGTGGTGGCGATGGTCGCCAGCGCTCGGTTGCTTCGATGCGCCGTAAGCAAGAACGTGCCCGTCAGAAAGCCATGGGTGAGAATGTCGAGCGGGAAAAGGTAATCCGCGACGTTCAGGTCCCCGAAGCCATTGTCGTTTCGGAACTGGCCAACCGTATGGCTGAACGTGTTGCAGATGTGGTTAAGTCGCTCATGAAAATGGGCATGATGGTCACTCAGAACCAAGCCATCGACGCTGATACTGCGGAACTGATCATTGAAGAATTCGGTCACAAGATCGTTCGCGTTTCGGATGCGGATGTTGAAGACGTGATCGACTCGGTTGAAGACAAAGAGGAAGACCTGGAAGACCGCGCTCCGATCATCACGATCATGGGCCACGTTGACCACGGTAAAACCTCGCTTCTGGATGCGATCCGCGATGCGAAAGTGACCGCCGGCGAAGCTGGTGGCATCACGCAGCACATCGGTGCTTACCAGGTGACCACCGACAGCGGCGCTAAGCTGAGCTTCCTTGATACGCCCGGCCACGCGGCATTTACCTCGATGCGCGCCCGTGGTGCACAGGTAACGGATATCGTTGTTCTGGTTGTGGCTGCTGACGACAGCGTCATGCCGCAGACCATCGAAGCCATCAACCACGCCAAGGCTGCTGGTGTTCCGATGATTGTTGCGATCAACAAATGTGACAAGCCGGACGCCAACCCCGATACAGTTCGCGCTGAACTTCTTCAGCACGAAGTGATCGTCGAGAAGATGTCGGGTGAAGTGCAGGACGTCGAAGTTTCGGCCATCACCGGTGCTGGTCTGGATGAACTGCTGGAAGCCATTGCGCTGCAGTCCGAAATCCTCGAGCTGAAAGCCAACCCGACGCGCTCCGCTTCTGGTGCCGTGATTGAAGCCCAACTTGATGTGGGTCGTGGTCCTGTTGCGACCGTTCTGGTTCAGAATGGTACGCTGAAGCAAGGCGACATCTTCGTTGTCGGCGAGCAGTGGGGTAAAGTCCGCGCGTTGGTTAACGATCATGGCGATCGCGTGACAGAAGCAGGTCCTTCGGTTCCGGTCGAGGTTCTGGGTCTGAACGGCACACCCGAAGCAGGCGACGTTCTGAACGTGGTTGATACCGAGGCTCAGGCACGTGAGATTGCCGAGTATCGCGAGCAAGCCGCCAAGGACAAGCGCGCCGCTGCCGGTGCTGCGACCACGCTGGAACAGATGATGGCCAAGGCGAAAGCCGACAAAGAAGTGGCCGAGCTGCCCATTCTGGTCAAAGCCGACGTACAAGGTTCCGCCGAAGCCATCGTTCAGGCGATGGACAAGATCGGCAACGACGAAGTCCGCGTTCGTGTGCTGCACTATGGTGTGGGCGCGATCACTGAAACCGATGTGGGTCTGGCGGAAGCGTCGGGTGCACCGGTTATCGGCTTCAACGTACGTGCGAACGCTTCGGCCCGTAACTCGGCCAACCAGAAAGGCGTCGAGATCCGTTACTACTCGGTCATCTATGACCTTGTGGATGATGTGAAAGCGGCGGCTTCGGGTCTGTTGTCTGCCGAGGTTCGCGAGAACTTCATCGGCTACGCAGAAATCCGCGAAGTCTTCAAAGTGTCGGGCGTTGGCAAGGTTGCCGGCTGTCTGGTTACCGAAGGCGTTGCCCGTCGTTCGGCTGGTGTACGCCTGCTGCGCGACAACGTGGTTATCCACGAAGGCACACTGAAGACGCTGAAGCGCTTCAAGGACGAAGTCAAAGAAGTCATCTCGGGTCAGGAATGCGGTATGGCGTTCGAAAACTATGACGACATCCGCCCAAGCGACGTGATCGAGATCTTCGAACGTGAAGAAGTTGAGCGTTCGCTGGACTAAGGCGCTAACTGCCTGATAAAATTACAAAAGGGGACGATTTTTCGTCCCCTTTTTTATTGGAAGAAGTGTGGCGGTTCAGGCAGCCATATCGCCAGTCACAGGCCATCCGATATGAAGACGGTGCCCGACGCGGACAACGATACGTCCATCCGAGAGCGTCTTAACGTATCTGCCCTGCACCATGCTGTAGTTGCCGATCATGATGGTTCTGAGCATGAGATTCCTCCAAAATAAGGATTCTGAACACGTTCAGGATATCATGTCTGGGGTAAACCACGGGTAAACTTTCCGCGCTTTACAGGAGGTCTCGCAGGATCGGGATCAGCGGCACGTCGGCAGGCGGCATCGGAAAGTCGCGCAATTGGTTCACGCGCGCCCATTTCAGCACCTGCCCTTCGCGCGGGGTCGGTGTTCCGTTCCACTTTCGACAGGCAAACAGCGGCATCAGCAGATGAAAGTCATCATAGCTGTGGCTTGCGAAGGACAGGGGCGCAAGGCAAGACGACCAAGTGTCGATGCCCAGCTCTTCGTGCAATTCGCGCACCAAGGCTGCCTCAGGGGTTTCGCCGGGCTCGATCTTGCCGCCCGGAAACTCCCACAGTCCCGCCATGGATTTGCCCTCGGGGCGTTGCGCCAGCAGGACACGCCCGTCCGGGTCAATCAGCGCGACGGCGGAAACAAGGATAGTTTTCACGAGCGATAATCCGCGTTGATCTGGATGTAGGCGTGGGTCAGGTCGCAGGTCCAGACGGTTGCTTGGCCGTCACCGACGCCAAGATCCACGTCGATCAGCAGATCGTCCTGCTTCATGTAGGTCGCGCCAGCCTCTTCCTGATAATCGGGCGAAACCCAACCTTTTTCCGCAACCAGAATATCTCCGAACCGGATCGTTAGAAGATCGCGATCAGCATAGGCGCCGGACTTGCCGATCGCCATGACGACGCGACCCCAATTGGGATCCTCACCCGCAACTGCGGTTTTCACCAAGGGTGAGTTGGCGATTGAAAGCGCATGAATTTTCGCCTCCGCATCGGATTTCGCACCGGTCACGCGGACCTCGACAAACTTCGTGGCGCCCTCGCCGTCGCGCACGACCTGATGGGCCAGATCCAGCATCACGTCGTTCAAGGCCGTCCGGAAGGCAGTGTTGTTCTGATCGACGTCAACACCCGAGGCACCCGTCGCCGCCAGAAGCAGCGTGTCCGAGGTCGAGGTATCGCTGTCAACGGTGATGGCGTTGAAGCTGTCTTCGTTCAGGTCGGACAGCATGGCCTGCAAGTCTTCCTGGGCGATTTTTGCATCAGTGAAGATGAACACCAGCATCGTCGCCATATCCGGGGCAATCATGCCCGAGCCCTTGGCAAACCCTGCGATATGCACGATCCGGTCGCCGATCTTGACCTCGGCCTTTGCGCCTTTAGGGAAGGTGTCGGTGGTTCGGATCGCCTGTGCGGCGTCCTGCATCGCATCGGGGACCAAAAGGCCCTTCAGCTCGTCGATCTTGGCGGTGATGCGATCATGGGGCAGTGGTTCGCCAATCACACCAGTCGAGGCGGTGAAAACACGATCCTGCGGCACATCCAGCGCACCCGCAACCGCCGAGGTAATGGCGGCTACCGATCCGTCTCCGGTGGCGCCTGTGAAGGCGTTCGAGTTGCCGGCGTTGACCAGGAATGCCGCGCCCTTGTCCGAGGCACCGCCCAGTTTTGCCTGACAATCCAGAACGGGCGCAGACCGCGTGGCGGACTTGGTGAACACACCAGCCACAGTGCTGCCCGCCTGAAGCTCGGCCAGCATCACATCCAGCCGATCTTTGTACTTCACACCCGCCTTAACCGCCGAGAACCGCGCCCCGGCAATCACGGGAAGGTCGGGAAAGCTTGCAGGCGCAAGCGGCGAAACCTTATGCGTGTGGTCCTGCGCCGCAGCCAGCTTGGCCTTCAGCTTGGATACCTTCTTTTTCAGCTTTTTGATCTTCGCCGTCTTGCCCATCTTTGTCCCCTGAGGTCAGTTGTCCAGAAGTGTCATATCACGCGAGACAGCAGGGTCGATCCCCTCCAGCTCGGTGCGTTCAATTGTTGCGCCGTCCAGAAGCGCCTGCAGGGCTGTATCGACCGCATCATTCTCGATCTGAGTGGCCAATTCGGCGCGCACGTCGTCCAGTTCTGGGGCGCCGACCATGCGGGTGTCGTTCAGCTTGACCACGTGCCAACCGAATTGGGTCTGCACAGGGGCGGAAACGGCACCTGTCTCAAGCGCGAAAACGGCGTCTTCAAATGGCTTCACCATCATACCGGGACCAAACCAGCCAAGATCGCCGCCGCCAGGACCAGAAGGACCGGTCGAAAACTCTTTCGCCAGCTCGGCAAAGTCCGCGCCGCCTTCCAGTTTGGTGATCAGGTCTTTCGCTTCATCTTCGGTGGCCACCAGAATATGCGCTGCGCTGAACTCTTTCGACGGTTCCGCATCTGCATATTGTGCGTCATAGGCAGCTTGCAGGGCTTCGTCCGTTACCGCATCCGCGACGATATCGTCGACCTTTTCAGCGGCGGCCATTTCGCGGCGGGTGTTTTCCAGAATGACTGCGTTCCGGCGGCTGACCTCATCAACGGCCTGACCCAGAACGGTTTGCTGGATCAGCTGCTCGACCAGACCCGGAAACAGAACGTCATCGGGCAATTGCTGAAACTGTTGCGCCAAGCCCTGACGGGCGGCGATGACATGCGCAACGGTAATTTGTTCTCCGTTCACAGTCGCCAAAACGGTGTCTGCCTGAACCTCGACCTTGGGCATGGCGTCGTCGGTCGCGGTTTCCTGCGCGAATGCCGGAGCACCCAAAGTCAGCGAGAGGGCAAAGCCAAAGGCCGCCGCGTGGCGATAAATCATAAAAATATCCTTCAAAACAGGCCGGTTTCCCCGGCAACATTGACAGTTTTACACCCGACGCTTACATCGCTAGGGGCTTGAGAGCGTGGGTTCTTGAGCACTTAGATAGGTGGCTGGATCAGGACGGGCAAGTTTCCTCTGGTCAAACCAGCGTTAAACCGCATTGAGGCACAAAAAACATGCTTGGAAAAATCGCGCGCGCAGTCTTTGGCACCCCGAATGATCGCTTGATCAAAGCCACGAGACCCATCGTCGAAAAGATTAACGCGCTTGAGGACGAATTCGCCGGCCTGACGGATGACGGCATCGTCGCCAAGACCGAAGAATTGAAAAGCCGAGTGGCCGGCGGCGAGAAGCTGGACGCCATTCTGCCCGAGGCATTTGCCAACTGTCGCGAAGCCGCCAAGCGCGCTTTGGGTCTGCGGGCCTTTGACACGCAGCTGATGGGCGGGATTTTCCTGCACCAAGGCAACATTGCCGAAATGAAAACCGGCGAGGGTAAGACCCTTGTGGCGACCTTCCCAGCCTATCTGAACGCGCTGTCCGGCAAGGGCGTGCATATCGTCACCGTGAACGACTATCTGGCCAAGCGTGACGCGGAATGGATGGGCAAGGTTTATGGCGCTTTGGGCATGACGACCGGTGTCGTTTATCCCCACCAGGCCGATGACGAAAAGCGTGAGGCCTATGCCTGCGACGTCACCTATGCCACCAACAACGAACTTGGGTTTGATTACCTGCGCGACAACATGAAGTCCGAGCTGAAGGACATGTCCCAGCGTGGCCATAACTTCGCGATCGTGGACGAGGTCGACTCGATCCTGATCGACGAGGCGCGGACTCCGCTGATCATCTCGGGTCCGTCCGAAGATCGCTCGGAGCTTTATGTCACCGTGGATGCGCTGATCCCCGAGCTGACGGAAGAGCACTACACCATCGACGAAAAGGCCCGCGGCGCCACCTTCACCGAGGAAGGCAACGAGTTCCTGGAAGAGCTTCTGCACGCCCGTGGTTTGCTGCCGGAAGGTCAGTCGCTTTATGACCCAGAAAGCACCACCATCGTGCACCACATGAACCAAGGTATGCGGGCGCATAAGCTGTTCACACGCGACAAGGACTATATCGTTCGCGATGGTGAAGTGGTGCTGATTGATGAATTCACTGGCCGTATGATGGCGGGTCGCCGTCTGTCGGAAGGTCTGCATCAGGCGATTGAAGCCAAGGAAGGCTGCAAGACGCAGCCAGAGAACGTCACCTTGGCGTCAGTTACGTTCCAGAACTATTTCCGCCTGTACAACACGCTGGGCGGCATGACCGGTACAGCGCTGACTGAAGCCGAAGAATTTGCCGAGATCTATGGCCTTGGCGTGGTCGAAGTGCCCACCAACCGCCCCATCGCCCGGATTGACGACCATGACGCCGTCTACCGCACCCAGCGCGAGAAAAGCGAAGCCATCGTCAAAGAAATCCGCGAGTCAAACGAGAAGGGCCAACCTATTCTGGTCGGTACGACTTCGATCGAGAAGTCGGAAGAGCTGTCGCAGCTGTTGACCAAAGCCAAGATCAAACATGACGTCTTGAACGCCCGCCAGCACGAACGCGAGGCGCAGATCGTTGCAGATGCCGGCAAGCTGGGCGCAGTGACCATCGCCACCAACATGGCTGGTCGTGGTACCGATATTAAGCTGGGCGGCAATGTCGAGTTCAAGGTGATGGAAGCCATCGCCGCCAACCCCGACGCGCACCCTGATGACATCCGCGCCAAGATCGAGGCCGAACACGAAGCCGACGAGCAAGCCGTGAAAGATGCAGGCGGTCTGTTTGTTCTGGCTACCGAACGCCACGAAAGCCGCCGGATCGACAACCAGCTGCGCGGCCGTTCTGGCCGTCAGGGCGACCCCGGTCGCTCGGCCTTCTTCCTGTCGCTGGAAGACGATTTGATGCGCATTTTCGGCTCGGAACGGTTGGAAAAAGTGCTGTCGACACTTGGCATGCAGGAAGGCGAAGCCATCGTGCACCCGTGGGTGAACAAATCGCTAGAGCGTGCGCAGGCAAAAGTCGAAGGCCGCAACTTTGACATTCGTAAGCAGCTTCTGAAATTCGATGACGTGATGAACGATCAGCGTAAAGCGATCTTTGGTCAGCGTCTGGAGATTATGGAAGCCGAAGATCTGTCCGAGATTGCTGGCGACATGCGCCATCAGGTGATCGACGATCTGGTCGATCAGTATATGCCGCCGAAAACCTATGCGGATCAATGGGACACCCATGGTCTTCAGGCCGCTGTGATCGAGGATCTTGGCTTTGAAGAGCCCATCGTAGATTGGGCCGCCGAGGAAGGTGTGGATGACGATCTGATCCGCGAACGCCTGTATGATGCCTCGGATGCGTTCATGGCCAAGAAAGCCGTTGATTTCGGACCCGAGACCATGCGCTCGATCGAAAAGCAGTTGATCCTGCAAACGATCGACTCGAAGTGGCGTGAACACCTGCTGACGCTGGATCACCTGCGCTCGGTTGTTGGGTTCCGTGGCTATGCGCAGCGCGATCCGTTGAACGAATACAAGACGGAAGCCTTCCAGCTGTTTGAAAGTCTGCTGGATGGTCTGCGGTCTGACGTGACTAAGAAACTGTCTCAGATCCGTCCGATGTCGGAAGAAGAGCAGCAGGCCATGATGCAGCAAATGCTTCAACAGCAGCAGGCGTTGGCACAAGCCGCCGAGGTGTCCGAGAACGCCGCGGAAGGCTTTGACGAAAGCGACCCCACCACTTGGGGTAAACCGTCGCGCAACGACCCCTGCCCTTGTGGGTCTGGCAAGAAGTTCAAGCACTGCCACGGCAGGCTGGCCTAAACGGCGTCGCGTCGCTGTGTGGCGCGACATCCCCTGACGACAACAATATCTTGCAGGACTGCCGATAGCTAACCTATCGTAAAGCGGTATTTGACAGGATATTGTTGGTTTATGATCTATCGGCCAGAGATTGATGGCTTGCGGGCGGTTGCAGTTTTGCCCGTCATATTCTTTCACGCGGGCATTGGCCTGTTTGAGGGTGGATTTGTCGGGGTCGACGTCTTTTTTGTGATCAGTGGATATCTGATCACCTCGATCCTGATCGAAGACATCGAGCGTGGCCGCTTCAGCCTTCTTAAATTCTATGAACGTCGTGCACGCCGCATCTTACCCGCGCTGTTCTTCGTGGTGCTCTGCACCATTCCGTTTGCGGTCTTGTGGATGCTTCCCGCGCAATTGCGCGACTATTCCCAAAGCGTTGTGGCCGTCAGCCTGTTTTCCTCGAATTTCCTGTTCTGGATGGAAAGCGGCTATTTCGAGGCCGGGGCAGATCTGAAACCGCTGCTCCATACCTGGAGTTTGGCGATTGAAGAGCAGTTCTATGTGGTCTTTCCCGTCTTGCTGTTCGTGCTGTGGAAGCTGGGCCGGCGTGCTGTGATCTGGATCCTAGCGCTGATGGCACTGGTCAGTCTTGGCTTGGCTGAATGGGGCTGGCGCGACCACCCTGCTGCAAATTTCTTTCTGGCGCCCGGCCGCGTGTGGGAGCTTTTGGCCGGGTCCTTCTGCGCCTTCGCCCTGCAGCGTCGCGCCCTGCCCGGCAATGATGCCGCCGCCGCGCTTGGTATTCTTGCCATCGCGCTGTCAGTCTTTCTGTTTGACGATACGACCCCGTTCCCCAGTCTCTATACCCTGTTGCCGGTTACCGGTGTGTTGTTGATCATCCTGTTCGGACAGCAAGGCACGCGGGTTGCTGCCCTGTTATCCGCTAAACCCATCGTGGGGATCGGGCTGATCAGCTACAGCGCCTATCTTTGGCACCAACCCCTTTTTGCATTCGCACGCATTCGCAGCCTGACCGAACCCAGCCTTGGCTTGATGCTGGGTCTGGCAGCACTGTCCCTGATCCTTGCCGCGTTCAGTTGGCGCTATGTGGAACAGCCTTTCCGCGCGGGACCGAGCACGCGGTTGAAAACGCAGTCCGGTGTCTTTGCAACCAGCATTGCGGGACTGGTTTTGATCGCTGGAATCGGCGTTTTGGGCCATGTGAACAAGGGCCTTCCTGACCGGTTCTCACCCAAAGCGCGCGCGGTTCTGAAACTAAATACCGACCAGATCGACCGAACCTGCCATTTTGACGAGAAGAAGCCATGGCACGTGCCGAAGCCGGACTGTCACTTCACCACGCCGGCCGCGTCGGGCTCTGTCCTTTTGCTGGGGGACAGTCATGTCGCGGCGATTTCCGGACCGGTGGTTGCGGCCCTGAATGCAAGCGGGCGAGATGTATATGTCGGGTCATATGGCGGATGCATCCCCCTGCTGGATATGGAGCGCGTGCATAAATCCACCGCCCATGAATGTTCCGAATTCGTTGAGGCCATCCTGACTCATGCAAATGATATCGGCATTGATACGCTGGTTTTGACCGCGCGGTTCCCGGCCTATTTGTACGGCACGCGATTTAGCAATGGCGAAGGTGGCGTCGAACATGGGATCCGCATGGATGTGCGGGATCAGATGGCCGATCCGCTGGCCGCATCTCAGATGCCGCAGATTGATCTTCTGCGGACCAAGCTTGAAGAGTTGAGTAAGCGCTTCAATCTGGTTTTGGTCGACCCCATTCCCGAAGCCGGTTGGAACGTGCCCGAGCTGATCGCGAAGCGCATGTATTTCGAAGGGCGCGCTGATCAGACCCTAACAACGCCCTATTCCGTCTATGTCGAGCGCACGAAGCTTCTGGCGAAGATGTTCTCCATGCTTGAGGACCAATCGAAGCATGTTGCGGTTGCGCCGATCCATGCAAGGTTTTGCGATGCTACGTCGTCGCGGTGCATGAACTCGGAACCGGAAAGCATCCTCTATCTTGACGACGATCATCTTAGTCCCGCCGGGGCGAAACTGATCGCACCTGACATTGTGGATGCAGTTTTGTCGCTGCCGCCCCGCTAGCGATTGACGTTGAAGGATTGCCACGCCCGCGTCTGGAAAATCCTTCATCCAAGCTGGAAGCTCTGGCGCTGAGCGTGGAAAACCCTATGGTCCCCCTGTGACTCGAATTCTTCAGGATATCCTTGCGCGCCTGCTTGGTGCAGTCTGTGCGATCTCGCTGATTGGCAGTTTTGCGGCCCAGGCGCAGGATGTCACGTTGACCTCTCGTGATGGATCCATCGAACTGACTGGTCATCTTCTGACGTTCGATGGCGAGTTTTACCGCGTGGATACCGAATTCGGCATTCTGACCGTCGACAGTTCGGGCGTAAGCTGTGAAGGACCGGGCTGCCCAAGCCTTGGCCCGTTTGTGGCAGAGCTAACAATCTCGGGCGCGCACAATATGGGCGCGGTCTTGTTCCCCGCGCTGGTCGAAGGTTTTGCCTTGCGCAATGGCTATGCCCTGAAACGCGAAGAAGTTCAGGGGGTTGGGACGCTCTATACCCTTCTGGAAGGCGGCACTGGGCAAGAGGTCGCACGCTTTACCATCAAGCTGACCACCAGTTCCGAAGGCTTTGCGGATCTTCTGAGCCAGCAAGCCGATATGGTGCTGTCGATGCGGCAAGCCACCATCCGCGAGCGCGGTCTTGCGCGGGATGCCGGATTTGGTGATCTGCGTGTGGCGCGCCAAAGTCGGGTTGCGGCGCTGGATGCGTTGGTGCCCATTGTGTCGCCGGGTAATCCAGTGACGCGGATCTCGATCTCGCAACTGGCAGCGATCTTTTCAGGTAAGATCAGCAACTGGTCTGAACTGGGCGGCGAAGACGCGCCAATCACGCCCTATATGATGGATGTCGAAGAAGGGTTTGGCCCGGTTTTTATGCAAGACGTCATTGCGGCACAGGGCGTCACCCTGTCTGACCGCGTGGTGATTCACCCGAACAGCCGTACCCTTGCCGATGCCATTGCGCGTGATCCGTATGGCATCGCCATGACCACCTATACCCAGCGCGGAAGCGGTGAAGTGGTCGAGCTTTCGGGAAGTTGTGGGTTTTCGGTTCACGCCTCGCGCGCGTCGATCAAGTCCGAGGACTATCCACTGACCATGCCGATGTTTCTGTATTTGCCGGAACGTCGATTGCCTCAGATCGGGCGCGAGTTTCTGTCCTATCTGCGCACAGACAGCGCACAGTTTGTCACGCGTCGCGCGGGCTTTGTGGATCAGGCGCTGACACGTCAGCCGATCCGCGCGCAGGGGGACCGAATGGCAAATGCGATCTTTTCTGCCGGAGAAGAAGTCGCACTGTCCGAGCTTCAGCGCATGATCAACACTCTTTCCGGGTCCGAACGCCTGTCGATCAGCTTCCGTTTCCAAGGCGGCTCGACCCTTCTGGATGCGCCATCGCGATCAAACGTGGCCTTGCTGGCCGAGGCACTGGAAAGCGGACGGTTTGACGGTAATCGTTTGTCTTTCATAGGTTTTTCTGATGGTCAGGGCGCAGCAGAGCAGAACAGAACCCTATCCGAACGTCGCGCACGCGCGGTCCGGGATTTGGTTCTGGCTCAGTTGGAAGCTTTTGATCTTTCGCGTGTCGACATGCACATAGATGCCTTTGGCGAGGCGATGCCGATGGCCTGCGACGACAGCGCTTGGGGCCGCAGTGTGAACCGACGGGTCGAGATTTGGGTGGACTAAGGCGTATTCAGTTTCAGCTAAAACATTTGGATCACCAACGTCCCGACAACGCCGTAAGCGTGGCAGCGAATTGATGATGCCCCTGAACCAGAAACACCTGAACCTACAAATAGCCCTCTGAACGAAAGCTCAGCTCGGTCGATTTCCCGATGATCAAGTGATCGTGCAGCGCAATTCCCAAAGCCTTCGCCGCGTCATTCACCTGCGCCGTCATCTGAATATCGCTGTCTGATGGCGTCGGATCCCCAGATGGATGGTTGTGCACCAAAATAAGGGCCGAGGCATTCAGCTCCAAAGCGCGCTTTACGACTTCGCGTGGGTACACCGGCACGTGATCAACTGTGCCTTTTGCCTGTTCCTCGTCTGCGATCAACACATTCTTGCGGTCCAGAAACAGCACTCGGAACTGTTCGGTGTCACGATGTGCCATAGTGGTGTGACAATAGTCTAGCACTGCATCCCAGCTGGAAATCACATGGCGCTGGATCACCTTGGATCGTGCCATGCGATGGGCGGCGGCCTCGATGATCTTCAGGTCCGTGATGACAGTGTCGCCAATCCCCGCCACGGCGCGCAACCGATCGGCTGGTGCTGTGACCACGCGGTTAAAGTCCCCAAAAATCTCCAAAAGCTCGCGCGCTATGGGCTTCACATCGCGGCGCGGAATAGAGCGGAACAGCAAAAGCTCTAGCAATTCATAATCCGGCATCGCCTGTGCGCCGCCTTCGTTAAAACGCGCGCGCAATCGTTGACGGTGATCTTTGATATAGGACGGCATTTTGCCGGCCTTCATATCAATCGGCACGATCGGAGCCTCGTCCGTTTCGAACAGGCTTTGCGGCATTTCGGCGAATTGAAATTCACTGTGTTCAGTCATGGGCTTAGCCTGCCCCAAAACTGGTGAATGAAAGGTTAATGCCGCCCAGAAACAAAAACGCCCCGGCGTTTATGCAACACCGGGGCGTCTAGATTTCTGATCGGGCAATCAGCCCTTCATGCTGTCCCAGAAGCTTCTGACTTTCGTAAAGAAGCTTGAGCTTTCAGGGTTGTTCTCTTCCGACAGCTTCTCGAACTCGCGCAGCAGTTCTTTCTGCTGCGAGGTCAAGTTGACCGGCGTTTCCACGGCAAGCTCGATATACATGTCACCATTCGGACCACCGCGCAGACCGGGCATACCCTTCGAACGCAGACGCATCTGACGACCTGATTGGCTGCCTGACGGGATCTTCACGCGCGAGCGGCCACCATCGATGGTCGGAACCTCGATGTCTCCGCCAAGCGCTGCTGCGCTCATCGATACGGGAACGCGGCAATGCAAGTGTGTGCCTTCGCGGTCGAAAATGGCGTGATCGGCCACTTCGATGAAGATATACAGATCGCCCGAGGGCCCGCCGCGCATTCCAGCTTCGCCTTCGCCAGCCAGACGAATGCGGGTGCCGGTTTCAACGCCAGCCGGGATGTTCACCGACAGCGAGCGTTCCTTTTCCTTACGCCCTGCGCCGTGGCAGGATTTGCAAGGGTTCTGGATCATCTGGCCGGTGCCCTGACAGGTCGGACAGGCGCGTTCAACGGTAAAGAAACCCTGCTGCGCACGAACCTTGCCCATGCCCTGACAGGTTGGGCAGATTGTTGGTTCGGCCCCAGATTCGGACCCGGTGCCGCTGCATTCATCACACGCGACCGAGGTCGGCACGTTAATGGTTTTCTGCAGACCCGAGAACGCCTCTTCCAGCGTGACACGCAGGTTATAGCGCAGGTCCGACCCACGCTGAGCACGCGCGCGGCCACTGCCGGGACGTCCACCCATGAAGTCACCGAACAGATCGTCGAACACGTCCGAAAACGCGCTGGCGAAATCGCCTTGGCCGGGATGGCCGCCGCCGGGACGTCCGCCCATGCCGCCTTCAAAGGCTGCATGACCAAAGCGGTCATAGGCCGCCTTCTTCTCGGCGTCCTTCAGGACTTCGTAGGCCTCGTTCACTTCTTTGAACTGGGACTCGGCGTCGGGATTGTCGGAATTCCGATCTGGATGAAGCTCTTTGGCCTTCTTGCGATAGGCTTTCTTCAGCTCGTCCGCCGAAGCACCTTTGTCGGCGCCAAGAACGTCATAGTAATCACGTTTTGCCATGATGGGGTCTTCTCCCTTTGGGAGGGAGGCAGGGCCAACCTGTGGCCCCGCCATTCACCTAAGCGACTTAGCGTTTGCTGTCGTCAAGGTCTTCGAAGTCAGCGTCAACGATGTCATCGTCAACGGCCGAGGGGCCATCAGCTTCTTCCGAGGCTTCCCCCGCAGCTTCTTCTTGCTGCGACTTATAGATCGCTTCGCCCAGCTTCATGGCCGCTTCGGTCACGTTCTGAACGCCGCCTTTGATCTTGTCAGCCGACGCGTCTTCCTTGGCCAGATCGTCCTTCAGAGCAGCAATTGCCAGCTCGATGGCTTCGATCGTGGTCGGGTCGACCTTGTCGTTGTGCTCTTCCATCGACTTTTCGGTCGAGTGGATCAGGCTTTCGGCCTGGTTGCGAGCTTCGACAAGCTCTTTACGCTCTTTATCGGCCTCGGCGTTGGCTTCAGCGTCTTTCACCATTGCGTCGATGTCGTCATCCGACAGACCGCCCGACGCTTGGATGGTGATTTTGTGCTCTTTGCCGGTGCCTTTGTCTTTGGCGCCCACTTCAACGATGCCGTTGGCGTCGATGTCGAAGGTCACCTCGATCTGAGGCAGGCCACGCGGTGCGGGCGGGATGTCTTCAAGGTTGAACTGGCCCAGGATCTTGTTGTCCGCAGCCATTTCACGTTCGCCTTGGAACACACGCAGGGTTACGGCGTTCTGGTTGTCTTCCGCGGTCGAGAAGATCTGCGACTTCTTAGTCGGGATCGTCGTGTTGCGGTCGATCAGGCGGGTGAAAACACCACCCAGCGTTTCGATGCCCAGCGACAGCGGGGTTACGTCCAGAAGAACAACGTCTTTAACGTCGCCCTGCAGAACACCAGCCTGAATGGCAGCACCCATGGCAACCACTTCGTCCGGGTTCACACCCTTGTGGGGTTCCTTGCCGAAGAACTTCGAGACCTCTTCCATCACGCGCGGCATACGGGTCATACCACCGACCAGAACCACTTCGTCGATGTCGCCGGTCGACAGACCAGCGTCTTTCAGAGCAGCCTGACACGGCTTGATCGAACGCTTGATCAGGTCCGACACAAGGCTTTCCAGCTTGGCGCGGGTCAGTTTCATAACCATGTGCAGCGGCGCACCATCAGCGCCCATCGAGATGAAGGGTTGGTTGATTTCGGTCTGCGAGGCCGACGACAGTTCGATCTTGGCTTTCTCAGCGGCTTCTTTCAGGCGCTGCAGAGCCATCTTGTCTTTCGACAGATCGACCTGGTTTTCTTTTTTGAACTCATCGACCAGATACTGAACGATGCGCATGTCGAAGTCTTCACCACCAAGGAACGTGTCACCGTTGGTCGATTTCACTTCAAACAGGCCGTCGTCGATTTCCAGAATGGTCACGTCGAAGGTACCACCACCAAGGTCATAAACCGCGATGGTTTGGGTTTCCGACTTGTCCAGACCATAGGCCAGAGCAGCTGCGGTCGGTTCGTTGATGATCCGCAGCACTTCCAGGCCAGCGATCTTGCCGGCGTCTTTGGTGGCCTGACGCTGAGCGTCGTTGAAATATGCGGGCACGGTGATCACGGCCTGAGTGACTTCTTCACCCAGATAGCTTTCTGCCGTCTCTTTCATCTTGCCCAGAATGAAGGCCGAGATCTGCGAGGGCGAATACTTTTCGCCGGCAGCTTCAACCCATGCGTCGCCGTTGCCGCCATCCACGATCGAATAGGGAACCAGCTTCTTGTCTTTTTCGACAGCCGGATCGTTCATGTTGCGTCCGATCAGACGCTTCACGGCGAAGACAGTGTTGTCGGGGTTGGTGACAGCCTGACGTTTAGCCGGCTGGCCTACCAGTCGCTCTTCATCTTTGAAGGCGACGATCGAAGGCGTGGTACGTGCGCCTTCTGCGTTTTCGATGACTCGCGGTTGCGAGCCGTCCATGATGGCAACACACGAGTTGGTGGTGCCGAGGTCGATACCGATGACTTTGGCCATGCGTAATATCCTCTCTATAGGCGATGTTGTCAGGACCGACCTTGCAAAGCATCGGCCCCGGATCCCAGATTTTTACCGGTTCAGGAGTGATCCATCTCCGGCGTCTCGGCGTATATAAGTAGGCAAAATCGGCCCTGCAAGCGGTCCCGTGCCCCTATTGGAGTAAAAAGCCGAGTCATTTTGAGGATTTGCGTGCTTTTCGCCATTTTCGGACCGTCAAAGTGCCAATTCGGGATTATTGGCGTGCGGCCCAACTGGCTGAAACGTGTCTGCGCGAAAAGTTTTCTGCCATAAGACCCACCAACGTAAACACGACCGAGAAAATCAGCGGATACATCCAGTTTGTATAGTGGGGGTTGTAGTTGAGAAAAGTGAACCCGCGCGTTTGGTCGACGATATGGAACAATGGGTTCCAGCTGAACATCGCAATCACATAGAACGGAAGGGCGTTCGCCACGAACATCTTGCCGGAAGCGATCATATTCGCCCGCGAATAGATCGTTTGTGCGATGCCGGTGAATTGGGGAAGCCACGGTTTCAGTGCAAGAAAGACCAGACCGATCGCGGCACCGTTGAACCACGCCAACAAGATCATAAGAAACGCTTCGATTGGCTGATGTATTTCGATGGGCGTGAAGCCGATGTGATAGACCGTCAGAACAACAAAGATGGTCAAGATCTGAATATAGAGGGACCCCAATGCTGCCGAGATCATGGCGATCAAGGTATTCATTGGCGCGTGTTGCATCATTGGATGCGACGGACCGGATGATCCAGCCACGGCGCCCATCGCTTTGACGTTCGTTATGAAAACAAAGATGCCTGACATGAGATAGAGCAGGAAGTCGCCCCTCAGCGCAGCGCCACGCAGTCCGATTACGGTGAACATCGCATAGAACACGGCCACCATGATCACCATTTGCAACATGTTGATGGCAATTGCCGCCAGTGCGTTGGTGTGCGTGCTGCGAATGCTGTGCGCGGTCATGTGGAAAATGACCTCGAACATCGAAAGCGCTGCAGACAGCCGCGATTGTTTCTTCTTTGCCTCGAACATAGCGCTACCTTGAACGGTGATGCAGTGCTTTTTAAAAGGGAATTCTTGCTGATCCTTTACTGGTTGATCATAAGGGGGCTGCAAAATGTTATCAACAGGGCCGGATCTGGCCTTATTTAAGGAGTTTCGTTTTGGATTTTGAGCGTCTGGAAACCGTAATGCGCACGCTGGCCCTGGAAGCGGGTGACGTGATCATGGAGATCTACAACTCGGACGATTTCGATGTGCGCGCCAAGTCAGACGACAGCCCTGTGACTGCAGCGGACGAAGCTGCAGATGCGCTGATTTCTGCCGGGCTGCGGGCAGCGTTCCCGGATGTACTTTTGGTCACGGAAGAACAGGCGGACAGCCACAGCGAACAGGCGGACGCATTCCTGATCGTGGACCCGCTGGACGGCACCAAAGAATTCATTCACCGTCGCGGCGATTTCACTGTGAACATTGCATATGTCAAAGACGGAACCCCTGTGCGCGGCGTGGTTTACGCCCCCGCAAAGGGCCGCATGTTCTTTACCCGCGCCGGCGGCGAAACTGTGGAAGAGCAAGGACCGTTCCAGAAGGACACTGTGGGCGCTCTGACCCCGATCAGCGTGTCAAAGCCTGACAATGATGCTCTGTTCATCGTTGCCTCGAAATCGCACCGCGATCAGGCGACCGAGGACTACATCAACAAATACAGCGTTAGAGACAGCAAATCGGCGGGCAGCTCGTTGAAGTTCTGCCTTGTCGCCACCGGTGAAGCGGATCTGTATCCCCGCGTGGGCCGCACGATGGAGTGGGACACCGCCGCAGGCCACGCTGTTCTGAAAGGTGCCGGCGGAGATGTTGTACGCTTCGACGATCACACGCCTCTGACCTATGGCAAGCCGATCTATGAAAACCCGTTCTTCATTGCCTATGCGCCGGGTGTCGAGCTGAAGAAAGCCTGATCACGAATGGCGACGCTGATTGTCATCCCGGCGCGATACGCCTCGACCCGGTTTCTGGGCAAGGCGCTTGCGCCACTGCGGGGGGCGACGGGGCAGAAAAAGACCCTAATCCACCGCAGTTGGGACGCCGCGCAGGCTGTGCGCGGCGTCGACCGGGTTGTGGTTGCCACCGATGATGACCGCATTCGGGACGAGGCCGAAGGGTTTGGCGCCGAAGTCGTAATGACCTCGCAGACCTGCGAAAACGGAACCGAACGGTGCGCCGAAGCCCTGACCGCGCTGGGCGAAGATTTCGACGTCATCGTCAACCTGCAGGGCGACGCCCCTTTGACGCCTCCGTGGTTCGTCGAGGAACTGGTCGCCGCACTAAAGACCCATCCTGCCGCCGAGGTCGCCACGCCGGTCTTGCGCTGCGATGGCCGTGCACTTTCCGGATTTCTGGAAGACCGCAAGGCAGGGCGTGTCGGCGGGACCACTGCGGTTTTCGGGGCAGAGGGCCATGCGCTTTATTTCTCGAAAGAAGTGATCCCGTATACGCAGGGAAATGGCTGGTCAGACCACGATCAGACGCCCGTATTTCACCATGTGGGCGTTTATGCCTACCGCCCGTCTGCACTTGCCGCCTACCCGCTTTGGTCGGCAGGGCCGCTGGAGCAGCTGGAAGGGTTAGAGCAGCTTCGTTTTCTAGAGCGCGAGAAGCCCATTCAGTGCGTTGAAGTCGACGCCCGATCCCGCCAGTTCTGGGAGCTGAACAACCCAGAAGACGTTCCGCGGATCGAGTCGATTTTGCAAGAGCTTGGAGTAGAGTAGCTTTTAGGGTGCCCACGACACCCTTTGGAAAAGAATCGAGAAATGTTCTGTCTTGCCTTAGAATGGCAAAAAAAGACCATGAAGTTTTCAAACTTATCAATTAGAGAGTGAACAAATAAGCGCTACCCCCTGACGTAATGTTGTCTACTTTTCATCGGACGATAACTGCCCAATGGGACTGCCGCGAAAAGCACAAAGGTGATGTTAATGAAGCGTAAGGTTACCAAAGCGATCTTCCCTGTGGCCGGACTTGGAACACGGTTTCTTCCTGCCACGAAATCAATCCCGAAAGAGATCATGACGCTGGTTGACCGGCCCCTGATCCAATACGCGATTGACGAAGCCCGCGCCGCTGGCATCAAGGAATTCATCTTCGTGACATCGCGCGGCAAGGGCGCGCTAGAAGACTATTTCGACAACTCTCCAGTGTTGGAGCAGGAACTGCGCAAGAAGGGGAAAACCCAGCTTCTTGAGGTCCTTAAAGACACCAATATGGAATCCGGTGCCATCGCCTATATGCGCCAGCACAAGGCGCTGGGCCTGGGTCACGCGGTCTGGTGTGCCCGCCGTTTGATTGCCAATGAACCCTTCGCTGTGATCTTGCCTGATGACGTGATCGCTGCGGAAAAGCCCTGCTTGCAGCAGATGGTCGAAGCCTACGAGGAAACCGGCGGCTGCATGGTCGCAGCGATGGAAGTTCCGCCCGAAAAGGCAAGCGCATACGGCGTTCTGGATGTGAAAGAGGATATGGGCGATCTGGTGTCGACCCGCGGCATGGTCGAGAAACCCTCGATCGACGAGGCCCCATCCAACTTGGCCGTGATTGGCCGCTATATCCTGACCCCGGACGTGTTGCGCAGCCTGAACCAGATCAAAACCGGTGCTGGTGGCGAAATTCAGCTGACGGACGCGATTGCAGAAGAGCTGGCACAAGGGCGCGATGTCTTTGGTTATCGCTTCCGCGGACAGCGTTTCGACTGCGGATCCAAGGCCGGGTTCCTGCAGGCCACGGTGGCCTTCGGAATGGCCCGCGAAGAACTTCGGGACGAGTTCACTGGCTATCTGCACGATCTGATGGCCCAGAACAAAGCTGCCGAGTAATTCTGCGTGACGGGTGGCGTTTCCGGTCTGTGGTCCTTGTATCGGATGCGCCTGAAACGTCGACGCCTGCTTTGGCGTTCGATCCGATCCCGGCGACAGCTGACCCAAGTTGCGGACCGCACCGCCCAGATTGAACAAGATCAGGTTCTGGCGTTTGTCGTGTTGCGCAACGAAATGCAGCGCCTGCCCAATTTTCTGACGCATTACCGTCGTCTGGGTGTTGAGCATTTCCTGATCGTGGCCAACGATTGCACGGACGGCAGTGCCGAGTATCTGGCCCAGCAGCCCGATGTTTCCCTGTGGAGCACCGATGCCAGCTATAAATCCGCGCGGTTTGGCGTAGATTGGCTGACGTGGCTCCAGTTTCGATATGGCCACGGCCACTGGTGCCTGACGGTCGATGTCGACGAGCTGTTGATCTATCCGCATCATGACCAGCGGCCCCTGCCCGCGCTGACACAGAGGTTGGAGGCCACAGGCGCGCAAGCGCTGGGCGCGCTGATGTTGGATCTTTATCCCAAAGGTCCGCTGGGTTCGGTGTCGGTGGGTGCTGATGCTGATCCCATCGACGCTCTCCCTTGGTTTGATGCTGGATCGTATCGTGCGGTGCGGCAGGCTCCGATGCAAAATCTGTGGCTTCAGGGTGGCGCGCGCGAACGCGTGTTTTTTCCAGAGAACCCATCACGTGGTCCGACCTTGAACAAGTTGCCTCTGGTCAAGTGGTCGCGTCGCTTCGCCTATGCAAATTCCACCCATTCCATTCTGCCGCCACACCTGAACAACGAATGGGATGGCCCGCCCGTAATCAGCGGCAAGGACCAGCTTTCGGGCGTTTTGCTGCACACCAAGTTCCTTCCCGGCGTGATCGAGCGTTCCGAGGAAGAGAAGACGCGGCGCGAGCATTTCGGGCAGCCCGACCAGTTCGATGCCTATTATGACGCGATCGGGGATGCGCCAGACCTGTGGCACCCGGACGCGCACCATTTCGAAGACTGGCAACAGTTGGCGCGTCTGGGATTGATGTCGACAGGGGGCTGGGCCTGATCTGCATCGGGGCTGTGTGCGTGAAAGGACTTACGCGATGTATGGAAGAAGTTTAGGATTTGGATATAAAGCAATAGTGGGTCGCGCGCAGCTCGTGCCTAAAACGGGTTATGGGCGCACACACATGCAGATACAGGTGCAAACAGACAGGGTATGATTTGGGCGCTTTGACTTCATATCGTCTAAGGCTGAAGCGCAAGCGCCACCAAATCCGCGCGTTTCGCAAGCGGCGTGAACTGACCTCTGTTCAGAACCGCACCGCGCAGATCGCGCCTTCTGACATCCTTGTCTTTTCGACCCTTCGCAATGAATTGGTCCGGCTACCTTATTTTCTGAAGTATTACCGAGACTTGGGCGTAAACCACTTCGTGATCGTGGATAATGGCTCGGATGATGGGTCGCGGGAATACTTGGCACAGCAAGATGATGTGTCACTTTGGACCACGCAGGCCAGCTATAAACGGGCGAAGTTCGGTGTGGATTGGCTGAACTGGCTACAACGCAAATATGGACATGATCACTGGTGCCTTGTGGTCGATACGGACGAGTTTTTGGTCTATCCCTTCTGCGATACGCGCCCGTTGCGTGCGCTGACTGATTGGTTGGACGCAAGCGAGATCAGAAGTTTTGGCGCCATGCTTATGGATATGTACCCAGAAGGCCCGATCGGGGCCGAGACGTACGAGGCAGGCCAAAACCCGCTTGAAATCACCAAGTGGTTCGACAGCGGTAACTACACCATCCAAAAGAACGCACGATATCGGAACCTGTGGATCCAAGGCGGCGTACGCGCCCGTGTCTTTTTCGACGACAATCCAGAGCGCGCTCCGGCGTTGAACAAGATCCCATTGGTCAAGTGGCACCGGTCGTTTGCGTATACCAGCTCGACCCACATGCTTTTGCCGCGCGGGTTGAACTTGGTGTATGATGAAACCGGTGGCGAGAAGGCCTCGGGCTGTCTTTTGCACACCAAATTCCTGGACACGTTCGAGACGAAATCCAAGGAAGAGCTGCAACGCCGCCAGCACTATGCCAACAGCCAAGAATATCGTGCCTACAGCACCCGGATCTCAGAAGACCCGATCCTGTGGTGTAAATGGAGCGAAGAGTACATCAATTGGCGGCAGCTTGAGGTGTTGGGCCTAATGTCCAAGGGGAACTGGGCATGAGCTTGGGCGTCGTCATGATCGTGCACGAGGCCCTGCACCGCGCGACCCAACTGGCGCGTCACTGGGCCGATCATGGCTGTCCCGTGGTGCTTCACGTCGATCAGCGCGTGGGTCGCGATGCCTATAATCGTTTTGTCGAAAGCCTGTCTGACTGTGACAATATCCTGTTTTGCGATCGGCACCGCTGCGAATGGGGTACTTGGTCCCTTGTGGAAGCAAGCCAAACTGCGTCCGAGCTGATGTTGGCGCGCTTTCCAGACGTCCAGCATGTGCTGTTGGCTTCGGGCAGTTGCCTGCCTTTGCGCCCCGTCGCTGAATTGACGGCCTATCTGCGCGCCCGGCCCTCGACCGATTTCATTGAAAGCGTCACAACCGAAGACGTGCCTTGGGCCATTGGTGGGCTGAACACAGAACGGTTCACGCTGCGGTTTCCGTTCTCGTGGAAGCGCCGGCGCCGGCTGTTTGATGCGTATGTGCGGCTTCAGCGACGGGTTGGGTATAAGCGTCGTATTCCATTGGGGGTATTGCCGCATTTGGGCAGCCAATGGTGGTGCCTGACACGACACACTTTGTCGGCCATCCTGAACGATCCGCGACGCGCGGTGAATGATGCCTATTTCCGACGGGTGTGGATCCCGGATGAAAGCTATTATCAGACCCTATCCCGCCAGCATTCGAAGAAAATCGAAAGCCGATCCCTGACCCTGTCGAAGTTTGATTTTCAGGGAAAACCGCATGTGTTCTATGACGATCATCTGCAGCTTCTTCGGCGGTCGGACTGTTTTGTTGCGCGCAAAATCTGGCCGCATGCGAACAGGCTCTATACCAGCTTTTTGTCGGACAGCCCCAGTCTCAGCGCCGAGGCCGAGCCGAATCCGGGCAAGATTGACCGGATTTTCGCTAACGCTGTTGATCGGCGGACCAAGGGTCGGCCCGGCTTGTTGATGCAAAGCCGTTATCCTCATCAGCGGTGGGGCAATAGCCTGACAGCTGAACCCTATGTGGTTCTGGAAGGATTTACCGAACTGTTCCGCGGGTTCGAGCCCTGGCTGTCCAGTTTTGGCAAAGTGCGGGTGCATGGGCATCTTTTCGCCCCTGATCGTGTGCATTTCGAAGGCGGCGAAACCGAGTTTTTTGGGACTCTCTCATCCTCGGCCGCGTTGCGCGACTATGATGCCAGTGGATTTCTGACCAACCTAATTTGGAACACGCGGGGGGAACGGCAGTGTTTCCAGTTTGGCGCGGCGGACAATCAGGACATCACATGGGACATCACACGTGACGCCAATGCGCGGATCCATGTCATCACGGGCGCGTGGGCTGTGCCTTTGTTCCTTTCTGACGGCAAGTTTTCCGACATTCGCCGCGAGGCTGCCCGCCTTCAGAGGATCGAAAGCGAACACCTTCGCGTCCTACGATCTGGTCACGCCCGTGCACGCATCAAAATCCAAACCCTGTCCGACTTTGTTCTAAACCCGATCGAGCCGCTTCAGGATGTTGTGGACCAGCTTGCGATCCGGGAACGGCCCAAGCTTACCGAACCACCCGAGATGGTGCATCTGGGCGGGTTTGGGCAGTTTTTGCAAAACCTGAAAAACCAGGGGATGCATCCGCATCTTGTGGGTGATTTCCCAACCGACTATTCGCCCGAGCCAATTCAGCCCGAGCGAGCCATGCCCTATTTGGTGACAAAGTAATATGACCAAGAAATTCGACTGTTTTATCATCCTCGCCGAGATGCGCACGGGGTCCAATTTTCTGGAAAGCAATCTGGATCAGTTCGATGGTCTTCAATGCTATGGGGAAGCGTTCAATCCCTATTTCATGGTGAATCCCGAGCTGAAAGACCTGTTTGGCGTGACCGTAAAGCAGCGGGACAAGAACCCGGTGCGTTTGCTTGATCAGATGAAAGAGAACACCGATGGTATTCCCGGTTTCAGGTTCTTTCACGACCATGACATGCGGATTTTCGAGCATGTGATCGACGATCCGCGCTGCGCCAAGGTGGTCCTGACGCGCAATCAGGTTGAAAGCTATGTGAGCCGCCGGATTGCCTGGGCAACACAGCAGTGGGCGCTGACCAACGGCAAAGATGCCAAGAAGTTTCGCGTTCGATTTGATTCAAGCGAGTTCGAGAATTTCTTCTACGAATACAAAGCCTTCCAGCTGAAGATCAAAAACCGGCTACAGAAGACCGGCCAAACAGCGTTCTATATCGACTATGAAGACACTCAGGACATCGAGTGCGTCAATGGTCTGGGCAAGTTTCTGGGGGCAGAGCACGAGATCACCAAGTTCTCGGGCAAGTTCAAAAAGCAAAACCCCGAGAGCCTTGCAGATAAAGTCCGCAACATGGACGAACTGGTTGAAACGGTCCGCAATATTGATCTGTTTGACCTCGGCAAGGTGCCCAACTTTGAACCAAGCCGCCCACCCGCAGTACCGACCTATATGACCGCGGGAAATGCTCCGCTGATGTTCCTGCCGATCAAAGGTGGCCCGGTCGAGCGCGTGCAAGGCTGGATGCAGGGCTTCGGGGAACTGTCTTCGGAATTTACGCAGAAGTCTCTGCGCCAGTGGAAGAATAGAAACAAAGGGCATCGCACTTTCACCGTACTGCGCCATCCCGTTGCGCGGCTTCATGCAGCCTTTTGCACGCACTTCCTGCAAGATGGTCCCGAGACATACTGGGAGATCAAGACCGCGCTACGCGAGAATTACGATGTTCCCCTTCCCGAGCATCTACCCGATTCCAACTGGGATAAAGCAGCCCACCGCACAGCGTTTATCGCCTTCGCAGATTTTGTAAGTCGAAATCTGGTGGGCCAGACCGGCATTCGTGTTGATGCAGCTTGGGCGACCCAATCTGCTGTTATCAAGGGATTCTCCGAGTTTCAGCTGCCGGATCGGATCCTTCGGGAAGACGAACTTAAGGACGGATTGTTGGCGCTTGCACAGGATGTGGGTCTTGGTGCACCTAAAGTGCCCGCGCAACAAAGCGACACGCCGTTCGAGCTTGGCCAGATTTATGATGACGAGGTCGAAGCCGCGGTGAAAGCGGCCCATCAGCGCGACTATATGATGTTCGGCTTCAAGCCCTGGGGCAAAACCTGACAGGCCGCGATCAAGCAGCCTTGTTCGACAGGTTGTCCGTCAAAAGAGCATGCAGGGCTGCCGTATCCGTATTTGCGCGCAGCTTTGCACAGATCGACGCGTCGCGCATCGAGCGCGATACCAGCGCCAGCGCTTTCAGGTGGTCCACGCCCGAGTCCTCGGGTGCGAACAGCGCAAAGATCAGGTCAACGGGCTGACGGTCTACAGCGTCGAAATCAAACGGCTTCTCAACACGTACAAAGCACCCGGTCACTTCGGTGACACCAGCCAGACGGGCATGGGGCAGGGCGACGCCGCGTCCTACACCTGTCGGGCCAAGGTTTTCACGCTCGGACAGTGCGGAAAAGGCGTCTTCCGAGTTGATGCCATAGCAATCAAAGGCGATGTCGCCCAAGTCCTGAAAAAGGCGTTTCTTGGACGACACCGTCGAGATGACCTTTACGGCGGACGGCGCCAAAATGCTCGCTAGTTCCATTTTTGACCAATTTCCCGCCCGCCAAGGCGGGGGGCCTACGCTTCGTTGTTTACCGGGTCGATCCAGCCGACATTTCCGTCTTCACGACGGTAGACGACATTCATACCCTGAGTTTTCTCATTCTTGAAAACCAGTACGGGGGCGTGGGCCAACTCCATCTGCATGACAGCCTCGCCAACGGAAAGCGACGGGATGCGCGTTTCCATTTCGGCGATGATCATGGGCTGGAGTGTTGCGTCCTCTGCCTCGTCCTGGCCTTCTTCTTTGGCGAGGATATACGAGGATCCTCCGAAAACTTCAACCGGATCGACGCGTTCACGGTGATGGTCCTTCAACCGGCGCTTATAACGGCGCAGTTGCTTTTCCATTTTTTCGGCACATTGGTCGAATGCCGCATAGATTTCGGTCGCGTGACCCTTGGCCTGAGCCGTCAGCCCAGTGGACAGGTGAACAATGGTTTCACAGACATATTCATGTGCGCTTTTCGAGAAAATGACCTGCGCATCGGTGGGGCGTTCAGCATACTTTTGAACAATGCCACCAAGTTCTTCTTTCACGTGAACCTGAAGGGCTTCACCAATGTCGATCTGCTTGCCACTGATTTGATATTGCATCCTATCTCCTTTGATCGCTGTAGGAATTTGGCCCTATGCCACGGGGGCACAAAGCGGGAAAAACGTTTTAAAACATAGGGTTGTTTTGTCTTTGCAGAGATTTGTCCGCCCGATGAAGTCCGGGGCGATCAAATGTGCGAGCCCGTGTTGGGCACGGCACGAACGAAGGTTTGCGTGTTCATGCATCACCTTCATTTGGCGACGAGTCGGTGGGGATTGTCAAGCGACCCGGTGTCACTTTCGTCAGTTGATCGAGAAATTCTGACCCAGATAGACCCGGCGCACGTTCTCGTCCTTCACCACTTCATCGGTGGTTCCGCTCATCAGAACATGGCCATCATGCAGGATATAAGCGCGGTCGACGATTTCCAGCGTCTCGCGCACGTTGTGGTCGGTGATCAACACGCCGATACCACGGTTTTTCAGGTCATGAACCAGTGTGCGAATTTCGCCGACCGCAATCGGGTCGACGCCCGCGAAGGGTTCATCCAGCAGCAAATACTTGGGATTCGAGGCCAGAAGGCGCGCGATTTCGCAGCGACGACGCTCGCCGCCCGACAGGGCCATCGCGGGTGTGCGGCGCAGGTGACTGATCGAAAACTCGTTCAGAAGTTCTTCCAGCCGTTCACGGCGCTTGTGCCGGTCCTTGGTTGAAATCTCGAGGATCGACAGAATATTGTCTTCGACGCTCATGCCCCGGAAGATTGACATCTCTTGCGGCAAATAGCCGATGCCACGGCGCGCACGGCGATACATCGGCAAAAGCGTCACGTCACGCCCGTCGATGATGACCTGCCCGGCTTCCGGAGTAATCAGCCCAGCGATCGCATAGAACGTCGTGGATTTACCGCAGCCATTCGGGCCAAGAAGGGCGACGACTTCGCCCCTGTGAAGCTCGAGGTTCACCTCGCGGATCACCGGCTTCTTGCGATAGCTTTTACGCAATCCAATGATGCGCAGCCCGGCATCGCCTTGCTCAACTGTCAGATCAGGGGCGGCCATCAGTTTTCCCCGGTCTGGATGATCGATTTGACCCGCCCATCCATCTGACCCGTGCCTGTACGCAGGTTTACGGTCAGCTTGTCTGACGACAGCGCATTCTGGCCCTGCGTCAGGATCACACCGCCAGTCATCACAACCATGCCCGTCGCGATGGTATAAACCGCCTCGCGTGCTTCGGCAGCTTCAGCGCCGTTCACAAGGGTTACGCCGTTTGTGGCATGCAGGCGAGAAATCTCGCCCGTCGTGTCAGTTCCGGTTGCGTATTCGACGCGGACCTTGCCGGCACTTAGCCGCATGTCGCCCTGTCCGATGGTAACGTTGCCTTGAAACGTCGCCGCCCCGCTGGCTTGATCCACGGTCAGTTGATCAGCCGAGATCTCGATCGGAAGGCTGCTGTCGTGCTTCAACCCGCCAAACGCCACATTGGACTGCGCGAAAGCCGCGACAGGCAAACAAAGCGCTACCAGAAGCGCATAGAAAGAGCTGCGTTTGATCACCGGGTTTCCCCCTTATCTTTCGGATCATATACCAGCTTCACCCCGTCCTTGAAAACAAGAACATAGCCGCCGCCTTCACCTTCTGCGCGGGAAATGACCGCATCGCCCGCGGAAAGGTCGCCCATAGGGCCTGTGGCTTCGACCGGTCCGTTGCTGGCAACATAGGTGCTGTCCATCGCCGTGGTCAGCGTTTCGGTCGAGATCCAGTAATCCGTTGAGGTGTGCAACGACACGCCACCGGAAAGATTGATTTGGTTCTTTGCGCCATCAATATCCGCCCGAGCTGCCCTGATATTCACCTGCGCACCGTCCGGAGTTTCGATGTCGGCCTCAAGCTCTAACGCTTTGAAATAGTTGGCGCGTTCTTCATCCGGCGCAGCGCTTGCCGCCCGGAACTGGATCGCCGCGCCATCTTCGGTCACGCTTGAGAACTGAGGGTTGGTGATCTTCTGTTCGCCCGTCAGCTCGTCCAGATTGATCCGCGCATAGGTCAGCGACGTGGTTGGATCGACAGATTTCGACACCAGAAACATCAAGGACAGCAGCACAAGCGCGGTGGCTGGCAGAATGATTTTCAGCCAGTTCACAAGACGCGTATATGTAATGCCGGTGCCGGACATGCGGGGCCTTCCGTTGGGGTTGTTTGTTATCTAGCGCGGATGCGCCGGATTCCAAGACACCCTTTAGTGCGCAAAGATGTCCTGTTCGGGCCAACCGGCCAGATCCAGCTGAGCGCGCATCGGCAGGAAGTCGAAACAGGCCTGTGCCATTTCGGTCCGGCCTTCACGGTCCAAGCGCATGTTCAGCTCTTCCCGCAGGCGGTGCAGATGCAATACGTCGGATGCTGCATAGTCCAGCTGCGCCTCGGTCAGCTCTACCGCGCCCCAATCGCTCATTTGCTGTTGTTTCGAGATATCCACCTTCAAAAGCTGATCCAGCAGGTTCCGCAGCCCGTGGCGATCCGTATAGGTGCGTATCAGTTTCGAGGCGATCTTGGTGCAATAGACAGGCGCCGTGACCACGCCGAATGCGTTCAGCATGGCGGCGATGTCGAACCGGCCAAAGTGGAAAATCTTCAGCACGTTGGGATCAACCAGCATCTTTTCCAAGTTCGGCGCGCTGGTCTGGCCTTTCTCGACCTGCACCATATGGGCATTGCCGTCTCCGCCCGACATCTGCACCACGCACAGGCGGTCGCGATGCGGGTTCAGACCCATGGTTTCACAGTCGATGGCTACGACAGGACCAAGGTCCAGCCCATCGGGAAGGTCGCGCTTGTAAAGATGGTTGGCCATGTCGCCCTCATTAATGCTTTTCCCCGTGATAGGCCCACGGGGATGAAGGTTCAATGAAAAGGGTTATTTGCCGTAATAAAGCCCCACAACATGCTCGGCTTCGGCGAAGAACAGCCAACGGCCGACGATGGCGCCCGCGATATGCATGGCAAGCGCGATGAAGGCGGTGACATGACCCGCTGGGGTGAGCAGTAGGATCGCAGCAGGCAGAACCGCGGCAAGACCCAGCGCGATCATGCGCAGTTTTTGCGCGTGTTTGCGGCCAACGCGATAGACCATCTCGTCCAGTACATAGTTGCCGCCGGTATGGCCGCTTTCGAACATCCGGACCTCGCCCAGATGACCCAGTCCGGTGGCATCGCCCAGCGTGCCGCGATTGGCCGCCCGTGCGTCACCTTGTTGCCAGTGCAGCCACATGACCACGGCAAGTGCGGCCAGCAGGACGCCAGCAATCTTCGCCTCGCCCGCCAGAAGGGCTCCGCCGCCAATGGCGTGAAGCAGAAACAGCACTGGGGTAAGCGGTTGGTTCCAGCGCGAAATCGTCTTGAGCTGGGTGTAAATCATCGAGGTCGTGAAGACGGTGATGATTGCTAAGATAGAGCCTATTGCGCCCGAAAAGGCCATTTTAGCACCAAGGAATACTTGCCCCAAAGCGACCAAGCCAAACAGGGTGAGCGTCACGACAGCAGCCACGCCCTCGCGGCTCAGCCAAGATGTTCGCCATTGGCTGAAGGCGTAGATTGCGTTCTTCTTGTTGCCCAGATGGAAGGTCGAGGCCAGAAGCCCCCCTGCCGCCAGCACAAAGGCAATCACGAAAAACGCCAGCAGCGTCATGCCGCCGACATCAGGAATGCCAAGACCCATCCAGGCCAAAAGCCCGAAGCCAAGCCCGGAAAAGGTGGTGAAGATGATAACACTGGGTGCGGGATGCATCCGTTTCCTCCGTCAGAGCTTGTCGAGCGCTTTGTCCAGCCAACCAAGGAACCCTTTGGGTTCATCCGCGACCTTGTTCAGCGGCGCGGTGTCCAGCTGATCCTTGGGGCGGGGCGGCAGGTATTTGTTTACGGGCTTTGTGCCCAGATCCGGCATCAGGTCAAACCCGCCGCGATCGGCGACCAGTTTTGATACATCGCTGTCTGGGTCGCCCAGGTCTCCGAAATGACGCGCGCCGGACGGGCAGGTGCGTACGCAAGCAGGCACGCGGTCTTCTTCCGGCAGGTTCTCGTTATAGATCCGGTCCACGCAGAGGGTGCATTTCTTCATGACACCCGCTTCGCGATCCAGTTCCCGCGCACCATAGGGGCAGGACCATGCGCACAGGCCGCAGCCGATACAGCGATCCTCGTTCACCAGAACGATCCCGTCTTCTTCGCGCTTATAGCTTGCGCCGGTTGGGCAAACGGTCACGCAGGGCGCGTCTTCGCAATGCAGACAGGACCGGGGCATGTGCACGGTTTGCGAGGTACAGCCCTCTTTCTGCGCTTCATAGCTGAACACACGGTTCAGGAACGTGCCGGACGGATCCGCGCCATAGGCATCCTGGTCGGACAGCGGCGCGCCATAGTTCTGCGTGTTCCAGCCCTTACAGGCGGTCACGCAGCCATGGCAGCCCACGCAGGTATCAAGGTCGATGACCAGACCCAGCTTCTTGTCAGTTTTCGAAGGCAAAGCAGTCATCAGATCTTCCTCGCCACAGTTTTGGGGCCTTTGCCCACGGGGGACTTGATCGGTGGGTACGCAGGCTGGCTTTCCGCAGGTTTAGTCTCTGCTTTCTCGATTTTCACGCGCAAATCGAACCACGCGGCTTGCCCAGTAATCGGGTCCGAATTCGACCAGCGGAGGCCGTCACCTTTCGGCGGCTGAAGCTCGCTGATCAGGTGGTTCAGAAGGAAGCCATCTTTGGCCTCGGGCGCGTCTTCATCTAGCGCCCAAGCGCCCTTGCGCTTGCCGATGGCGTTCCACGTCCAGATCGTATCGCCGTTCAGCCCTGCGTGATGTGCGACAGGTACGGTGATCTGTCCATGCACGGATGACACGGTTGCGAAATCCCCATCTTTGAACCCGTGCTCTTCCCAGATCTTGGTGGGCAGATACAGGTAGTTCTTCCCGGTGATCTGACGCAGCCACGCGTTCTGCGTGCCCCACGAGTGATACATATGCATCGGGCGCTGGGTTAGGGCGTGGATCGGATACTCATCCGTGTCGACATTGCTGTTCTCGAAGGGCTCGTACCAAATGGGCAGCGGGTCCATCGTTTGCCCGATCTGTTCGCGCAGATTGTCGGGGGGCTGGCGGTCTCCGAACCCTTCGGCGGCCAGCTGGAACTTGCGCATCGGTTCGACATAGAGGCTGAAGACATAGGGCGATTCCACATCGAAAATCCCGCGCTTCACTGCCCACTCCTGATAGTGCTTGTTCCACGGCTTATAGAAGCTTGCGTTCTCGGGAACGTGGTTAACCCAGAAGCCGCCATTCTCGATATATTTATCAAGTTGGGCCGGATTAGGCTCTCCTCGGCCCTTTCCATTGCCGTCTTCACCGCGCCAGCCGGCCAGCGGACCGACGCCCGGACGGCGTTCGTGATTGACGATGTAATCGGCATAATCTTCATACTTGGCAGACCCGTCTTCGTTCACGAAACCGGGCAGTCCCATTTTGACGCCCAGTTGGATCAGAACCGTCTGGAACCCGCGCACATCGCGGTCAGGCTCGACCACCGGCCAGCGGATCGCATCAGCCGCGCCGTCTGCTTCACAGATCGGGCGATCAAGCAGAGAGATACAGTCGTGACGCTCCAAATAGGTCGTGTCCGGAAGGATCAGGTCCGCATAGGCGACCATTTCCGAACTATAGGCATCCGAGTAGATGATGTGCGGGATAACGTAGTCGCCGTTGTCGTCTTTGTCGGTGAGCATCCGCATCACCTCGGACGAGTTCATCGACGAGTTCCACGCCATGTTAGCCATATACAGGAACAGCGTGTCGATTTTATAGGGATCGCCGGCATGTGCGTTCGAGATCACCATATGCATCAGCCCATGGCTGGACATCGGGTTCTCCCATGTGAACGCTTTGTCGATCCGCGCTGGGCTGCCGTCTTCCTTCAAGGCCAGATGCTCGGGCCCTCGGACGAACCCCAGATGCGGCCCGTCCAGCGGCCCGCCAACGGTCACCCCGACATGCGGGGTGGGGTGGGCGTCATAGGGTTTGGGATAGGGCGGTTTAAAGCGGAATCCGCCCGGTACCTCGACCGATCCCAGCAGGATCTGTAGCACATGCAGCGCGCGGCAGGTCTGGAAGCCGTTCGAATGCGCCGAGATCCCGCGCATCGCGTGGAAGCTGACCGGACGGCCGATCATCTTGTCGTGCTTTTCACCCTTCCAATCGGTCCAAGGCTGATCCAGAACGATCTCTTCCTCGAAGGCCACATGGGCAAGTTCTGCTGCAATAGAGCGTATTCTGTCTGCCGAAACACCAGTGCGATCGGCCACGGCATCAGGGGCATATTCGTCCGAAAGATAGCGTTCCGCCATCAGCTGGAACACGGGGCGATGGCTTTGGCCCGCGTGGCGATAGGTGGCGGCAAGATCGGGCATTACGCCGGGCGTGTCATAGTCCGCCAGCTTTCCGGTCTCGCGGCAGATGACCTGCGGTTTGCCAGTTGCGCCACGCAGGAAAAGGCCGGTTTCCGCTGTGTTAGGCTCTTCATTTACGATGAAGCCCGCGTTGGTATAGCGCGACAAATAGTTCAGATCGACCTGACCTGCGCGGAACAGCTCGTGCACCAGCGCAAGGATAAACAACCCGTCCGTGCCGGGCGTGATCCCCACCCATTCATCTGCAATCGCGTTATAACCCGAGCGGATCGGGTTCACGCCAATCACGCGCGCGCCGCGCTCTTTCAGCTTGCCCAGACCGATCTTGATCGGGTTTGAATCGTGGTCTTCCGCGACACCGAACAACATGAACAGTTTGGTACGGTCCCAGTCGGGCTGGCCGAACTCCCAAAACGCGCCGCCCATCGTGTAGATGCCTGCCGCCGCCATGTTGACGGAACAGAACCCACCATGTGCGGCGTAGTTCGGCGTGCCATAGCTTTGGGCAAACCACGAGGTGAAGCTTTGGCTTTGATCACGTCCGGTGAAGAACGCCAGCTTTGACGGATCTTCGTTGCGCAGCGGTCCCATCCAGCCGACGGCCATCTCTAGCGCTTCGTCCCAGGAAATCTCCTCGAACTCGCCCGATCCGCGCGGACCGACTCGTTTCAGCGGCGCCCGCAGACGCGATGGCGCGTAATGCTGCATGATCCCGGCCGATCCCTTGCCGCACAAAACGCCTTTGTTCACAGGGTGATCGCGGTTGCCCTCGATATAGGCGACCTTGCCGTCTTTCATATGCACGTTGATCCCACATCGGCAGGCACACATATAGCACGTCGTTTTCCGTACCTCGTCCGAGACAGGAGGGGAGGTGTCGATCTGGATGTTTTCCGGTTTACTCATCACGTGTTGCTGGTCCTATGGCCGCTTTTGCGGTTCGGTTGACGGACGCATCTTTGCGCGACCCTGTTGGTCTTGTTCCTAAAGTGCCGATTTCGACGGGGGGTCCGGTAGGTCCAGAAGCTCTTGCGATTATATCCAGAATTCAAGCGCTGGCGACTCGACCATTACGGCGTAAGCACCACGAAATTGGACTAGATAGTTCACCGATTTTAGAACAACGACCCTCGGAAGGTTGTCACGGGGGCGTTCTGTCCTTTTCGAATGGTCGCAATTGGCGAATCTATGGAAATATTTCCCGATCATGTGCATATCACATGCAACTCATCAGAGGTGCGACATGGATCATCTACCAATATTTCTGGATATAAAGGGCCGGAAAGTGGTCATAGACGGCGGCGGTACAACCGCCGCTCGACGTGTTGAACGTGCCTTGGATGCGGGTGCTTTGGTTCATGTGTTCGAGAGCGAGCCTCAGGCCGAGTTGCTGGGACTGCTTCAGCGACCGGGTGTGACACATCATGCGCGCCTGCCGAAAAAGGAAGATTTCAAAGGCTGTATCATCGCATATGGCGCATCCGACATCCCCGAGCGAGACGAGTTCCTGTACGCCGCCGCCAAGGCTGAAGGCGCGCTGGTGAACGTCGCGGATGTGAAGCCGCTCTGCGATTTTATTACGCCGTCGATTGTCGATCGCAGCCCCGTCACCATCGCTATCTCGACCGGGGGCGCCGCGCCTGTCATCGCGCGCATTTTGCGTGCCCGGATCGAGTCGCTTTTGCCGTCTGGCTATGGCCGCCTTGCCAGTTTCCTCAGCGGGTTTCGCGGCAAAGTAGAGACACATATTACCAGCGGCCGCGCCCGCCGTCGCTTTTGGGAACAGATGATCGAGGGCCCGATTGGCGATGCCTTCCTAGCGGGCGACGAGGTCCGCGCCGAAGAGCTGATCGACCAATCCCTTACCGGTGAAGACCCGGATCAGAAGGGTGGGATCTGGCTGGTGGGCATCGGATCGGGCGCTCAGGATCTGCTGACCTTCCGCGCCCTGTCTGTCATGCAGCGTGCTGATGTGATTGTGCACGATGCGTCGGCCAATTCCGACATTCTGGCACTGACCCGCCGTGACGCAACTCGGATGACTGCGGATGACGCCGCGTTGGCCGACTATGCCGGGATGGCGAATAGCGGGCGCCGCGTGGTTTGGCTGGTTTCGGGTGACCCGGCAAGTCGGGCAGATGCGAAGTCTTGGATTGCGCGTCTGACGGGGCAGGGGGCCGAGGTTCAGGTGGTTCCAGGTGTATCAAACGCCGGTTATGCCACCCATTCTCAGGGTAATATCATATCGTTGAATCAGACCTCGGAAACCGCATCGCATGCGATGAGCTTGGCTCCGCGCGCCTCGCTTTGACCCCATTGTTTGCGACGTCATAAATCTGTTACGCCTTCGACATATCCCGCAAGAACGGGATCCATCGAAAGGGGCATGACATGACACGTATCGCAATCAACGGACTTGGCCGCATGGGCAAACTGGTTCTGCGGGACCTGATCGACAACGGTGCCCCCGGAGAAATCGTGCAGCTGAACGACCCTGTGGGCAACGCTGAACAGCATGCGCATCTGCTGGAATGGGACACCGTGCATGGCCGCTGGCCGGCCGAGTTCTCGGCGGGTGAAGACAGCATCACGATCAACGGCCAAGAAATGAAGCTGACCGGATCTTGGACGCTGGACGCGCTTCCGCTGGAAGAGCTGGGCGTTGATATGGTGATCGACTGCACCGGCGCATTCAAAACCAACGAAAAGCTGGCCCCGTATTATGCCGCTGGTGTGAAAAAGGTAATCGTGTCCGCCCCGGTCAAGGAAGAGAACGCCCTGAACATCGTCTATGGCGTCAATGACGACCTCTATGACGGGCATGACCTTGTGACTGCGGCGTCCTGCACGACGAACTGTCTGGCCCCGGTGGTGAAGGTGCTGCTGGATCGGATCGGCATCAAGCACGGCTCGATGACCACGATCCACGACGTGACCAACACGCAAACCATCGTGGACCGCCCCGCCAAAGATCTGCGTCGTGCGCGGTCTGCGCTGAACTCGCTGATCCCGACCTCGACTGGATCGGCCAAGGCAATCACCCAGATTTTCCCCGAGCTGACCGGGCGCCTGAACGGCCACGCCGTGCGCGTGCCGCTTCTGAATGCCTCGCTGACGGACTGCGTGTTCGAGGTCGAGCGGGAAACCACCGCCGAAGAGATCAACGGCTTCTTTAAAGAGGCCGCCGAGGGCGATCTGAAAGACATTCTCGGCTACGAGGAGCGTCCGCTGGTCTCGGCGGATTATACCAACGATCCCCGCAGCTCGATCATCGACGCGCTATCGACAATGGTGATCAATGGCACGCAGGTAAAGATCTATGCCTGGTACGACAACGAATGGGGTTACGCCTGCCGTCTGGCCGATGTCACCCGCATGGTCGGAGCCACAATGTGACCCTAACCGAGCCCAAACAGGGGCTTGCCGCATATGTTGCCGTCACAGCCGCCTATTGGGCGTTCATGCTGTCGGACGGTGCGTTGCGGATGCTGGTGCTGCTGCATTTCCATACGCTCGGCTTCTCGCCCTTCACGCTGGCGTGGCTGTTCCTGCTGTATGAGTTCATGGGTGTTGTCACCAACCTGTCTGCCGGCTGGATCGCCGCGCGGTTTGGCCTGACCTCGACGCTGTATGCGGGTCTAACATTGCAAATTGTGGCCCTTATTGCCTTGTCGCAGCTATCGGCAGATTGGGCGGTCGTGACTTCAGTTATCTATGTGATGGTGGTGCAGGGCATGTCCGGAGTCGCCAAGGACCTGTCCAAGATGTCATCCAAAAGCGCGGTGAAGCTGCTGGCGCCCGAGGGCGACGGGCTGTTCCGCTGGGTGGCAATCCTGACCGGATCGAAAAACGCCGTGAAGGGCTTTGGCTTCCTGCTAGGGGCCGCATTGCTGGCGTTGATCGGCTTTACGCCATCCGTCATCGCAATGGCGATTGTGCTGGGCGCGATCCTGATCGGCGTGGTGGCTTTCATGCCATCCGGGCTTCCGAAGGGTTCTAAATCAGCCAAATTCTCGCAAGTTTGGTCAAAGGACGTGCGGATCAACCGGCTGTCTGTGGCGCGGATGTTCCTGTTCGGTGCGCGTGACGTGTGGTTCGTGGTCGGCATACCTGTCTACTTCCATGCCGTCGTATCAGACGGCACACATGCAGGCGATCGGAGCGCATTCTTCCTGATTGGCAGCTTTATGGCACTATGGATCATCGCCTATGGAGCCGTTCAAGCTTGGGCGCCGAAGCTTTTGAAAGCCGCCGAACGCGACGCGCACGACTTCCCCCGCCTTGCCACGCTTTGGGTTGGCATTCTGACAATCGTGATCGGCGCCTTGGCAGTTGCAGCCTTGTTCCCCGGGCCCTGGCTGACCCCGGTTCTGGTTGCGGGTCTTCTGGTGTTTGGCTTTGTCTTTGCGGTGAACAGCTCGCTTCATTCCTATCTAATCCTCGCCTTCACCAAGGCCGAGCGTGTGACGATGGATGTGGGCTTCTATTATATGTCCAACGCAGCAGGTCGGCTGATCGGCACGCTTCTGTCCGGCCTGTCCTACCAGCTCGGAGGTCTGTCCTTGTGCCTTGGGACCGCCGCCGCAATGTCCGCTGCCAGTTGGGTGTCCGCACGCCAGCTTGCCAAGCTGGATCATGCCGCCTAGCGTGCGGGTATGGACTATTCAAAACTGATCGACGATGAAATCTGGCGCTTTATTCGCGAGACGGACGCACATTACCCCCCCGACGCGGTGAACCGATCTGCGGCCCAGCAGCGCGAGGTTTACAACAACATGTGCCGTGCCTTCTTCGCGGGCTATCCCGAAGGGCTGGAGGTGCGGGATCAGACCATCGAAACTGTCCCAACACGTATCTATGAACCAAACGACCCCAAGGGCACCGTGGCCTATTTCCATGGCGGAGGGTTCGTGGTCGGAGGGCTGGAAAGCCACGATGATGTCTGCGCTGAAATTGCCCACGAAACCGGGCTGCGTGTGGTCAGTGTTGACTACCGGTTGTGCCCAGAACATCCCCACCCTGCTGCGTTCGATGATGCGCTGGCTGTTGTGAAATATGTGTCTCTAACATGGCCCAAACCGCTTGTTTTGGTTGGGGACAGCGCCGGCGGTAATCTGGCCGCAGCGTCTTGCCACGCATTGCGTGGGCAGGTGCAGATCGCAGGTCAGGTTCTGATCTATCCCGGTCTGGGCGGTGACTTGACCAAAGGCTCGTATATCGACCACGCCAAGGCACCTATGTTGTCGATGGAGGATCTGAAGTTCTACAACGCGATCCGATATGCGAGCCCGCCCGATCGGCCAGATCCAACCGCCGCTCCGCTCGAGGATACGGACTTTAGCAATCTGCCGCCAACAGTCTCTATTACGGCGGAATGTGATCCCTTGGCGGATGATGGGCGCACCTATCGTGACGCTATTCTCAACGCCGGCGGAAAAGCCGTTTGGTTCAATGAAACGGGGTTGGTGCATGGCTATCTGCGGGCACGCCATCAGTCCACGCGCGCGCGTCGCAGTTTCGAGCGCATCACCCAGCAAATCACTATGTTGGCGCGCGGCGAATGGCATCACTGATCGCGGCTTTCCCCCCGCCTTCGATTCCCTTAGTCTGACAAACGGAATTTGCGCCTGATGGCGTCATTGAAAGAAGGCAGGTCATGTCGCTGATCAGATCATCGCTGTTGCGACGCTTGCAGGCTTTGCAAGGCAAGAAACCTACTGAACGGCTTACGCCGTCAGATAGGGCGCAGGATGAAGCGACGCAGGCGATCAAGCAGGCGCGGCAGGGCAAATCTGAACATGTGCGCCCAGAGGGGCTGGTTGTCTGGGCCTGTCTGCCCGATTTGACGGAAAGCGAAGCGCTGATGTCGCTGATCCCGCCGCTGCGCGCTGAAATGGGTGACGTGACGCTTTTGCTTACCACACAAGACCGACATCCCAATGACGCCGCACCGCCTGACGGCATCTATCATGTCGGCCCTAAGTTCGAACCTGCTCCGATCCGCAACTTTCTGGATCATTGGCAACCGGATGTGGTCATTTGGGTGCATCCTGAAATTGATCTGGTAGTCTTAGATGCGTTGAAAAAAAGGGGCGTCTCGGTCATCTGGATGGGGGCAAAGATCCCGCAGGATCGAGGTCTGACTCAGCGCTTCAAGCTATCTGCCTTGCGCGATGCTGCGGCGGAAATAGACTCTATTATTGCCAAAGACGGCGCGTCTCGGCGCGAACTTCTGCGCCTTGGCATCCCGGTCGAGAAGATGCGCGTCACAGGCCTTCTTCAACCTCTCAGTCAGGTGCCCGGATGTGACATTGAAGAACGAGATCGCATCGCGCAGAAACTAGATGCGCGCCCTGTCTGGTTGGCCGCAGGCGTAGACCCGAGCGAGGAGAATGCCATCCTGAATGCGCATCGCATTCTTATCCGCAAGTCTCATCGTCTTTTACTGGTTTTGATTCCCGAAGACCCAGCCCGCTCGACTGGTCTGACCGAGCAGCTTGAGCGTGACAGTTGGATCATTTCCACCCGCACGAACGATGACTGCCCGCATCGGGATGATCAGATATTTGTCGTCGATCGCGCTGATGAATGCGAGCTTTGGATGCATTTGGCGTCGATCACATGGATCGGCGGAACCCTGGCAGGTGGGGCCAACAGAAATCCACTGGATCCCGCTGCTTTGGGGTCTGTCGTGCTTTTTGGCCCCGAGGGGGGAAGGCACGCAGCTTCCTTGGATCGTCTTGCCAGCGCCGGGGCAGCGCGCCGGGTGCGCGACGCCTCAACTCTGGCGGTCGAGATCGAGCACCTTCTGGCACCGGACAAAGCCGCAGAAATGGCGATGGCCGCGTGGGACGTCACCACCAAGGGCGCAGATGTCAGTGAGTTCTTGATGCAGCGGCTTCTGGATCTTCTGGATGAAGCTGAAAGTCGAAAGGTTTTTTAATGCGTACACCCAGTTATTGGTTCACCGATCCTGACAAGCCGGATTGGCGCGCGCGCCTTTTGTCACCATTGGGCTGGCTTTACGGATTTGGCACCGCCCGACGCGTTGCGGGTGCAAACGACGCCTATCGTGCCTCGGTTCCTGTGGTTTGCATCGGCAATATCAATGCCGGAGGAACTGGAAAGACCCCGACGACCATTGCGCTGGCGCAAAGACTAATATCGCAAGGCAAGGTGGTGCATATCGTGTCGCGTGGTCACCGTGGCAGTGAAGAAGGCCCGCTGCGTGTGGACGAACGTCAACATGGGGCGGATCAGGTCGGGGATGAGCCGCTTCTGATGGCTGCTTTTGCGCCCACCTGGATTGCCCGGGATCGTGTGAAGGGGGTGCAAGCCGCCGAAGCGGCCGGTGCCGAGATCATTCTGATGGATGACGGCTTTCAAAACCCGAGTGTACACAAGACGCTGTCCATCGTGGTTGTCGACGCGGTGAAAGGGTTCGGAAACGCTCGTTGTATTCCGGCCGGCCCCCTACGCGAACCCGTCCGCGCCGGGATGAAACGCGCGGACCTTCTGCTGTCAGTCGGTCATGCCCGCGCACAGACCCTATTCCAGCAGAAATGGGACAAAGTGATTACCTGCCCGCATGCCACTGGACAGCTTGAACCGCTTCAAACCGGTATGGACTGGGAGGGGATGAATGTGCTTGCCTTTGCCGGGATCGGCCTGCCCGAAAAGTTCTTTGCCACCGTCAGTGATTTGGGCGCAAATCTTCTAAGGGCCGAGGCGCTGGCCGATCATCAACCGCTGACCGATGCGCTGATGAAACGGCTTGAGATCGAAGCCGCAGCACTCGGTGCCCAGTTGGTGACCACAGAAAAGGACGCGGTACGCCTGCCTGACGGGTTTCGCCGCAAGGTGTTGACCGTGCCAGTTCGATTAGAGCTAGAGGATTGGAGCGCAGTTGACGCGGCGCTTGCGCGTATCTTAGCGGGTTAACGCGTTTCGAGAAATCGTTAGATATTCAGATCGCCAATGTCCTGAGAGCGCGAAGCGCGACAAGGTATTGGCGATACTGTTTTTCTCGAAACGCGTGGACTGATTGCCCCTAATCAAATCGGTTTACGATCCCAGTTTTTCGTCCAGAATGGCCGCGAACTCGCTGTAGTTCATGTTCGAATACTTGGTGCCGTCGATGATGAAGGACGGGGTGCCCGTGATCTCATCCGCGCCAGCGTTTTGCTGATAGGCGGCAACCAGACTGCGCGCTGAATCTTCGTCCTGCAGGCAGACATCCATCTGCTCGTCCGTCATCCCGGCGGTGCGGCCCAATTTCTTCAGGTTGGCCACGATGGTGGTCGGCGATCCGTCCGCGATCCAGTCTTTCTGGCCGCCATAGACCAGGTCAATCAGGCCGAAATAGCGCGTATCGCCACCGCAACGCGAGATCATGCCAGCCCACAGGCCAAACTGATCGAAATAGACCTCGCGGTGGATGAATTTAACCTTCCCGGTGTCGATATAGTTCTGCTTCAGCTTCTTGAAGGTGTCTTTGTGGAAGTTGGCACAGTGGGGGCACGTGAACGACGCGTATTCGATCACGGTAACCGGAGCGTTTTCATCGCCCAGAACCATATCGGCTGCCGGTTCCACAGCGGCGTCATTGCTTTGTGCTTCGGCCACGGACACGCCGGGAAGCGAGCCGTTGTTCTGCGTCATATAGAACGCGCCGCCAATGGCGATCACCGCTGCGATCAGGATCGGAAGGATGCGATTCATCTGTTTTAAGCCTTGTGTTTGTTTTTTGTTATGACGTTCCGCGCCAAAAGCTCTAGCGCGGATCGAAGCCCATCATCACCTATGTCTTTGGCCGCGTCCGTTGCGCGTGCCAAGTCTTTGGGGTCAGGTTGGGTGTGTTTCTTCGGGGCGTGGACGAACTGGGCTTGCCCCTCGGCGAAACCGGTCGCCGCTGTTTGCGTAATCCGAATGCGCGAAATAGCGTTATAGCCATAAACCGCGTTCACCTTTTCGCGCAGCTGGTCCTTTTGCATGTCAAGCATCGGCGCTTGTGCCCCGGTTGTCAGTACGGTCAGCGTCGCGCCCATCCCGCCACGCCCATAGGAAATGTCCACAGGGCGCGAGATACCGGCCGTCGCCTCGCCCACGATCTCCGCCCAATGGGTTAACACACGCGTCACCGCAAAGCCGCGGGTCTCGCTCGCTTTGCGAATCCGGGCCGACAAAAGGGACGAGGTACGCTCGAAGCCTTTTTTGCGGCGGGGATATGTGGTGGGCTTTTCCATCTGACAGATACGTGTGACTCGTTTCTTTTCACTTATTCTAGGCGGTTCACTTTGCTATGCCAGAACAAACGACGGATAGGAGATAACACGTGCGTGACGCGCCGAAAACTGCCGATCTTCTGGACTGGTACGATCGCCATGCGCGCGATCTGCCATGGCGCGTCAGTCCGGGCGACCGGGCGCAGGGCGTGGTCCCGGACCCGTACGCCGTGTGGTTGTCCGAGATTATGCTGCAGCAGACCACCGTCGCCGCAGTAAGAGACTATTTCACCCGATTTATGGGTATTTGGCCCACGGTGCAGGATCTGGCCGGGGCCGAAGATGATCGAGTTATGGGGGAATGGGCCGGGCTTGGGTACTATGCCCGGGCACGCAATTTGTTGAAATGCGCGCGCGAAGTTTCCCAGTTGGGCGCTTTTCCCAAGACACGCGATGGTCTTCAATCGCTTCCGGGGATCGGGCCCTATACCTCGGCTGCGATCTCGGCGATTGCGTATGATTTGCCGGAAACGGTTGTGGACGGGAATGTCGAACGGGTGATGTCGCGGGTGTTCCACGTCGAAACGCCTTTGCCAGATGCCAAGGGAGAGCTGACGCAACTGGCCGAAACCCTGACGCCCCAAAACCGGGCAGGTGATTACGCCCAGGCCGTGATGGATCTGGGGGCCACGATCTGCACACCGAAATCGCCCGCATGCGGTATTTGCCCCTGGAATAGAGACTGTTTAGCGCGGAAATCTGGCGTTCAGGCAGAGCTTCCCAAGAAGAAGCCGAAGGCCAAGAAACCCACGCGGCTTGGGATGGCGTATCTGGCCCGGAACGAAGCTGGCGAGTGGCTGATGGAACGTCGACCAGAAAAAGGATTGCTTGGCGGTATGCTGGGGTGGCCGGGCGCAGATTGGGGGGACGCGGTGGTCGAGCAGCCGCCATTTGACGCCGAGTGGCAGGACCCCGGCGTGGAAGTTCGTCACGTTTTTACGCATTTCAACCTGCACCTCTCGCTGCGGGTCGTGCAGATAGAAGGCCTAGTTCAGCCGAAACAGGGTCTATTTATGGATATCAAGCGCTCGGATCTGCCGACCGTGATGCGCAAAGCCTTTGACGTGGCGGTATTGCATCTGTCGCATTGAGCGCGCGCGCATTCGACGTTAGCCTGTGCTGGAACAGAAGGACAAAAATCCATGCTTCCTGCGTCCACGATCTCGCGCTTTCGCAATGCCGCGCCATTCGGCATCTCGATTGCCCTGCCAATTTTGGTGCTTGTCGCGGTGACGCAAGGTGGGTGGTTTCTAATTCTACCGCCGCTGGGCACGTGGTGGCTTTATACCGCGCTTGACGCGATCACCGGGCGCTATACCGAGAACGCGGACCCGATGATCGAGGACGCGGATCTGTTCTGGTATCGTTTGGTCACGATGATCTGGTTCCCGATTCAACTCGTGATGATCTATGGCGTGATCTGGTACGTGACCGGGACCGAGCATCTGTCGACCGCCGAGAAATTCGGGGCATTCTTCGGCGTTGGTGTGCTGTCCGGCACGGTTGGGATCGTCTATAGCCACGAGTTGATGCATCAATCCAACCGGTTCGAGCGCTGGTTGGGCGATCTGCTGTTGGCCACCGTGCTTTACAGTCATTTCCGCACCGAACACCTGCTTGTCCATCATCCATATGTGGGCACAACCCGCGATGCAGTCACCGCACGATACAACGAGGGCTTCCACCGCTTTTTCATTCGGGTGCTGTTTGAGGCACCGGTGTCGGCTTGGCGGGCGGAGAAGGCGATGTTGGCGCGGCGCGGCCTGTCTGCCTTTGATCGCGCCAATCCGTTCTGGCGCTATGGCACGCTGCAGTTCGCGGCGATCATTCTGGCGGTCTGGATTGGTGGCTGGTTGGGACTTGCGCTGTTTGCGTTTCAGGCCTTTGTCGCCGTTTGGCAGTTGGAGCTGGTGAACTATGTCGAGCATTACGGCCTGACCCGCAAACATCTGGGCGACGGTAAGTATGAACGCGTGATGCCGCACCACAGTTGGAACGCGGATCACAAGGCGTCGAATTGGCTGCTGATCAATCTACAGCGCCACTCGGATCACCATTATAAACCGGCCCGCCGTTTCCCGCTGTTGCAGACCTATCCCGACAATGAGGCGCCTCAATTGCCCTATGGCTATCCGATCATGACGATGGCTGCGATCGTCCCGCCCATCTGGCGGCGCGTGATGAACCCGCGCGTGCGTGCGTGGCGCAAGCAGCATTATCCCGAGGTAACCGATTGGAGCGCGTATAAGGCGGGTACTCTGCCGCCGCCGGTGGTCCGTTAAGGGAACAGAAGCGGGGCGTCGCCTTCCGCCCAGACCGGGTTCTTTTTCATCACGAATGCCAGGCGGTCACTGGATAAAAACGTCTCTAACCATGCAGAGACGTGGGGTGTGACCTCGCTGTCAAAGCGTGATTTGTCGATATTCGCAAACTGACGCACGAAGGGCAGGGTGGCCAAATCAGCTAGCGTTGGATGGGCGCCAAATAGCCAACCTTCGGTAAGCTGATCTTCCAACCCAGCCAGTATTTCCATTGCCTCGGCCCGCGTTGCTTCGGGGTCGCTTTCGGGATGGCGCACCGCGTATTTCGTCAAGTCCAACGCGCGCTTGAACGGGCCGTCGAAACGCTCGATCAGATCGTGCCCGGCCTCGGGCATTTGCAGTAATCCTTCAGGGTCGGATTGACCTAAAGCCCATGTCATCACGTCCAAACTTTCGTCCAAAACCCCCGAAATAGAGACCAAACACGGCACTGTCGCGCTGGGCGAGGCTTCAAGGAACGCGGCAGGTTTGTCGCGCAACAGGATCTCGCGCAGTTCAACTTGAACATCGGCGCTGGCAATCGCCAGACGGGCGCGGATCGCATAGGGGCAGCGGCGGAATGAATAAAGGATCGCGGTCATACCCCCACAAATCAAAAAAAACCCTGCCTAACAAGTAGGCAGGGTCAGTCAGGTTGTGCTGTGGCGGCGGGCCACAGGCACAGGCGGTACCTGATGATGCGGGCGCGTCTGATGCGCGCCACGCAAATTCTGTTGTTTTTGGAAGACTGCTTAGTTCATTTCCGCGCGGATCTGCTGGCGCAGCAGGTCGATCGGAGCTTTCTTTCCGTCCTGCTTGAAGTGCCAGTAGGTCCAGCCATTGCAGCTGGGCGCGCTTTCCAACGCAGCGCCAACCTGGTGGATCGAGCCACGGGCATCACCGGAAATCAGAGTGCCGTCAGCGCGGACCTTTGCGGTTTTGCCGCGCGGGCTGGTCAGAACTTCGCCCGGACGCAGCATGCCGCGCTCTACCAACTGGCCGAAGGGGACGCGCGGTTCGGCGCGCTTCGACGGCGTGGTGGTCAGGGCTTCTTTGTCGAACTTGCGCACTTTCGAGATGCGTTTCTCGGCAACCTTGCGATAGGCCGCTTCGCGTTCGATACCAATGAAGTCACGGCCCAGCATCTTCGCAACCGCACCAGTGGTGCCGGTACCAAAGAACGGATCAAGGATCACGTCTCCGGGGTTGGTGGCGCCGACCAGAACGCGATGCAGAAGGCTTTCGGGTTTTTGTGTCGGGTGCGCTTTGTCGCCGTTTTCGTCTTTCAGGCGCTCGTGGCCCGTGCAAATCGGCAGAACCCAGTCCGAACGCATCTGAACACCTTCGTTCAGCGCTTTCAGGGCTTCATAGTTAAACGTGTACTTGGCGCCTTCGGATTTCGAGGCCCAGATCATCGTTTCGTGCGCATTGGTAAAGCGCTTACCGCGGAAATTCGGCATCGGGTTCGATTTGCGCCAAATGACGTCGTTCAGGATCCAATAGCCTTGGTTCTGAAGCTCGGCACCCATGCGGAACACGTTGTGATACGAGCCGATGACCCAAATCGCGCCATTCGGTTTCAGAATGCGGCGCGCGGCCTTCAGCCAGGCGCGGGTGAACTGGTCATATGCCTTGAAGCTGTCGAACTGGTCCCAATCGTCATCGACGGCGTCGACTTTCGAGTTGTCCGGGCGGTGAAGTTCACCTTTCAGCTGCAAGTTATAGGGGGGATCCGCGAAGATCATATCGACCGAGTTCTCTGGAAGACTGTTCATCACTTCGATGCAGTCGCCATCAAGAATCTGGTTCAGGGGCAGCTCTACAGCCGCCTTTGTTTTGGTTTTGGTTACCATTTCTGCCTCATGTACCGGCGCTTTAGCGCTCTATCAGTGGCGTGTTTTCACGCTCGTTTTGATGAGTACAGGATGAGTCAAAGATGATTCGTCGTCAAATTCTTTTTTGAATCAGTCACTTACATTTTCTTGTTGATACAAGATATTGTGTACCGGTTTGAATGAACGTCTATGGTGTGGGGTCACCCCAAGATTTTGGAGTGCCGACCTGTGGCTTTTCGACGGGTATCCGGCGTTCGTCTCCCAGCCATAGCCGGGGAACTGTTGCGCCAAATCCACCATGATCCGATCGCGGGCAATTTTTGCCACGATCGAGGCGGCGGAAATCGACACGGATCGCGCGTCACCTTTCACGATGGTTTCCAAAGGCCCGGTCAGACCGCGCGGAATCTGGTTTCCGTCGATCAGCAAGTAGTCCGCCTGTTGGGACAGACCCGCCACAGCACGTTCCATCGCCAGATGGCTGGCACGCAGAATGTTCAGCTCGTCAATCTCTTCAACCGAGGCATGGGCGATGCACACACAAGCCTTTTCATGGATCGCGTCCCACAGCGCCTCGCGCCGTTTGGCCGACAGCTTCTTGGAATCGTTCAGCCCTTCAGGGATGTCATCGGGGTTCAGGATGACGGCGGCGGCGGTGACAGGACCGGCAAGCGGACCGCGCCCAACCTCGTCCACCCCGGCGATAAGGCGAAAGCCACGATCCATCGCGGCGGCTTCAAAGCTGAAATCAGGAACAGTTTTTGTCATTCCCTTGGGGTGACCCAATCCGTCCGGCCCCGCAAGTAAAAAGGGCAGAGGCCGAAGCCTCTGCCAAGTTTAACGGCGCGTGAAGTGAAAGGGACCGCTGCGCCGCTGCTCGATATTTCTTAATAGGCGCGTGTCGCGCGGTAGCCGCGTTTGCTAAGGCAATCTGGCTTGTACCCCCGACGCGTCACGTAAACGCCCTTGCGGTTCTTCACGACCACGGTGCTTTCACAGCTGCGTGGCAGATCGCGGGCGTATTTGAACTCCTTGCTCAGACAGTGGTTGCTGAACATGATCTTGCGACCGGTTTGCGTACGGTATTCGCGCAGGCAGCTGGACGGCAGTTCGCGGTATTTGCTGATCCCACGGGGACGATGGGGGCGATGCGGGTAGACCTGCGGATGGGTGGGTTTATAAGGCCGCGCCACATGTCCAGAAGGATAGGTGGGTTCGTCGTCATTTCCCGACAGCAAGACGCCAAGTGTTACCAGACCCAGAAGGGCTGCGATGATGGCGGCGCTGTCATCTCCGCGCGTTGCATCGCGGGCCTGAACAGGGGAAGCGGCCAATGTAGCCGCGACGGCGGCACTGAGAACAAGCTTCATGAAAGAGCGGGGCATTGAATTCGGGATCATGGGATCCTCCTTCCTGTTGGGTCGGTGCAAGCAGGCGCTTGATATGTCCCCAACATGCGGATCCCCCATAAAGACAGGCAATAACGGGCGATTGCTATCGCCTATCAGCCCGCTCGGGCGGGGTTTGTTATTGAATAACCAGCCCACGCGCCGCATGTTCGACGCATGATGAAACAAACCGCACTCACTTTACTTCTTGTCGCCATGGCATCGACGGCTCAGGCCGCGTGCTATGCGGACTACAAGGCCAAACGGGATGACCCGCTGAAGCTCCATTATGGTGTGATCGAGCTGTCGGACGACGTCTGTGACAATCGCAAAGACGCGCGTCGGCAGATTCGTGACCGGTTAGAGGCAAACGGCTGGTCCCTTCTGAAAGTCCAATCCATATTCGACGACACAGGTCTTGAGGAAAGGAAAGAAAGTGCCGGTAAATTCTTCCTTCGCTACTGATACGCTGAAGCGCTCAAATCGCGTGGTTGTTATCGGGATTGTCGCGATTGTCGTGATCCTGCTGGTGGCTGCTGTATTCCTGTTCATGACTCTGCCGGATGCCAATGCGTTTAACGCGCGGGTTGAACGGATCTTTGTTGAAAACGACGGGCTGAACTCGGGCGCAGAGATTAAGCTGCTAGAGATCCTGGCCCAGTCCGGCACCTCGTTTGCCGACACGCTGACCAGCTATCGCATGGTGATTTTCGTGCTGCTTATCTTTGCCACCGCGCTGCTGGTGGCCGCACTTGTGTTCCTTCTGACCATTTTCGGCCTGAACCGCCGCATGAGCGAGATCGAGCGCGCAGGCATTCAAGTGAACTCGCTTCTGATCAGCCGCGAAGAACGCACCGTGTATCTGAACAACATGGAGTTCTCGCTGACCGAGGCCGCCATCGAAACCCTGTCGGCCCTGGCCGAGGCACGGATGGACGAAGATGTCCTGTCCGGGTCCCAGCTTGAGGGGCTTATTTCTGGTCGCGACCCATCCGAGTGTGACGAGGCCGCCGGCGCGACTCGCATCAAACGTCTGCGCGACGCGCTGGGCAATCAGTTGATGAGCGAACTTCTGGTGAAAACAATCGCCCGACGCGGCTATATGCTGTCGATCGATAAAGATGTCATTCAGATGATCTGATTGGAGGCGATCTCTGCGGGGAATGGACCCGTCAGGTGACCGCGAAATCTAATCACATTGACCATAACAGTTGATCCCAATTTTCGACCATTGCCGTCGATCAATCGGTTTGCGGTGCGTTGAACCATGGCGAGAATGTGTCTGAAAAAAGACAGAAACATGGATTCCGCAATGTGGATTTGGTACAATTATTGCTGCAACCGATTATAGATTCTCGCTTGGTTGGGCGGAAAAATTATTTGGAGGGGAAACAATGAATACCAAAATGGTAAGATTAGTCGCGCTTATGATGGCAATCTTTTTGACCGTACCGGCAACCGGAACAATGGCGCATGCGACCACGACCGCAGAAGGCGGTGGTGGTACTGGTGATGGAGGTAGCACCGGTGGCGAAGGTGGCGGCACCGGCGGCGAAGGCGTTGGAACCGGCGGCAGTGGTGGCGAAGATGGCGGCACTGGCGGTGGCGAAGGCGGCGGCGGCGGAGAAGGTGGCGGCGGCGGCGGCAAAGGCTCGAAAGCGAATAACGGCTTCGGCAATGGCGGCGGCGATGGCGTGCCCGGCAAATCGAACAAGAACGACAGCAACCGCTGATATCTTGAGCCCCTGATTGTGGGCTAAGATAAGGTGACCATAAAAGCTTAGCCCGGCAGAAGGATCTCTCCTGCCGGGCTATATCGTTGTGAATAAGAGTAGGCGCTAGGCTTACTTAAGCTGCATTCCATTAGAGAAGACCGACCCGTCGGCGGTGACTTCGATTTCGGTCACGCGGGCATCATCGCCATTCGCGGTATCGGCGGCCGTAAACATATCCAGCATCATCATCGACCCGACAATCTGCTCGGCCGGAATACCAACCTGTTCCAACTTCTGCGAAAGCGCGGTCAGCCCTTTTGCGCGCAGGGTCAGTTTACCTTCTGGGCGCGGGAAGCCATCAAAGGTCTCTAGGTCGCTGGAATCGAAGGTAAATGCACCTTCTCCGGTGATCTCGGCGCCAACCGCCGACAAGCGCAATGCATTCAGCGTCGCGCTGCCCGGTTCCACCGGCAACAGGTCACCCAGCGCCTCGAGGCTGGCTTCGACATTGGCGAAATCAAGCCATTCGACGTTGTGCTTAAGCGTCCCGGAAAGATCGAGCGTCAAGTGGATGGGATCGCGTGGCAAAGCCCCCGCAGGATCGCCCATTGCCCACACCATATCGTCCAGCGTCAGCCCGTTCAGATCGAGGTTAAACGCCACGGGACCAAAGCTGTTATCCGCCAGAAGGGGGGCCTGCATCGTGGCAGTGACCGACGCAATGTTCCCACCAAGCGGCAGCCCGGGCATCATTGGCGTCTCCATCTCAATCCGCAGGTCATCAGCAGGCCCCGAGATCACGACACCGGTTGCATCAACCTTCATGGTCGTGTCGTAATTCTTGGCCGACGTGGATTGGGCCATCATGACCGTACCGCCCTGCGATGTGACCTGATTCGAGCTGTAGCTGTCGATGAGATAGTTCGCTTCCATCTCAAACCCATCGCGAAGGGATTTCGCGAGGTTCGCTAGGTCAATCCCAGTTGTTGGGGAAACCATACGCATGCTGCCCTCCATCCGGGCTGATTTCAGGACAGACTCGACGGTCAAAGGCCCTGCATCATCAAAACTCATTGTTTGGCTGACTGTGATGTTTTGCTCTTCAACAGAAAAAGTCACATCAGAGGAAATCATTTCGCCTGTTCTCGTCACCGATTGGCCCACGAGACCAAGGTACGAACCGTTCATCGCGAAGCCCTGAATTTCTTCTGGAAGGCCATTGATATCGAATTCAAGGTCAAGCCGATCGGCCTTTTGGTCGAATACAATCTCTTCCGGCGACCCCGAGAATGTGTTGGTGAACCCCTGATGGCTCATGCTCACGTTGCCGCTGAAGCTTTCGCCATCGGTGTCGGTATAGGTCAGCGCATAGAGCTCTTTTTCTGGCAGTACCATTTCAACACGACCATCGCCCATATCGATCAGATCGAATGCGCCCAGATCCATGCTTACCATGCCGGAATCAAATGGCAGGGTTAGGTTGAAGGTCACGCTTTCCAGCGCAAGACCGTCGCCACGCTCGGACATTTTAGCACTCAGCGTGCCGCCAACAGACGCCGAGCTTTGCTGAAAATGCTGCCAAACATCATTTGCAGAGAGGTCTGCGAAAGCAGAGCCGGGCAGAAGGGTGGCGCCCAGAAAAACGGCGCTGGTCAGCCGGGTGGCAAGAGTTTGCATGTGCGATAATCCTTTGCACTGTATGTGTAATTGGCGCGAAAGTAGTTCAGCGTTATAGGGGTTACAACACCTTTTGGCGTAGTGATGGCTTCTGATACAACGCATCCTTGCAGGGATGTTTGACCCACCTCCTTACTTTGAGGCGCCCACCAGAACATCGTTTATCAGCGCCAGTTGATCCGAGCGGATCATCTTGGGGGACAGTCGCAAAACCAACTTCCGTGGAAGGTTCACGATACCCGCGAAGGGGCGCACAAGCTCGCCACTGTCCAGAAAACGCTGCACCAGTGCCTCGTGCGCCATCAAGACGCCGCCGCCATGGCGCGCTTCCTCAAGCGCTACGGCGAAAAGCGAATGCTCGGTCCCGCCTGTGGCGATGCCGCCCTGATCCGTCTGCGCAGATAGCCAGCGCTCCCAATCGTCGGACCATGTGCTGTCACGCAGAAGCGTCTCGTTGCGAAGATCTTCAAGGCGCGTCTGACGCGCGGCCAGTTCTGGGGTGCAGATCGGGAAGATACGGTCCTGAGAAACCTCGATGTCATTTGGTCCCAACGGGTCAGCGGTGAAGAACAGCGACATATCTATTGGTTCGCGCACCAGATTCGGCGCCTCTTCCAAAGCGATCACCGACACCTGCAAATCAGGGGCGATCCGGCGCAGCCTCCCCAACCGCGCGGGCAACCAGTACTGGGCAAGCGACGGCAGGGTCGCCAGCTTGATCTTGTTCGGCGCGACCTGTTTGCGCAGCGCATGGACGGCAAGGCCCAATTGATCAAAGGCGCGGGTGAACTCGGGCACCAGCGCCTCAGCCATTGGGGTCAGCGCGACGCCGCGCGCATTCCGAACGAAAAGTGGAGCTTCGGCCCAGGCCTCCAGCGTTTTGATGTGCTGCGTCACCGCGCCCGGCGTGACTGACAGCTCTTCCGCGGCAGCTGCGAAGCTGCCCAGACGTGCTGCGGCCTCGAACGCGCGCAAGGCGTTTAAATGCGGGCCTTTGGGACGGGGTGGCGAGACGGGCATGACTGTCCTTCAAATAAGGCATAGTTTTTCTACGCCAAAATTATAGCAATACTGATTTGCGCGATCTAGCCCCGCTGACCGATCCTGAGGACGACACGGAAACGGACCTCAGGAAGGCGAGCCACCAGATGACACTTCAATTCAACACGCCGGTCGCCCAAACTGATCCGCTGATTGCAGATGCGCTGAACAGTGAGAAGCAACGCCAGCAGGATCAGATCGAACTGATCGCGTCGGAAAACATCGTCAGTCGCGCCGTTTTGGATGTGCTGGGGCACGAGATGACTAACAAAACGCTGGAAGGCTATCCGGGCAATCGCTTTCATGGCGGCGGCCGATTTGTGGACGTGGTCGAACAAGCCGCGATTGACCGGGCAAAGGCTCTATTCCACTGCAATTACGCCAATGTGCAGCCCCATTCCGGCTCGCAGGCCAATCTAGCCGTGTTCTTTCTGCTGCTGAAACCCGGCGACAAGGTACTGTCGTTGGATCTGGCTGCTGGTGGTCACCTGTCTCATGGACTGAAGGCCAATCTGTCGGGTCGTTGGTTCGAGCCACACCACTATGGTGTCGATCCGGAAACCGAGGTGATCGACTATGACGCGCTGGAACAACAGGCCATCACGCTACAACCAAAGCTGTTGATTGCGGGCGGATCTGCCTATCCGCGCGAGATTGATTTTGCGCGCATGGGTCAGATCGCCAAGAAGGTGGGTGCCTGGTTTCATGTGGACATGGCGCATATCGCGGGGCTGGTTGCGGGCGGGGCACACCCCTCGCCTTTCCCACATGCCGATATTGTCACCTGTACCACCACCAAAACCCTGCGCGGCCCGCGAGGGGGGCTGATCCTGACCAACAACGAAGATTGGTTTAAGCGCCTTCAATCCGCGGTCTTTCCCGGCGTGCAGGGCTCGATCCACACGCAGGTTCTGGCCGCAAAGGCTGTCTGTCTGGGCGAGGCGATGACGGATGCGTTCAAAGCTTACGCGCATCAGATTAAGGCCAATGCGGATGCATTGGCCAGCACGCTAGCCGCACGCGGAATTCGCATCGTTTCCGGTGGAACAGACACACATATCGTGCTCTTGGACCTCAGCAGCATGGGCCTGACCGGCAAACGTGCCGAGGTGGTTCTGGAGCGCGCCAATATCACTGCAAACAAAAACGCGATCCCCAACGACAGCCCCCGCCCGCCAGAATGGGTCGGCCTGCGCCTTGGGGCCAGCGCCGCCACGACACGCGGGATGAAAGAGGCCGAGTTTGCGCAACTAGGAGAGATCATTGCTGATTTGATTGACGCTGAAGCTGCGGACAATGCGGCCGCCCTTGAGGCAGTTGTGACTAAGGCCGCGGACAAGGTCGCGACGCTCTGCGCGGCTTTCCCCGCCTATTCCGGCTGACAGGATTCCTCTTGCCGACTACCTTTGCCTCGTCTGTGAACTCAGGCGGGTTCTCCGGGTCATTTGACCGACGCGCAGGTGTCGTTTTCAGAAAAGTCGGCCTGTGGTTAGGCTCTACGGTACAACGTAAGAGGAATTTAGAGCCGGAGGGATCCCATGCAGTCTCATGCGAAGGTCGTTGTTGTTGGGGGCGGCTGTGTTGGCGCCTCGATCCTGTATGGGCTGACTGAACACGGGTGCACCGATGCGGTCATGCTGGAGCGCACGCAGCTAACGGCGGGATCCACCTGGCACGCGGCGGGGCTGCTTGTGACCTTTGTACGGTCTCACAACGTCTCGAAAATGACGCTGGAAACGATCCGCATCTATACCGAGGTCGAGAAGAAGCTGGGCATGTCGGTCGGTCTGAAAAAGGTCGGGCAGCTGCGCGTGGCAAACACGCCTGAACGCTGGGACGAATTCCAAAGCTATCTGTCCGTGGCCGAGGCCGCAGGTGTTCCCTGCAAATTGCTGACCCCCGAAGAGGTCGCCGAGGTGCATCCGCTTTTGAACCAAAGCGACAGCATTCAGGGTGGCATCCTCCACACCGAAGATGGCTATGTGAATCCTGCCGACATCACGCAAGCCATGGCCAAGCTGGCCCGTGATGCAGGCGCCAAAGTGTACCAGAATACCGAGGCTCAGAGCTATGAGAAGCTCGAGAACGGATTGTGGAAAGTAGTCACTAATCAAGGCGAAATCACCTGCGAACACCTGATCTTCGCCACCGGGAACTACGCGCGCGAAAATGCCCGACGGGTGGGTATGGACCTGCCTTGTATCCCGATCGTGCACCAATACTGGACCACCGAAACAGTGCCGCATCTGATCGACCGCAAACAGCAGGGCTTGCCCGAGTATCCGATCCTGCGGGACGAGGATTACGGCGCTTATTTGCGCGAAGATACGGGCGGCCTTCAGTTTGGTCCCTATGAGTTCGAGAAGGATCTGAAGCTTTTCGCCGTGGACCGCGTGCCGCCCGAATTTGGCGCGGACCTTCTGCCCGAGGACTTCGATGCGGTGGAAACCCAGTGGGAACGCGCCATCGAACGTGTGCCAGTGTTGGGCGAGGTTGGCATCAAGGCCAACACCCGTGGCCCGTTCCAGATGACGCCCGACGAATTGCCTCTGGCTGGACCGGCTCCGGGGCATGAAAACCTGTGGCTGGCCGAGGGCATGCCGGGTGGCATCCTGTGGGGCGGAACCGTTGGCAATCAACTGGCGCAGTGGATCCTGAACGGACAGCCCGGAATTGATATGTCCGAGCTCGATCCGCGCCGGTTCGGAGACTATGCCTCGAAACGTTGGACCATGGACAAGGTGCGCGAGACGTGGGGCAACCACATGCACGCGCATATTCCCGGCGAGGACTTCCCCTCGGCCCGGCCCATGCGCACGGTTGGATCTTATGATCTGCTGACTGCCAAAGGGGCGGTCTGGACGACCTATAATGGCTATGAGTTCCCCAAATGGTTCGCGCCCTCGCCCGAGGACGCAATTCCGGTGCATTCCTTCCGCCAAACCCACGCTTGGGACCACGTCACCGACGAGGTGAAGACGACCCGAGAGCAAGCCGGCTTCATCGAAATGTCGCCCATGACAAAGTTCATGGTGCGTGGGCCGGGTGCTGCGGCGTGGTTGGACGGGTTGATGGCCAACAAGCTGCCCAAGGTGGGGCGGATGACCTTGTCTCTGATGTTGAACGACCGCGGCGGCATGGACGCCGAATACACCATCGTGCGCGACGCCGAGGACACGTTCTATCTGGTCTCGACCCCCAACGGGCAGGTCTATAACTGGGACGAGCTGACCAAGCGCCTTCCCAAAGATGGCTCGGTTGTGATCGAGGATGTATCCGAGCAATACGGCGTGGTCGCGCTGGCCGGTCCGCAATCGCGGGACATCCTGCAGCCGCTGACCGACAACGACCTATCCAACGAAGCCTTCCCGTGGCTGACGGCCCAGATCGGCGAGGTCGGCTATGCCAAAGGCGTGCGCCTGCTGCGGGTTAGCTATACCGGAGAGCTCGGCTGGGAAATTCACCATCCCGTCAACTACAACCGCCACATTGTCGATCTACTTTTAAAGGCTGGCGTGCGTCCCTTCGGGGCGTCGGCGCTGGAAAGCATGCGGCTTGAGAAATCCTATCGCGCGATCAACCGCGAGATCTGCAAGGACATGACCCCCTTCGAAGCCGGTCTGGACCGTTTCGTCGCCCTGAACGACCGGGACTTCATCGGGAAGGACGCTCTGCTGCGGCAAAAGAAAGACGGCAGATATAAGACACTAGTCACGCTGAAACTGCCCTTCCGCGAGACATCGGTGATCGCGCACGAAGCAGTCTATCATAATGGCCAGATCGTGGGGCGGGTGACCTCGGGCGGGTTCTCGTATTTTTGCCAGCATGACATCGCCATGGCGCTGGTTCCGTCAGAGCTGACCGCACCCGGCACGACGCTTCAGGTCAAGATCCACAACGAACTGCGCGAGGGCGAAGTGATCGACACCTGTGCCTATGATCCGGACAACCTGCGCCCACGAGCGTGACCGAAAACCGGGATGAGGATCTGAAGGCAGGAGGAATTTGGAGTAAGATAGAGGCCCGACTTATGTCGTTCCAGAACTTGGACGACATACCTTGCAGCCTCGTGCTGGGCCCGGGCGCATCGTGCAAATAGAGAGTGACGGAGATGAAACCGCCGAGATCCAGCCCCTCAATTCCGAGCTGGATGGAAAATATCGCCTTAAGGACAATCAAAATTGAACCGGATTTGTGTTAATCTTTACGCACTATTGGGATCACCTATACGTATTTGAGCCGCCCGACCGCGATTTAACCGGGCACGTGATCCCTCGATTTAAGACTGCAGGCCAACTGATTTTCAGGTGCATCTTCGCATCTCTGACGGTCTGTCCAATTGTTTTGGAGGATTGGAATAATGGCAAAGATTATCGGAACAAATGCCAATGAGACCATCATCGGCACTCAGGCAAAAGACATTTTGAAAGGCAAGGGCGGGAATGACACCATTCGCGGTCTTGGAGGGAATGACAGGATATTTGGCGGCGAAGGGGCCGATCTTATGATCGGCGGCGCTGGGAATGATTTTATTGACGCTGGCCCCACAAATACAGGGTTCAACGTGGCCAAAGGTGGCGGCGGCAATGACACGATCTACTCAAGTGGTACTGGTGAGTATTACGGCGGTTCCGGCAATGACTATATCAAAGCCGGGTTTGGTGTGAATGAACTTTTAGATGGTGGAAGTGGGGTTGACTGGCTTGATACGTCGCTTGTGAGCCTTAGCTATACCGTCAACATGGTCACCGGGGCCACGAACTGGGCTGGAGAGTCTTTTGTCAATTTCGAAAACATCCTGACGGGAGACGGGAATGACAATATTACAGGGACCAGCGGGAAAAACATCATTATGACTGGTGCTGGGACTGACACCATTAATGCTGGCGCTGGGAATGATATACTTGACGGCGGGCGCGACGCCGACATCTTGAATGGCGGATCGGGAACTGACACCGCTGACTACAGCAATTCGACTTCTTCGATCACGGTAGTCATTGATACCAACAAGGTCTGGGACGGCACAGGAACCGATACCATATCAAGTATCGAAAAGTTCAAAGGCAGTGACTACACTGACTATTTCTATTCAGATTTCGGTGACCATTATACTTTCCTTGGCCGTGCTGGCGATGACTATTTCTACAAGACTGAAGGGACAGGGCCAAACAACAAACACACCTTCAACGGTGGAAGCGGAACTGACACATTCCATGGACAGGGCCTTTCTAGTTTTCATACCATTAACCTGACCAAAGGGTATGTCTATGCCGACACCACCGAACGCGACAAACTGATTTCGATCGAGAATGTCGTCGCGTATAACGGCTCGACGGTCATTGGCAGCCACGGGGACAATGTTTTATCGGGCGCTGGCAATTACTCCTATACCCTGAAAGGGAACAAAGGGAACGACACCATCAATGGCAATTCACTAGGTGACGTTCTGTTCGGTGGCGCAGGGAAAGACACTATCCGCGGCAACGGTGGCAACGACACCATCAATGGTGATCAGGGAAATGACAAAATGTGGGGCGGTTCAGGCTCGGACACATTCGTGTTCAAAGGCCAGTTCGGCAAAGACCGCATCAACGATTTCAATGCGTTTGATTCCGATGAGAAGATCGACTTTAGCGGGGTGTCGGGCATCACGGGCTATAACGACCTGATGAACAACCATGCCACGCAAGTTGGGACGAATGTTGTGATCAAGGTTGGCAGCAACAAGGTCACGTTGGTTGACGTCAGCCTCAACGACTTGGATACAACCGACTTCTTGTTCTAGATGATGACACTGATCGGGCCGTGCTTTTGTGTGCGGCCCGCTACGCTTATCTGGCCTGCGATGTCAGCCAGTTCATCACGGCGTTCACCTCGGCGGTAGGTGCGGGTTTTCGCATCGACAGAAGATAGAAATCCTGCGCCGTGACCGCGGGCAGTGGGCCGATTTCAACAAGCTTCCCAGCGTCGAGATCCCGGACCGCAAGAAATCGATTGACCAGTGCCACACCCTGACCCGAGATCGCGGCGTCGACCGCAAGCGCCGTTTGGCTAAGCCGAAGGTGCCGCTGGCTTTGTTCCTTGATCCCAAGTCCAGCCAAGACGCTTGGCCAAAGATCATGGGTGTCGTGAATTTTCGGAAGCTGTGACAGCGCCTTGGGATCAAGTTCGGCGTCGGTGCGGTCAATCAAACTTGGCGCGGCCACCGCGATCACATCCCGCTTGAACAGAAGTGTGGCATTCAGTGCTGCGCCGAACGGAGGTTCCCCTTGGCGTATCGCAAGGTCAATTCCATCGCTGTGAAAGCTCGATACTTTCTCTGTCGCAAGAATCCGCAGATCAATGTCGGGGTGCTTTTCCGCCAGATCCGGCAGGTTGGGGATCAGCCATTTCGACGCGAAGGTCGGCGTGACGCTGATCAAGACCTTGCCGGGTTCGGGTTTCAGCTGGGCCGTGGCCGATCGCAGCTCGTCAAAAGCGCTTGAAATCCTGCTGTGATAGCTTCGCCCGGCAGGGGTCAGAGCCAGTCCCTTGGGCAACCTGTCAAAAAGAATGACGCCCAGATGTGCCTCAAGCTGACGCACCTGCTGCGCCACGGCGCCTTGCGTGACGCCCATCTCGTCCGCCGCAGCCCGAAAGCTTAGGCGGCGACCGGAAACATCAAATGCACGAAGCCCGTTGAGGGGAGGAAGATCGGCCATGCTGACAATAGTAATTCTATTGCCAAAGAAGATCAAATCTCGTTCGCGCTGACGCTTTGGGGCCAATATCTTAGGTCTAAGCGATGAAGGAGACTGATATGTCAGTAGAAAAAGTAGCACTTGTGACGGCCGGTGGCAGCGGAATGGGCGCCGATACGGCACGCCGGCTTGCAGCGGATGGGTTCAAGGTCGGGATCCTGTCATCCTCGGGCAAAGGCGAAGCCTTGGGGCAGGAACTCGGCGGGTTTGGCGTGACAGGTTCCAATCTGGACAATGACGCCCTGACCGAACTGGTCGAAGGTGCGCAAAGCCGCTGGGGCCGGGTGGACGTGCTGGTCAATTCGGCCGGACATGGCCCGAAAGGTCCGGTCTTGGACATAAGCGATGACGATTGGCATCAAGGTATGGAAGTGTACCTGATGAATGTGATCCGTCCGACCCGGCTGGTCACGCCTTTGATGCAGAAACAGGGCGGTGGCGCGATCATCAATGTCTCGACCTTCGCAGCGTTCGAGCCTGATCCCCTGTTCCCGACCTCGGGTGTGTTCCGCGCCGGGTTGGCTGCCTTCACCAAGCTGTTTTCCGACAAATACGCGGCAGAAAACATCCGCATGAACAACGTCTTGCCCGGCTTCATCGACAGCCTGCCCGAGACCGAGGACCGCAAGGCACGCATCCCAATGGGGCGGTATGGCCGTGCGGATGAAGTGTCATCTCTGATCGCGTTTCTGGCATCAGAGAATGGGGGGTATATGACCGGGCAGAACCTACGCATTGACGGAGGTCTGACCCGTGCCGTCTGATGTGATGATCGCAGAACCATCGCGCGAGCGGCTGGTATTCGCCGTCAAATGGGGTGCATCGGCCATCCAGATCATGGGGTACACCGCCACGGGGTTTGGCTGGACCCCGTGGAACCTTTATCTGTTCCTGGTCGGCGTTGTCGGTTGGTTCGCTGTTGGGGCGCTGTGGAATGACAAGGCTTTGATGCTGGTTCACCTTGTCGCCTTGGGCGCGATGATTGCCGGAATGGTCAGCGGCTAGGGCAATGCCGGCAAGGAACTGGTTCTTCACGTCGCGTCCGATCGTTTCATTTGCAAGAAAACAGTGGACCTCGTCATGTTAGCGCACATACATAGGGACCCAGAATAGAAGTGAGACCGGCCAGTTTCTGACGCCGGTCCATCTAAGGGAGTCCAATAGATGAGCGCCTCAGCTTATGTATATCAATCCATCGCCCAGTCGCTGGTGGATCACAATCACACCACCATGTTTGGCCTGATGGGCGACGCGAACCTGTTCATGGTCGATCATTATGTCCGCGAATGCAGCGGCGAATTCGTCCCCGTTGCGTTTGAAGGCAGTGCCGTTCTGATGGCGCTGGCCTATGGCCGCGTGTCCGGCAGTGTCGGCATCGCCACGGTCACGCACGGCCCGGCCCTGACCAACTGCGTCACCGCCCTGACGGAAGGCGTGCGGGGGCGCGTGCCGATGGTCCTTCTGACCGGGGATACGGCTGTGGCCAACCCACAGAACCTGCAGAACATCGACCAGCGCGAGACGGTGAAGATCACCGGCGCGGGGTTTGAACAGATGCGGTCGCCGGAAACCGCATCCTATGACGTGGCGCATGCGATCTATCGCGCCGAAGTCGAAAAGCGGCCCATCGTGTTGAACATGCCCGCCGATTTCATGTGGGAAGAAGTGACCCACGAAAAGCATGTCTTCCCCGCCTTCAGCGCCCCGGCTCATGTGCCCGAAGGCGATGATCTGGACGAAGCCATCGGCATGATCGCCAGTGCGAAGCGCCCGATCATTCTGGCCGGTATCGGTGCCAAGGACTCCGTGGATCAGATCAAGCGACTGGCCGACCGTCTGGAAGCCCCACTGGCGACCACGCTGAAAGCCAAGGGGATGTTCAATGACCATCCGTTCAACATCGACATCTTCGGAACGCTGTCGACCCCGGCTGCCTATGAAGCAATCGCCAAGGCCGACTGTGTTGTGGCCTTCGGTACGTCCTTGCATCACTTCACCACCGACAAGGGCGCCTTGATGAAGGGCAAACGCGTGGTGCAAGTGAATGACACGGTGACGGAAGTCTCTAAAAACTATCACCCGGACGCGGCCTTGGTGGCGGATGCCGGGCTGACGGCGGACAATATCGTCTGGTGGCTGGACGAGGCCGAAATCCCCCCCAGCGGCTTCACCGCCGAGCTGGATATCGATGCTCTGACCGCGCACCCTAAAGGCAACCCCGACAAATCCGCGCCCGGTTTTGTGAATTTCGAGTACGCGCTGGATCGTCTAGATGCAGCACTTCCCAAGGATCGCTTCCTGACCACCGATGGCGGCCGCTTCATGACCGAGGTCTGGTGCCGTGTCGCCGCCCCCGATGCGGAAAGCTTCATCGCCACGACCAACTTCGGCTCGATCGGGCTGGGGCTTCAGGTGGCCATTGGCGCGGGGTTTGCCGTGAAGGACCGCCCTGTAGTGCTGTTCACCGGGGATGGCGGCTTCATGATGGGTGGCATCAACGAGTTCAACACAGCCGTGCGCATGAAGCAGGATCTGGTCGTGATCGTCGCCAATGACAGCGCCTATGGGGCCGAGCATATCCAGTTCCTCGACCGCAAGATGGATCCGGGCTTGTCGATGTTCGACTGGCCATCCTTCGCTGAGATCGGCACCGCGCTGGGCGGGCAGGGTATCTATGTGGACAGCGTCGAGACGTTGGAAAGCGCGATCACTGCGATTGATACACGCACGAAACCCTTGTTGATCGAGCTGCGACTTGATCCCAACGACGTGCCGCGGATGCGGATCTAACCCGGGCGTTTACGCACTGAGATCGGTCAGGATCCGGTCCATCATCGCGTCGCAGGCGGCCAGTTCGGACAGGTCTACCCCCTCGTCCGCTTTGTGGCCGTCGCGCGCCATGTCTCCGGGTCCGATCACCACGGTCGCAAGCCCTTCGGCGGCGAAGAAACCTGCTTCGGTGCCGAAGGCGACCTTGGTGGTGTCGGGAGTGTTCGCCATCTGAGTCGCCCAATTGATGACCGGATCATCGATGGGCGTTTCCAGCCCGTAATAGGCATTGGTTTGTGTGATCTCGACACCCGTCGGGGTGTTGAACGATGCGCCGACACGCTCGGCGATATCGGTCAGATCGGAAAGAATCTCGGACGCCGGGGTTTGCGTCAGATGACGGTATTCCATCTCTAACTCTGCCAAATCCGGCACAATGTTCAGTGCGCGACCTCCGGTCATACGCCCGATATGGACGGTGGAATAGGGAATGGAATAGGCCGTATCCGTCGCGCCCTTAGCCAACCGATCCTGAAGCGCGCGGACCTCGTCGATGAACGTTGCGGCGACATGCAGGGCGTTGGTGAATTCGGGCGCCAGCGCACTGTGACCCGCTTCCCCGTGGCATGTGACCTTCAGCGCCACCTTGCCCTTGTGACCCGTCGCCACCTGCATCGAGGTCGGCTCGCCCACAATCACTGCGCGCGGATTGCCCAGAAGGGGCGCCAGCGTCGGCATCATCTGGCGTATGCCCACACAGCCAATTTCTTCGTCATAGGAAATCGCAAGGCTGAGCGGTTCTGTCAGGGGCGCACGCGCGGCACGTTCCGCCATCGCAAGAGCCGAGGCCAGAAACCCCTTCATATCCGTCGTGCCCCGCCCGTGCAGGCGATCCCCGCGTTGGGTCAGGGCAAACGGGTCGCTAGACCACTCCTGCCCATCGACCGGAACCACATCCGTATGCGCGGACAGGCAAACGCCGCCAAGTTCAGGCCCGATTCGGGCAAAAAGCCCGGCCTTCTGACCGCAGGGCGATGGGATGCGCACCAAAGCGAACCCGGCGCTTTGCAGCAGGTCCTGCACATAGCGAATCAGATCCAGATTGCTGTCTTTGCTGACGGTCGGAAAGGCGATCAGCCGCTCAAGAATCTCAATTGTGCGGCTCATTGTGCCTCCTTCGTTTCGGCATGTATCCTGACCGATCTGTGGGCAAAGGAACAGGTGCGATCAGTCCACAGCCAGCTCGGTGATTTCGCGGCGGAAGGGTAGGGCGTCGCCGATATCCTCTCCGTCCAGTTCACGGGCATAGCGGTGGCCGGCATAGGTTGCCCAGGCAATCGGGCCGGGCGCTTGAGCGTCTCCAATCAGTTTGACCGACTTGATCCCGGCATCGGCCCAGTCCGCCTGACGTGCTTTTAGGTCGTTGTAGACGCTGTTGTTCTCCAACTTTGCAGACACCAGAAGCACCCCGTCGCATTCAATCGGACGACGCTGATCGGTGAACGTGCAGTTGGTTTCCACGCAATCCTTGCCGATGGCCGTGACGCCGCGGTTCAGCTCGATTGTCACGCCCATCTCGACCAGACGGCGGTGGATTTCGTGCTGTTCTAGCGTGTTTAGTGTCCATTCGCTGACGTAAGCGGCAGGTGTGACCAGCGTGACCTTGCACCCCTTCTGCACCAAAAGCTCGGCCATCACGCCACCCATGTAATAGTGGTCGTCATCATAGATCACCACATGGCCCGAGGGGCTGGCCCCGTCCATCAGGTCGTCGGGCGTGAACAGCGGCATGGCGGCATCGGTCGGGAAGGGCACCACATGCTGGCGCGAGACCCCGTCGCGGCGCCATTTGGCTCCGGTGGCGATGCAGACATTCTCGAACCCGAACTCAAGGATGCTTTCCGCATCGAGCTCACTGTCGAAATAGGTTTCGACATTCGGTTTTTGGCTGATCTGGTATTCGCGGTAATCCACAACACGGCCCCAAGCCGACAGGCCCGGCAGGGTGCGTTCACGGGTGACGCGACCACCTATGACGGTGCCGGCCTCGGCCATCGCCACGTCATAGCCGCGTTCGGACAGGGCACGCGCGGCCTCGAGGCCCGCAGGACCGGACCCAACCACCAGCACGTTCGAGCTGTCGCCTTTGGTGTTCATCCGTTCGGGGTGCCAGCCTTTGCGCCATTCCTCCATGAAGGTGGGGTTCTGGGTGCAGCGGCTGATCGACATGGTCATGTCGCCGGTGATGCAGATATTGCAGCCGATACATTCGCGAATGTCCTCGATCCGGCCTTCTTCGACCTTCTTGGGCAGGAATGGATCCGCGATGGACGGACGGGCGCATCCGATGAAGTCCAGCGTGCCAGTGCGGACCATCTTGGCCATCACGTCAGGGCTGGTGAAGCGCCCGACGCCAACGATGGGCCTGTCCGTAAGCTCGTGAATGCCTTTGACCAGCTGTTCCTGCGCGGCTTCTTCCTTGAAGCGCGACGGGCCCGAGCAATCCTCCCACGTGCCCTGCGCCAGATCCCAAAGATCGGGCAGGTTTTTGTTCATCTCGACAAACTCGCGCACCTCGGCGTTGGAAAAGCCAAGATCACCGATGGTCTCATCCAAGCTGACACGCAGGGTGATCCCCATCGTATCGCCCACGGCGTCTTTGATGTCAGAAATCACTTCGTTCACGAAGCGCGAGCGGTTTTCCAGAGAGCCGCCATATTCATCCGTCCGGTGGTTGGTGGCGCGGCTAAGGAAGTGCTGGAAAATGCCGAACCCATGCGCGCCGTAAAGGCAGATCAGGTCAAACCCGGCGTCTTTCGATCGTACGGCGGCGTTCACGAACCAGCGGCGCAGATCCTTGATGTCCTGCTTGTCCAAAGCACGCGCCTGAACCGGGTCGTTGGTGAAGGTGCGGATCGGCTGGGCGGACACGGCCAGCGGAACCTCTTTGCTGTACAGATTCGGGCCATTTACGCCGGAATAGGCAAGCTGAATGCCCGCAAGCGCCCCGTTGCTTTTCATCGTATCGGACATTTTGCGCAGCATCGGAATGTCTTTGTCTTCCCACAGGCGCAGCTCGATAAATGGCGTGATTTCAGAGGTATGGTGCATCTCGCACTGCTCGGTGAAAATGACGCCCCAACCGCCTTCGGCCTTGGACCCGCGCATCGCCGCAGCAGCAGACGGATCGCGATAGCCACCCCCGTTGCAGTGGGGCACTTGATAGAAGCGGTTTTTGGCTGTGACCGGCCCGATTTTCATGGGCTCGAACAAAATGTCATAGCGAGGATCGCGCACGTTTCATCTCCTGTCAGGATGGTGTTATCGGGCCAGCGTGACAGATGATTGGGTTAGGCTAAAGTCGTGCTTGTGAAAGCGCGGCTTAGGCTGTGCTTAACTCTTGGGTGGGATGGCGCTGCCGGGATAATTCCAGTCGCGGATTACTGTCGCGGCGTGGTCAATGAAGGCGTTCACCGTCAAGACACTGCGCGCGCCTTCGGGGACAATCAGGCCCAGTCGCATGGGGCGCTGTTCCCCTTTCAAAGGGATAAACACCAGCCGCCGCCCGTCCGGAGACAGGTCGGAATAGGGTCTAATATTGGCGATTGCATAGCCAAACCCGTTGGCCACCATCGACCGCATCACCGCCATGTCCCGCGTACGTTCGACAATGCGGGGCTTGCGACCTGTTTGGTCAAAGAAGCTGAGGAAATAGTTGCTGCTGAGCGGCAGGTCCAAAAGGACCATCGGATAATCCAGAAGCTCGGCCACCTCGACCTCGTTCTGACGGGCAAGGGGGTGGCCTTCGGGCACCATTGCATAGGGGGGGAGCGAGCGAAGCGGCACGAATTCTAGATCCGGCGGGATCTCGAGGTCATAGGACAACGCCACGTCGATTTGCGCCCGGCGCAGCTGCTCGATCAGGTTCAGCTGGTCGGTTTCAATCTGGCTGACGCGGACATCCGGGTATTTCAGTTCAAACTGACGCCGAATCGCGGGCAAAAGCACCTGCGCGAAGGTCACAAGGCAACCGATGTTCAGCGGCCCCTGCACATTGCCCGAGATATCGCCCGCCAGCCGGTTCAGGGCATCCGCTTCCTGCAACACCTGCTTGGCTTGCGCCATGAACTGTCGGCCCGCTTGGGTCAGGCTCAGCCCATGCGCGTGTTTGCGTACGAAAAGCGGCAAGCCGAATTCGTCTTCTAGCTGGGAAATCGCGGCCGAGATCGACGGCGACGACACATTCACCCGCTCGCTGGCGTGCGAGATCGAGCCTTCCTCGCCGACGGCGACGAAGTATTCCAACTGACGAAGAGTGAACCGCAAAGCCATCGTGCGATTATGCCTTACGGTTCAAATGGTTCAAGACTGATACTTGATCCATGTGGTCTTCAACGCGGTGTATTTGTCGAAGCTGTGTAAGGACAGATCGCGGCCAAAGCCCGACTGTTTCATGCCGCCGAAGGGAGTCTGCGCGGACAGCGCGTCGACGGTGTTGACCGAAACGGTTCCGGCAAACAGCTTGTCCGACACACGCAGCGCGCGGCTTAGGTTGTCGGTCCAAACCGATGCTGCCAGCCCATAGACCGAGTCATTGGCCATGGTGACGGCTTCGTCCTCGCTGTCGAACGGGATGATCGACAGCACCGGGCCGAAAATCTCGTCTCGCGCCAGCGGATCGTCATGGGCGACGTCAGCAAAGATGGTGGGTGGCACGAAACAGCCCTTGCCGTCCACGTAAGCGCGTTCGCCCCCTGCCACCAGATTGGCGGTTTTCTTGCCGCCTTCAACAAAGCGCATGATGCCCTCGGTCTGCTTCTCGTCGACAATGGCGCCCATTTTCGAGGCGGGGTCCAACGGATCGCCCGGCTGCATTCCTTCGGCTCGTGCGATCATCTTTTCGACGAACGCATCCTTGATCGAGCGTTCCACATACAGCCGCGAATTGGCCGAGCAGACTTCGCCCTGATTAAAGAAGATGCCAAAGGCGGCCATGTCGGCAGCTGCGTCCAAATTCTCGCAATCGGCAAAGATTAGGTTGGGGGATTTTCCACCCGTTTCCGGCCACACCTGTTTCAGGTTCGACTGGCCGGAATACTCCATGAATTTCTTGCCGATCATGGTCGAGCCGGTGAAGGCCAGACAGTCCACATCCATATGCAAGCCCAGCGCCTGGCCCGCTGTTTGTCCAAAGCCGGGCACCACGTTGAAGACACCGTCAGGGACGCCAGCCTCAGCCGCCAGTTCGGCCAGCCGCAAGGCGGATAGGGGCGATTGTTCAGCCGGCTTCAACACGACCGAGTTGCCAGCTGCCAGCGCCGCCGCTGATTTCCATGTGGCCATGTCCAAGGGAAAGTTCCACGGAGTTACTGCGCCGATTACGCCCAAGGGCACGCGACTGACCAGCGCCAGATCGCCGGGGCCTGTCGGGGCGACCTCGTCATAGATTTTGTCGATGGCTTCTGCGTGCCACTGGAAGAAATGGGCTGAACCGGGGGCATCTACGGTGACCGCATCGGTTACCAGCTTGCCCATGTCCAGACTGTCCAGAAGCGCCATTTCGTACAGGTTCGCACGGATCAAGTCGGCCAGCTTCAGAAGTATTGCCTTGCGATCCCCCGGCGCCATACGCGACCAGCGCCCATCCTCGAACGCGCGCCGGCCGGCCGCCACGGCCAGATCTACATCCGCCGCGTCGCATTCGGCCACCTGCGCCAGCACCTGCCCATTGGCCGGATTGATGCTGTCGAAGGTCTTGCCCGACACGGCATCAACGAATTTGCCGTCGATGAAGGCCTTGTTGCGGAAGGAAATCTGAGCCGCGCGGTTGCGCCAGTCTTCTAGGGTGTGGTCAAGCATTTCTCTCTCCTATTGGGCGGCCACGATGGCGCTGTCCTGCCGCGCTAGCCAGATTTGGAAATCGCGGATTGTTCCTTCGTAGTCATCCCCTGCAAGCGGCCCCTCAAGCGCGTGCTCGGACCCCAAGGCCACCTGCATGCGCTCAAGCTTTTCGCGGTCCTCGCGGTTGACCTCTTCCCACAGCTTGATGCGGGCGGTGATGGTTTCGTCTTCCAGATCGTCGCCATAGACGGACATGGTCCACTTCACACGGATTTCCCCCGCACTGAGCGGGAAAATACTGAGCGACACCAAAAGACTGGCCGCTTGGCTGGCAACTTGGGTCGGGAACTTCGCAAACAGGGTCGAGCGCATGCGTTCGTCGTCGTTCAGCCCGTCAGCCCCTTTCCCGCGAGGGGGGATCGTCGCGGGGTAGTTTGCGGCATACGAGGTGAAGTCATAGCCGGCCAACAATTTGCGCGCCAACCCCGTGGGGGTGTAGCCATGCAAGGTTTGAGGATGGACTACGGACAGGTGGTAGCCTTCCATGAAATTCTCGACGAGGCACTTCCAGTTGGTAAGCCAGTTCTCTTCGGCTACGTGGACCAAACGGAACTTCTCGGTTTCGTAAGGAGCCAGCAATCCGTCGAGATCCGGGTGATCAAACGGGGCCGCATAAGTGTCTAGATTGACGTAAATGAACCCGTTCCACAGATGCACATTATGCCCATGCAGACGACAATTCTTAGTGTCGAACCCGGCGTTTTCCATCCGCGCGGCCCGCAAAAGCGCCCCGTCTCGGCCATAGGTCCAGGCATGATACGAACACACGAAACGCTTCACGTTTCCGCGCCCTTCGGCCAACGGCATGCCCCGGTGACGGCAGACATTGGCCAGCACGCGTACATCCCCGTCATCGCCACGTATGACGATCAAAGGTTCGGTCAGAAGTTTTACGGTGAAGAAGTCACCTGGTTCAGGGATTTCGTCCGCGCGACCAAGGCAATGCCACCCGTTGTGCAATACGGTGGCGGCCTCGTGTTCGAACTGGGCCTGATTGGTATAAAATGCACCCGGCATGCACATCGGCCGGTCGGCCGGCAAGGCGGCCAACTCCTGAAGCTTCGTTCTCAAATCACCCACTTTGCCCTCCGTTTCCTGTTGCGGTCTTGGGTTATTCGTCGCCGGGTACGCCGTAGGACGGCGCCTCGCGCGGGTCGAGCGCGCGTTGGACATAGGCGTCCAGCTGCGGCTTATAGATTTCCCACGCGGTGGCGATGTTTTCGATTGGACAGTCCTCGGTCCAGTCGCAGCGCAAGTCGGCGACCGGCCATGCGACCTTGTCGACCAGCATCATGCCTGCCGAATGGATTGGGCCAGCTTCGCCACCAGCCGCGAGGCCTGCGCGCATTGCGGCAATCAGCCGGTCGCCCAGATGGCCCGAGCTGGCCAGAAATCCATCAACAATGGCTTGCGGCACGCCGTCATTGGCCAAAAGGTTCCCACCCGAGGCCACATCCGGCCCCTGCGCCTGCGTCCAAATTCCAAGGCTGTTCGGCCCAGAATGGATTGCGGTCGCGCCGTTTTTGTCGACGGCCAGCACCTGACGGTATTCGATGAACCGACCCAGATCTTTCACGCCCGCGATCGCTTCGGATGCGGACATGCCGCCCTGCATGAGATCCAGTGCCAGCGGTCCTAGCATCGGATCCGTCACATTCTGCGATGCCACAGCCCCCACACCCGCGCGGGCATAAGCGCAACGCGCCGCCACCGCAGGGGATGACGACGAGATCGCAATGCCAAACATGCCCGTTTCGGCGCAGCGCGCCACCAGTGAAAAGGTCATCGTGTCACTCCGGAATGACGGCGGTGCCGTCGATTTCGACCAGCCAATCCGGCCGCGCCAATGCCTGCACCACCAACCCGGTCGAGACGGGGTACACGCCTTTGATATATTCGCCCATGGTGCGATAGACGGCCTCGCGGTGGCGAACGTCGGTGATATAGACTACCACCTTCACCAGATGCTCCATCTCGCCACCAGCTTCTTCGATCAGCTGGCGGATGTTCTGCATCACCTTGTGGGTCTGTTCGACCGGGTCGTGGCTGTCGATATTGACCGCGTCATCAAGGTTCTGCGGGCATTGGCCGCGCAGATAGACGGTTTTGCCGCCCTGCGTGACCACGGCCTGACACAGGTCGTTGTCCAGATTTTGTTCGGGGTAGGTGTCCGAGGTGTTGAACTTGCGAATACGGGTATGGGCCATTTGGCGTCCCTTATGTGAGATGTTGGGTCAGTTGCCGCGACCGGCGTTGATGCGTGCCATCAGATATTGGGCGAAGTCATAGTTGGGACGTTCCAGATGGCTAAGATGTCCGGGCACGGCGCGGTCGGATGACAGCCCTTTGAACACTTTCTCGGTGCAGCCGCGATCTTCGACATTCACGTCATCCAGAAGCGCCTTCAGGTCCGCGAAATTCTGGTCGATATCGGGATCATCGGCGAAATCATTCGACATGCCGCCTCCGAAACGGATCAGCACCTGACCCGGTCCTTTGGGATGCAGCGATAGATACCAGAAATAGCCCGGCGTCAGCGTAATAAGCAGGCTTGGATAGATCGCCAGCAAATAGGTGGTGCGCCGTTCCTCGCCTTTCAGGCGGTCGTTCTTCGCGTGCGCCATCGCGATGCGCAGCTCTTCATCCTTCAGGATGGTGTGATAGTTGAAGGCGGGCAGGCCCGGCGGGCAGATCATATCTTCAAGCTTTGACAGCCCGCCGATCGTGCCCGAGTGGCAAACGGGCAGGTGATAGCTTTCCATGAAGTTCTCGGCCAGCACCTTCCAGTTGGTGTCCCAGACGTGCTCTTCATAGAACGCCTCGGTATAATTGGTCATGTCATAGCCCGCGATCATCTCTTCGACTTGGGCAAGCTGATCGGACACGTCGGGGGCGTCGGCGTTCAGGGTGATGAACACCCAGCCCAGCCATTCCTGACATTTCACCTGAGGCAATTGGTACTGATCTTTGCAGAATCCCTCGTTCAAGGTCATCGCAGGGGCGCCGCGCAGGCTGCCGTCCAGATTATAGGTCCAAGCGTGATAGGGGCAGACGATGGCGCGCGTCTTGCCGTTTCCGTGCAAAAGCGTGGACATGCGGTGCAGACACACGTTGGACATGGCGCGCAGTTCGCCGTCGCGATCACGAATGACCAGAACTGGCTGGCCTGCCAGTTCACAGGTAGTGTAGGCACCCGGTTCCTTCAGCGCATCCGCCCGACCTACGCAGAACCAATCTTTCGAGAAGATGTGTTCCAGTTCCTCGTTCAGGAACTCGTCGGACGTATAGACCGAGGGCGGCATGGCATGGGCTTGCTCGAACGGCTGGGCCGTGTTCTGACGAAGTTCCTCTACCGGGTCGATGTGGTCTTTTGCCATCGGAGTTCCTTCTCGTTGAGCTTATTCTGCAGCCGAGGACACAACAGCCGCTTGGCCGTCGTAATCCAGATAGGCCCGCTGGGTCGCGATCTGATCCGCCACGTGCTTGGCGTCGTGCCAGACCCCCCACAGGAAGGTCGATCCACGGCGTGACTGCCACGGCAGACCAAGGAAATAGACGTCCGGCTCGACCGACACGCCGCGCTGATGGATCGGCGCGCCCTTGTCGTCGAATCCACCGATTTTCATCCAGTCGAAATCCTGCCGGAATCCGGTGGCCCAGATGATCGTCGTGATCCCTTCTTTGGCCAGATCGACCGAGCGGATGGGATTGCTCAGGCAGTCCGGATCGGGGAACACCTGACGCGCTTCGGGTTCTTCGGGCAGGGTCAGCCCTGTGCGGTCGACATAGGCATCGGCGGCGTCTAGCATCTCGTTATAATTCGCGTCACCAGCGGCCACATTGGCTTGCAGATCGTCGCGGAAGGTCAGCGTGTCGTTGTCAAAACCCTCGGTCAGACCAAGCAGGGTGACACCTTCGCCTGCCAGACGGCGGAAATCCATCGTTTGCCCGCCATAGGCACCACTGACCGAGATCGTTACATGTTCTGTCCCCGGATTCGGCGCGGCCATGTCCCACAGGCCCAGCACGCCCAACCACCAGACGAAATCGCGACCACGATAGCGGCGCGGTGGGCGGTCATGCGGCCCAACGGACAAGAAAACTTTGCGACCCGCGCGGTTCAGCTCGTCCGCGATCTGGGCACCCGATGATCCCGCACCGACAACCATTACCGCCCCATCCGAGAGCTGGGATGGGTTCTTGTAATGGAACGAATGGATCTGCTTAACCCCGGCCGTTTCCGGCACGATGGGCGGGATCACCGGATGTTGGAAGGCGCCGGTCGCGGCGACGATCCGTTTTGCCTCGATCACGCCTTCGGACGTTTCAACCCGGAAGCCGGCCTGATCGGGCAGTCGTTCTGCTTTCAGTACCTCGATTCCGGTACGAATCGGGGCGTTTACCATCTGCGCATATTCTTCCAGATAGTCCGCCACGCGGTCTTTCGTCACAAATTCGTCCGGGTCATTGCCCTTGAATTCAAGGCTGGGGAAGCGGTCGTGCCAAACAGGCCCGTTCGTCACCAGCGCGTCCCAACGCCCTGACCGCCAAGCCTCGGCCACGCGGTTCTTTTCCAGAATCAGATGCGGCACGCCACTGTTCCCAAGGTGTTCGCTTACGGCAATTCCAGCCTGGCCGGCGCCAACAACAAGCGTATCAATGGTTTCAACGGGCATGTGTCTGGTCCTTTCGTATGAATGCCGAGTCGGCGCAGCCGCAATGGCCGGGCACGCCTTGTTCGGCGACCGCTCTACTTTGGCAGGATGGGACCCACAGAAAAGAACGTTCTGTGTCAGCCATGATTAGGCAATGGCTAATGTTCGGAGGGTTTGAAAAGGTTAAGCCTAAGCCAAACTTCGCAAGATACGTATTTTTACGAAGCCGCGCGGCTTCTAGCCTTTTGACACTGACTCGGAGGTCAACATGCGCGGACATATCAATCCCCCATCGGGGGACTCGACAGCTTTGCAGACACTTGGATTTCCCACAGAACGGAGAGATCACAATGAATGACGACACCCAGATCGCGGTGGACGTACGCGATGCGGTGAAACGCTATGGCGATTTCACGGCGCTTCAGAAGATCTCGCTTGGGATTCGCGACAACGAATTCTTCACCCTGCTTGGCCCTTCAGGCTGCGGCAAGACCACGCTTCTGCGCATGATCGCTGGGTTCGAGGATGTGACCGAAGGCGCCATCTTCCTGTATGGCGACGAGATCGCGACCCTTCCCCCGCACCAACGCCCGGTGAACACCGTCTTTCAGAATTATGCGCTGTTCCCGCACATGACAGTCCTGGACAATGTGGGCTTCGGGCTTGAAATGCGTGGTGCGTCGAAAGCCGATGCGCGCAAGAAGGCTGGCGAGATGCTGGATCTTGTACAGCTGACGCAGTTTGCCGCGCGCAAGCCGTCGCAACTGTCGGGTGGTCAGCAGCAACGTGTGGCGCTGGCCCGTGCGCTGGCGCCCTCGCCCAAAGTTTTGCTATTGGACGAGCCGCTGTCCGCGCTGGATCTGAAGCTGCGCAAAGCCATGCAGATCGAGCTGAAACACATTCAGCGTGAAACCGGCATTACCTTTATTTTCGTGACCCATGATCAGGAAGAAGCCCTGACCATGTCCGACCGCATTGCAGTGATGTCGGCTGGAAGCATGCAACAATTGGGCGAACCCAAAGACATCTATGAAAGCCCGCGCAACATGTTCGTGGCGGACTTCATCGGGGAAACCAACCTGCTGGAAGTCTCGGTCGATGCGATCAATGACGGCCGTGCCGTCTGCCACTTGGGCGGCGGTCACGAGCTGACCTGCAACGCGGTGGACGAGGTGGGCGTGGGATCGACGGTACACATGTCCGTGCGGCCCGAACGTCTGTTCCTGTCGGACGAACCGACCGAGTCGGAAAGCCTGAAAGGCACCGTGGTCGAGAACATCTTTATCGGCACCGACATCACCACGATCATTGACCTGAACGAGGGGCCGAACTTCACAGTCCGGACCTCAAATTCGGATCGCGGCACCAAGCGGATCTTTGATCCCGGAACTGAAGCCTATGTGAATATGGAGGCAGGCTCGGCTCGCCTGTTGGTCGACTAATGGCCGGCGGAGCCGCATCCGGAGGGTCGTCCGCGTCCGACACCTATGCCGAGGCCCGCAACTGGCTTTTGCTGCCGTCGTGGGTCGTGTTGAGCATCTTCGTTCTGGCGCCGGTCCTGATGATGCTGGTTTATTCCTTCCTAACGAAAGAGTTTCGTGGGGGCGTCATCTGGGAATTCTCGCTGAACGCCTATGATCAGTTCTTCTTTGATCGCGGGCTGTTTGGGGACGAAGCACCGAAGATCGAATGGACCTATATCGCGATCTTCTGGCGTTCCATCTGGCAGGCGGGTGCGGCGACGATCCTGTCGCTGATCATCGGCTTTCCGACCGCCTATTTCATCGCCACCCGGCCTGAAAAGTCGCGCGCAATGTGGGTGTTCCTGATCACCATTCCCTACTGGGTGAACCTGCTGATCCGTACCGTGTCGATGAAGTTTCTGCTGCGCGACCAAGGTCCGCTGAACGACTTCCTGATCAATATCGGCCTGATCGACAGCCCGCTTCATATCATCAACACCAACCTCGCGGTGCAGTTGGGTCTGTTTTACAGCTATCTGCCCTTCATGGTGCTGCCGATCTATGCCTCGGTCGAGCGCTACAACTTCGCGCTTAGCGAGGCGGCGGCTGACCTTTACGCGACCAAGTGGGTCACGCTGCGGCGCATTCTTCTGCCTACTGTGAAGCCCGGCGTGATTGCGGGCTGTATCCTTGTGTTCGTCCCGTCGCTTGGTGCCTTCCTTGCGCCTGATCTTCTGGGCGGAGCCAAGAACTTCATGATCGGGTCGCTGATCGAGGAACAGTTCAAAGGCAACGCGGGCAACTGGCCGTTTGGGGCCGCGGCGTCGATGATCCTTCTGACGATGGTCTTGATCATCCTTCTGATCTTTGCCCGCCAGCAACGCAAAGCGGAGGCCGTGTCATGAGTGCCAAGACCGATGTCAAAACCTATCCCGGCTTCAAGTTCATGACCCTGCTGTGCCTGGTTATTCTGTATGCCCCGCTGGTCGTCGTGACGGTCTATTCTTTCAACGCCTCGAAATCGATCACGGTGTGGGAAGGCTTGTCGCTGCGCTGGTATGTCGACGTGTTTGTCGGGCCGGAAAGCGGCAAATTCAAACAGGCGGCGATCAACTCGTTCACCATCGCGATCGTCGCGGCAACCATATCGACCACCATCGCCACCACGGCGGCGACTGCCATTGTGCGTGGGGGCAAGTTCCGTCTGCGCACGGCATCGCTGGGTCTGATCAGCTTGCCCCTGATGGTGCCCGAGATCGTGACCGCCGTCGCTTTGCTGATCTTCTATAACTCGGTCGGCTTCACACGCGGATATCTGACCATCCTCGTGGCGCATATCGCGTTCTGCATCCCCTTCGCATACCTGCCCATTCAGGCCCGGATGCAAGGGATCGAGGATACGTTCGAACAGGCCGCGATGGACCTTTATGCCACCAAGGCACAGGCCTTCCGCCGCGTGCTTCTGCCTCTGATGATGCCCGGCATCATCTCGGGCTTCCTTCTGGCGTTCATCGTCAGTCTGGATGACTTCATCATCACCAACTTCGTCAAAGGCGCAGGGGTCGAAACCCTCCCCACGGCGATCTTCGGGTCGGTGAAACAGGGCCTCAAGCCCAACATCATGGCGATCTCGACCATGCTTCTCAGTGTGTCGATCGTGATGGTGACAATCTCCTACTTCGTATCGAAGTCGGACAATACCAAATAAAAACAGGGAGCTAACATAATGAAACTTCTTACCCAATCCGCCATGGCGCTGGCCTTGATGGCCAATGCCGCCGCTGCCGAGGGCGATCTGGTTGTCTATCACTGGTTCGAATACATGCCGCAAGAGCTGCTGGATAAGTTCACCGCGGAAACCGGCATTAACGTCACCATGGACACCTATGACTCGAACGAGGCGATGCTGGCCTCGCTGAAAGCAGGCGGCATGGGAACCTATGACGTGGCCGTTCCCGGTGACTACATGGTGTCGATCATGGCGGGCGAGGGTCTGCTGGACACCATCGCAGACGGAGAGCTTGCCAACAAAGGCAACATCGCGCCTGAATGGGCCGATCCATCCTTTGATCCGGGCCGCACGCATTCGATCCCGTATCAGTGGGGGTCCACCGCGTTCTCAGTAGATACCGAAGCTTACAGCGGTGACATCAACACCACCGACATCCTGTTCAACCCACCGGCCGAGCTTTCGGGCAAGATCAACATGCTGGACAGCCAGGGTGAAGTGATGGCGCTGGCCTCGCTTCACATGGGCATTCCGCAATGTTCGACCGATCGCGAGCAGCTGAAAGCGCTGAACGAGATGCTGGTCAATGCCAAGGCGCATTGGGCGTCCTTCAACTCGGACACCGCGAAAGAGGTTCTGGTCTCGGGCGATGTGGCTGTTGGCATGATCTATGATGGGTTCGGTGCCAAGGCGCGCTCGGAAAAAGCATCGCTGCAATATGCGTTCCCGACACAGGGCTATGTGGTCTGGATGGATAATGTCGTGCTGCTGAACGACGCGCCTAACCGTGATAATGCGCTGAAATTCATGGACTTCCTGTTGCAGCCGGAAAACATCTCGGCCGTGTCGAATTATGCACGCTATGGCGCAGGTGTCAGCGGCGTGGGCGATTTCCTTGACCCCGAACTGGCCACCTTGCCGGAATCCAACCCACCGGCCACAGCCGGTCAGGGCGCCTTCATCGAGGTCTGCGACGAGGCCACTCAAGCGGTCTATGACCAGATCTGGACCAACGTGAAAAAGTAAGTCTTAATGACGATAAGGGGCGGCTTCCGGGCCGCCCTTTTTGTATCTGCGGAGGCCCGAATGGAAACGATCTTTACCGAGAAACACCACCTGCGAAACTCGAAGTTCGAACTGTTCGGAGGCGAACTGGTCGAGCCCTTCGAACGTCCGTCGCGCGCGGAGTACATCATTGACCGTGTGCGTCAGGTGGGGCTGGGGCCGGTCTCGGACCCCGATGATTTCGGCATGGACCCGATCTTGGCCGTACATGACGCAGGCTTTGTGGAATTTCTGCAAACAGCATGGACCGAATGGGTCGCCGAAGGTTTCAAGGGCGAGGCGCTAACCACCGTCTGGCCCGCCCGCCGCATGTCCACCCGCATCCCGCGCCATATCGAAGGCAAGTTGGGATACTACTCGCTGGCCTGCGAGACCTCGATTTCAGACGGCACATGGGAGGCCGCATATGCCGCCGCGCAAGTCGCCCTAACCGGGGCCGAGCGGATCCGACAGGGCGCGACATCTGCGTTTGCGCTGTGCCGCCCGCCGGGGCATCACGCCGCAATCGATATGTTCGGCGGGTATTGCTTCGTGAATAATGCCGCCGTTGCTGCTCAACATCTGTTGGACAAAGGCGCCAAGCGGATCGCGATCCTTGATGTGGATTTCCACCACGGGAATGGCACGCAGGACATTTTTTATGATCGCAATGACGTGCTGTTTCTATCCATCCACGGTGATCCAATGGATGCTTTCCCGCATTTCCTAGGGCACGAGGACGAGACGGGCACAGGCGCAGGCGAAGGGTACAACGTAAACTACGCCCTGCCGCCCGGCACCGATTTCCCGACGTGGCGCGCGGCGTTGACAGATGCGCTGGCCCGTGTGGCCGAGTATGGACCGGATGTCCTAATTATCTCGCTTGGGGTGGACACGTTCGAAACTGACCCGATCAGCTTTTTCAAGCTGACCAGTGACGATTTCACCACCTATGGCGCGGATATCGCCAAGCTGAACCTGCCCACGCTGTTCGTGATGGAAGGCGGCTATGACATCGACGAGATCGGCATCAACGCCGTGAATGTGCTTCAGGGATTTGAAAGCGGGGCGTGACCAAACACGCCCCGGCTTTGTCACCGCATGACAAAGGGATTGGCCATCGGTTTGTCCGAGGTACTGATCCACGTGGTTTTGGTGCGGGTGTAATCCAACACCGCCTCAAGCCCCGCTTCGCGACCATATCCCGATTGATCATAGCCTCCGAATGGCGCAATCGGTGACACCGCGCGATAGGTGTTCACCCAACAGATTCCGGCCTTCAGCCGCGACGACACGCGGTGCGCGCGGGCGACGTTTTCGGTGAACACTCCTGATCCCAACCCGAAGGGCGTTGAATTGGCAATCGCAATGGCCTCGTCTTCCGTATCGAAGGGGACCAAGGACATGACCGGCCCGAACATCTCGACCTTCAGGGTCTCAACGTCTGTGTTGGGGCATTCCACCAGCGTCGGTGCCATGTAGTTGCCGGGGCGATCCAAAGGCGCGCCTCCGAACCGAATGCGCGCGCCGCCGTCGCGGGCGGCTTGAAGCGTCGCCTCGATGGTTTGCACCTGAGCCGCCGTGCAGAGCGGGCCGATATGGGTGTCCGCCGACAGTGGATCGCCGACGACAACCGACTGCATCTTGTCTTCGATCCGCTTGACCAGAGCGTCAAAGATCGACCGATGCACCAACCCACGTGTCCCTGCCACACAGCTTTGCCCCGAGGCGCCGAAGTTCCCAGCAATCAACCCATTGGCCGCGCCGTCCAGATCGGCGTCCTCGAACACTAGAATGGGGGATTTGCCGCCCAGTTCCAGCGAGGTGACGGCGAAGTTTTCGGCCGAGTTGCGCACCACGTGCCGTGCAGTTTCCGGACCGCCGGTAAAGGCGATGCGGTCCACATCCGGGTGGCGGGTCAGCGGGATGGCGCAGTTTTCAGCGTCCCCGGTGATGACCGAAACGACACCGGGTGGGAAGCCCGCCTGTTCGATCAGACGTGCGAATTCCAGCATCGGTGCGGGGGCAACCTCGGACGCTTTCAGCACCACCGAACAGCCCGCCGCCAAGGCCGGACCCAGCTTGGTCGCGGTTAAGAACATCTGCGCGTTCCACGGCACGATGGCGACCACCACGCCGATGGGCTCGCGCCGAGTGAACACATGCATGTCGGGCTTGTCGATGGGCAGAACCGCCCCTTCGATCTTGTCCGCGAGCCCCGCGTAATAGCGATAATAGTCCCCGACATAGGCCGATTGGGCCGAGGTTTCAGCAAGCAGCTTACCGCTGTCCGTCGTCTCGATCTGGCCAATGCGCTGGGCGTTTTCCTCGATCAGCTCGGCCAGACGGTACAGCAGTTTGCCCCGCTGGGTTTGCGTCATGTCCCGCCACGCGGGATCGTTCAGAACCCGACGCCCGGCTGCGATGGCACGCTCGACATCCGAGGGCGCGGCGCAGGCAAACGTTGCCCAGTCCTGACCCGTCGCCGGGTTTTGCGAGGCCATGACCTGCCCGTCGGCCCCATCGACCCACTGGCCGTCAATAAATAGCTGATAATGCGGTTTCTGTTCCATCTGTTCCCTCACTGAAACGCTGGCATGACGTCGTCGATGAACCGGGCCAGCGACTCGCGCTTGCGCTCAAAGCTCATGCCGCTGTCGATCCAGAAAGAATACTCATCATAGCCCAAATCTTCGTAGCGTTTGATCTGGTCGATCACTTCCTGCGCGGTGCCCATGGTCAGATCGCGTTTCAGGTTCTCGGGCGCCATCATCGTGTTTGCGGCCATTTCTTCTTCGGTCAACTCCTGAATCAAACCTTGGCTGACTGGACGCTTGTTCTGGAACCACGCGCCGAAATAGCAATAGAACTTCGACAGCTCTTTCGCCGCCTGATCCACATCTGCCGCGTCTTTGCCGACATAGGTGTGATGCAGCAGCATGATTTTCGGGCGCTTGCCGTCATAACCGTCACAGGCTGCGTTGAAGCGTCCCATAAGCGTTTCGATCTCTTCCATCCCCTGCCACAGCGGTGTCACCTGAATGTTGAATCCGTTCTGAACGCCAAATTCATGGCTGTTAGGGTCGCGCGCGGCGATCCAGATCGGCGGGCCGTCTTCCTGCACCGGCTTGGGGGCCGAAGTTGTGGCGGGGAACTGGAAGAATTCGCCGTCATGCGCGCAATCGCCTTCCCATAGCTGCGGGATCAAAGGGGCGATTTCACGCATGCGCTGCCCAGCTTCCCATGCGTCCATGCCCGGCATCAGGCGCTCGTACTCATAGGAATACGCCCCGCGTGCGATGCCCAGTTCGATCCGCCCATTGGTAATCAGATCGGCCGAAGCCGCTTCGCCCGCCAGCTTGATCGGATGCCAGAAGGGCGCGATCACGGTGCCAGTACCAAGGCGCACGTGCTTGGTGTGATTGGCCAGATTGACCAGCGCCAGAAACGGGTTCGGCGTGATGGTGAAATCCATCCCGTGATGTTCCCCGGTCCAGACCGCCCGCATCTTGGCGTCATCGGCCATTTTGCACAGTTCAATGAACTCGTCATTCAGCTGTGTGTGGGACTGGTCGGGCGTCATGCGCTCCATATGAGCGAACAGCGAAAATTCCATGGATCAGGTCCTTTCTGACAGGGCGTGCACATCGCCACGCTTTGCATCGCCCAAATAAAGGCCAAAGCTGCGGGTGCGGAATTCAAGGGCGTAACGGGCCATCATGTCGGCGATGGCTTGGGTGGTGTAATTCAGGGACGGAAGGTCGGCGACGGGCACGGCCTGAAGCGGGGCGGACACATCGACGTCATCACTGGTACCCAGAAAATACGCGAAGTGTTGGCCGCGGCTGGCATCATCATAGACGGAATAGGCCGGGCCCAACCGCGCTGCGATCCCGCGAGCGGCCAGATCCTCCTGCAGCTCCTGCCGCAATTGCCCGCGATCCGAGCGCTCGATCTGCGGCAGGCGGAACCCATTCGGCGTCTGCTCTAGCAGCACCGCATCTCTGGCCGAGATGATGGCCCCGCAGATCGCCTGACCTTCGGTTTGCTCCAGCGCGGCGCGCTCCAGCCCAAGGCTGAAATACTGACCGCTCGCATAGCCAAGGCCACGGCCTTCGGACTGAGCGAAATCTGTCACTTGCCCGATCAGGATCTGGTGGTCGCCTGCGGGCATGGAGTTCCATGTGGTGCAGGAAAACTGCGCAATCGCGCCGTCGATCAGGGGAATGCCATTGGGGTCAGATTGGTGACTAACCTTGGCAAATCGGTCGCCTTTGAAGCTGGCAAAGGTGTTCGACACGTCCTCTTGCCCTTCGGCCAGAATGTTCACAGCGAAATGGGTGCAACCTGCGAAGGCATCAAACGACGACAGGAACTTGCCCGGGCAGACCAGCAACAAGGGCGGGTCCATTGACACCGATGAAAACGAGTTTGCCGTGAAGCCGCAAGGCGTACCATCCGGCATGCGGGTCGTGACGACGGTCACACCGGTCATGAAGCGGCCAAAGGCTTGGCGCAGGGCGCGCGGGTCGAGATCGGTCATGGCCATAGCTCCTTTGCGAGATCCAGAAGGGCCGTGTTCACATCCGCCGCATGTGTCATCGGCATCATATGAGCGGCGCCCTCGACGATGTGCGCGCGGCCTTGCGGGGCCAGTGCGGCCATGGCTTGCGACATGGCTGGGGTCGAATTGGGCTCGTTCGCGCCCGTCATGAACAGTGCGGGGCAGGTGAGGTCGGTCAGGTCGTCCGCATCGGGTCCGTCCTGATGCGCGAAGATGGTGTAGGCGGACTTGTACGCCGCCGGATTCACGTCGCGAAGCCACGCGTGACAGGCGTCACGTTCAGGGGATGCGTCATTGCCAAACCACCGTTCCAACGTGCCAGAGGGATCGGCCATGCTGGTGCCATTCAAGCTGCCTGCCCGCGTCTGCACTGCCTCGGATGCATCGGGGCGACGACGGAAGATACCGTTCAACGCCGCGACGCCACGCACTTTTTCCGGATACCGGATCGCCATATCCAGCGCGATCATCGCACCCATGGAATGGCCGACCAGCATCACCGGCCCGTCGATCCCGGCGGCGATGGCATCGGTGTAATCGGACAAGCTCAGATCGCCCGTGGGTAGGGCGCTTTCCCCATGTCCTGGCATGTCCACGGCAACCACGTGATAGAGCGGCGACAGCGCGTCCAGCTGTGCCCCCCATGCTTCGGCCCGCATGCCGACGCCGTGGATGAACACCACCGTTGCCCCCTGTCCTGCGGAGATCGCAGACAGAGAGGCAAGATTAGACCGCAGCCGGGTTGTCCAGGTCATGTCCCAGATCCTTTAGGTCCTGATACCGGTCGCCGATACGGTGATGGGGCCGGCCGCTGGTGGCTGCGCCCAGAACGACGACGATTTCGTCATCGCGCGGCGCATCCGGGATTGCGAACTGCAAGGTCAGGTAATGCGAGCGGCGCCCGGCGTCGTTCTTGTCCATCAGGGGCACCATGATCGGCGCGTTCGCCGGGCCACGGGTGTTGGTGAAGGCCAGATAGGATTTCGCGCCCACGGCCTCGCGATAGAAATTGCCGAAACGCAGGGTGTGGATCAGGCCCGAGGCATGCTCGACCTCGCCATTCAGACCGACGACGGCGGCTTTGCCATAGGCTTCGATCGCGTCACCGCTTCCAGCCAGTGCGATCATCCGCTCGGTCATCATCTCGCCCAGCACCGGGCCAAAGGCGTGGATCTCGGGCTTCAGGTCTTCAACGAAGCGCCCGGCCCACGGGTTCTTGACCACGGCGGCCACGGCGAACATGCGCCACGGGGTGTCGGTGGGCTTGAACCCCTCGATCAGTACCTCTTCGTCATAAGTCACGATTTTGCGGATTTCGGGCGTCATTTTGGTCTCCTGTTCGCTTGCCGACATCATCGGAACGCCCTGATATTTTGACAAATGATAGTTTTACTGGCTTAGGTATTAGCAACACTAATGGCTTGGTTGACCCATGAAGAAATCTCTTCCCCCCCTGACTTGGTTTCGTGCTTTCGAAGCTGCCGCCCGGCACCTGAGTTTCACCGCTGCGGGCGACGAAATCGGCTTGACCCAATCCGCCGTCAGCCAGCAGGTTAAAGCATTGGAATCGCGGCTTCGCGTGTCGCTGTTCACGCGCCATGCACGCGGGCTGTCCTTGACCGATGACGGGCGCAAACTGCTGCCGCAAGTGGGCGCTGCCTTGGGCACACTTGCTGCTGCGACCGAGGTGTTTGACGCGGGCCCCACCCAGAACCTTCTGACCATTGCCGCATCGGTCAGCGTCGCCCAGTGGATCATCGCGCCGCACCTTCAGGACTTCACCCGGACGCATCCGAATGTCCGCGTGCGGTTCCTTAGCGCGATCTGGCCGGATGAATTCAACGCCTCACGCGCGGATGTGGAAATCCGCTTTGGGTCTGCCAAACAGGTCGGGAAGAACGCCGAGCTGCTGACCCCGAACCGGCTGGTCGCTCTGAAGTCACCGACCCTGTCTGGCACGCTGCATGACTTGCCGCTGATCGAAGCCGTCGGCACGTCGGGCGGATGGAAAAGCTGGTCTGAACAGATCGGCGGTCGCTTTGAACCCACGCTGTTCGCCGATTCCTTTGGCATGGCCCTGCACCTTGCTGCCCACGGGAACGGCGTGGCGTTGGTCAGCGAGCTTCTGATCCAGAACGCGCTTCAAACCGGTCAGTTGGAACGTGCCCATCCGGCGGCGATTCCCAGCAACGAAGGGTACTATTTGTCTGCAAATGACCAGAACCCCGCCGCCGTCGATTTCCGCGCGTGGTTGCTGAATCTGCTGTCAAAGGACGCGGAAGCATAGGCCCTAGGGATAGGACGCCCGCAGTGGGGCCGAGCGAGACAGATACCCCGAAAGCGCAAGGCCAGACACGGCGTGCCAGATCCCCCAGAAGGCCGCAACCACGGCCATCCCGCCAAGGCCGCTGAAGAAGCCGAAAATCAGGATAAGCCCGAGGCCAGAGTTCTGGATGCCGGTCTCGATCATGATGGCGCGGCGATCAAACGCGGACAGCCCCGCCAAGGTGGCGATGCCGAACCCCGCGCCCAGCGCCAAGGCGTTATGCGCGATGACCAAGACGGCCACGGCCTCGGCGTACTCTAGGAACAGCGACCAATTCGCGGCCAGCGCCAGCACAACAAACGCCACGAAAATCCCCATCGACAGATACTGAAGCGGCGTGCGCAACCGGCGGGTGATGTCGGGCCGTTTGGCGTTCAACAGCACGCCAAGGCAAAGCGGTAGCACCAGCATGACGCCTACGGTGATGGCCACCGACACAGGATCAATCGAGGTCTGCCGCAGGATCTCGCGCGTCGGTTCATAGAGGCTTCCCCAGAACGCGATGTTGAACGGTGTCAGGATGATCGCAAAGATCGTCGCAAACGCGGTCATCGACACCGAAAGCGCCGCGTTCCCTCCTGCGCGATGCGTGATGAAGTTCGAGATGTTTCCACCGGGGCAGGCCGCAACCAGCATCAATCCCAGCGCAATCGACGGGCGCGGGGTGGTGGCCAGAACCAGACAGAACGTCAACGCGGGCAGCACGATGAATTGCGAGGCCAACCCAGTCAGCAAAGGCTTGGGCGCGCGGATCAATTTCTTGAAATCACTCGGTTTCAGATCAATCGCGATCGAGAACATGACCACCGCAAGCACGGCGTTTAGGATCTGCAGGCTTGTGGGCGAGAAGTTCAGCATCACCTCATCAATGCCAGCTTGTGCTGGTGTACTCATGCTGCTCCCCCGTCCCTTGTTTGCCGTGTCGGTCTGTAACCGATTGGTGACACGTCAAGTTTTGAACACCGACTGCCACTTGGGCAAGCAATAAACGAATTGACCGCAGGTACTGCCAGATTGCAGTCTTGTCACCTACCACTCAGGCGCAGCTGCGCGTTTGCACCCACTACTTGAGATCACAAGGCCAATTTTGCCCCGACCGACGACAGAAAACCCAATGGACGAGCTGTTGCGTGCGCGCCTTCGGCTGACGAACAGCGCGCATTTGCGGCTGAAGGGGCTGCGTTTTTTGATGGGCTCGGTCGATCTGTTCAGCCGCACCCTGACCGGGCAGGCCTTCTTTGCCCTGCGCGAGACCGAGCAGGTGTTGCGCGAACTTGATGGCCGGACTGGTCCGGATCTTGTGAAGGCGTTGCTGGACATGAAGGGGGGCACGCAGATCACCGCGCATGGGATTGAAAATATCCCGGCCCAAGGTGCCGTAATCATTGGCGCGACGCATCCTGTGGGCACGTTCGATTTCATCTCGCATGCTGGCGCTTTGCTAAGCCATCGACCGGATTTGAAGGTTGTCGCCAACCGAGAAGCAGAACGGTTTCTGGGCGCCGATCGCATTGTCGCCGTGGACCTCGACCGGTCGGACAAAGTGCTGGGTGCGCGTCAGACCCGCGCCGACATGCAGGCGCATTTGGAACAAGGCGGCGCGTTGCTGGTCTTTGGGTCGGGGCGTGTGGCGGATATGGCCGGAGGGTTGCTGGTCGAGCCGCCTTGGCGCACCGGCATCACCCGCGTTTCGGCGGCAAGTGGCGCGCAGATTGTGCCCGCGTCTGTCGGCCTTCGAAACTCGCGTCACTATTACCGAACCAGAAAGCTTGCCCGCGTTCTGAGTGGCAACAATGAGTATATCGGTCGCGAGGTTGCCTCGCTTCGATACGTGTCCGAGCTGCTGGCCAAGCTTGGTGGCAGCTACGAGGTGCATTACGGCCCAATTCAGCCACCGGGGGCCACTCCTGAAGAGCTGCAAGTTTTGGCTGAGGCATTGATCCCCGGACTCTACCGCCCGGCCTAGAGCCGCTGATTGCCGTTTGGGGCAGCCTTCCGCAAACTGATTGCCTGCGGAAGGCCATTTAACTCACACCAATGCGCGTACTTTTTCAAGCAGCGCTGCATTCACGGCCACGCCCTCTTTCGCGGCGCGGATGCGGGCGGCCTGACGACCGTCACCCGGCAGACGTGCACCGTCTTGGTCGCGGAACGAGGCGATCAGAGCTGACAGTTTTTCCTGGAACAGACCGCCGGATGTGGCTTCCGGATCAATGGCAATGAAGAACTGGCCGGTCTTGGGCGGACCACCTGCGGTGCCCGAGAACGGGCTGGCGACCGAGCCCAGCGTGGCGCCTGCCATAGCGGCGGCCATCAGTTCCACGGTCAAAGCAACGCCGACGCCCTTATAGTCGCCCGATGGCACCATCGAGCCCTTTAGTCCGGCCTCGGGATCAGTGGTGGGCTGACCGTCTGCGTCCAGCACCCAGCCTTCCGGAACCGGCTTGCCTTCGCGGGCGTGTTTCATCACTTCGCTTTTGGCGATGGTGCTGGCCGACTGGTCGATCAGAAGCGCGGCGTTCCCGTCGGCATCGGGGGCCGAGATCGAGAACGGGTTGGTGCCAACCACCGGCTTTGCGCCGCCCGAAGGCGCAATCGACGCAGGCGCGTTGGTGAAGCCGATACCCATCAGGCCAGCTTGTGCCAGACGCTGCGTGTGCACGCCCAGAACGCCACAGTTATACGAGTTGTTCACGGCCAGAACTGCCACACCCATCTCTTTCGCCAGCGGGATCAGCTTTTCAAAGCCAAGATCAATCGCGCTGTGGGCAAAGCCTGTGGCGGCGTCCACGGTGACAACCGCAGGGCGCGGCTGTTCGACTACGGGTTTGGCCTGACCATCCACCTTGCCGCACTCGACGTGCTGGGCATAGATCGGAATATAAGCCAGCCCGTGCGAAGCGACGCCATCGGCTTCGGTCATCGCCGTTGCGACGGCCAAGGGGCGTGCGTTTTCTTCCGAGGTGCCCGCCTTGACCAGCGCGTCAAAAGCAAGTGTTTCGATTTCCGAGAGCGAGAGTGTTTCAGTGGCGGTCATCATTTTTTCTTTCTTTTTTATCAGTCGTTTGATGGGGGCAGCATCCCGCCCCCAGTCAAGATATCAGTCGTTGTCGCTGACCCCGGCACCCGCACCGCGCAGGCGGCTTTCTTCGGTGGCGGGGGCAAAGGTACGGTGGGCAAAGCTGCCCAGCTGTTCCCAGCTGGTCTCGCAAACGTCGGCACGCATCACCGGTTCACGCTTGCCCGTCATCTCAGCCGGAGCCGAGAAGACCAGCTGACTGGCATGTTTGGCCTGAAGTGCTTCAACGTCGCCCTGAACGCACAGCTGCTTTCCATCGGTGGCAACCCGTGCGCCATCCCATTCGGCGGCCACGGGTACGCCAAGACGCAACGCAGCGCCGCCCATGAAGGGCACGGCCAGCAATGGCAAGCTGACGTCTTTCATGGTGATGGTCCCGCGTTCCAACAGACGCACGGCGCAATCGGACAGCGAGGCACCTGCGATCAGAGGGCTCATCCGGCGGGTTGGCGCGTGCCAGATATCGGCGCTCAGCGATACGGGCGACACGTCAATCGGGGGGATCCGATCGTTCATTTCCAGCAGCTCAGCCAGCATTTCCGTGCCGGGAAAGCCGAAGGCGGACAGCCAGCGTGTGCCCTTTGCGGCTTCTTCTGACAGACCCCAAGACAGCCCGGCCCCGCGTGCGGCGCGTTTGCTCATGGCTTCGATTTCGTTCAGCGAATGGCTCATGCGACGCCCTCCTCAAGCTTGGTGTCGGCGTCGGGGAAAACCCAGAAATCGGCGTTGTCCTGTGTCAGTTCGGTGGGCAGCGGCGCGTTGCCATACATGCAAATCCGCACCCAGCGATCCGAACGCGGGTCGAATTGCGTGGCGCCAAAGAAGGCCAGCTTGCAGCGCAGCATGTCGATGGGCAGCACATGATCAGAAATCGTGTTGTCGCGGATTTCAGCGTAAGGCGCGCGGCCAACGATCTGGGCACGGCGAAGAACATGGCGGTGTTCGGGGTGACGCAGAAGGAAGTCAGCAACCTGTGCTTCATCTGGCCAATGGTTCAAGGCGTTGAACAACTGCGCGGCATCCCGACCCGGGGCCAGCGGCTGCTCATACTCCTCGATCGGTTCTTCGAAGCGTTCACCCAGACGGGGCTCGAGCTTTTCTTCCGACACATACCAAGCGCGGGCGCGGTTTTCCGGTGCCTGCCAGTTGGTGTCGATTGCCCAAGAATACACATCGGTCAGAAGCGCACGCAGATCACCCACGCTCATCGCGCCAGCGATGCGGAAGGTGGCGGTGTTGTCGGCGGCCATATCCTGAGCGTAGCCATCCACAAGCGAACCGTAGGGTTCCAATATCAGCGAGGCGATCCATTCCTGCCCTTCAAGCGACAGGTTATCTTCCGCCCAACGATACAGCGCGTCCCACGGCTGGCCCGAGGTCAGGTCAGCACCCGCCAGATAGTCATCCACCTTGGCCACATCCGCGCGCAGGTCGTTCAGCTTCTCGATCTGGATCGGGTGTTCAGAATGCCATTGGGCAATCGTGATCTTGCTGCGGGCGATCAAAGACTGGAACAGCGCAATCTCGTCCGCGCTGGCTTTCACAAGCTTGCGCACAGTCTGGATCGCGTTCTCGCGGGCGGCGACCCAGTTGTTGAACAGGACTGGGTGGTTCAGCAGAAACGGAGCCATACCCAAACCGGTCGAGTTGCCGATCCCCATGGCACGTCCGATCTCGGGCGACAGCTGGGCGGCTTCGCGCCCGTTTGCGGCGGCGCGACGGTCGGCCATGTACTGCACCAGATCCAGCACGAACCAGCGGGTCAGATAAACCGACAGCATCTCGACTTGGAACGGCGCGCGGAATTCCGGGCGGTCGGCGATCATCTCGCGATCGGCGGCACCCAGCTTGCCGGATCCATAGACGGCAGTTGTGCGCATCAAGTACCCAACGGCCTTGATTTGGTCGATGTCGGGCTGGTTGCCTTCGGCAAGGTTCGAGACCACGTGCTCCCACAGGCGGACCGAGCGGTTGGCGCGCGAAACGGACAGTTCGGTTCCGCTGACGCGGCCCGCTTCCTGTACCGGAATATTATGCGACAGACGTTCGATGTCGTCTGCTGTGGGCACGCCGTCAAACAGGGTGAATGTTGCATCCCATGCATCCGCGATAACCCGATCCGAGCGTTTCTCGGGCGGCAGGTCATGGGCATAGGCGATTAGCGAATAGGCGCGGTCGGGGCCGTAGGCGGTATAGACCGCGTGGCCTTCGCCTACGTCGTTTATGTTGAAGGCGGTCTTCTCAAATCGCCAGCCTTCACGGGCCAGACGACGAGTCAGCACGCGCATGAAAGACAGGCGTGATTGATGGATGGAACCGAGGCGCGCAAGGCGCATGACCAGTTCAGGATCGCGGCGTGGTATCGTGTTCATACTCTTGGCCTTTGCAGTCAGGACAATAGAGCATTTCCGGACTTTCGTCGAACAGGGTCCGATAATGCGCGGGGGTCAGGGGCGCCCGAAGGCGCCCCGTCTTGATTAGCTTTCTTTGCCTTTTGCCAGCGTGATGCGCAGGGCATCCCACAGCGACGGCAGCAAGATCAGCGATACCGGTACGGCGGTCACAACGATGAAGCTTTGCAGTTTAGATACGCCTCCGGACCCGACCGAGATCAAAATTACGGCCATGACACCCATGGCGATGCCCCAGAAGACACGTACCATTGCGGGCGGGTTGTCACCGTTGCTCATCGTGGCCGAGATCACATAGCTCATCGAGTCGCCGGTCGTGGCCACGAAGATCGTGGTCAGGATCAGGAACATCAACGAGACAAGGAAGCCCAGCGGCAGGTTCGAGGTGATCGCCAACAGCGCTGCGGGCAGGTTGAAGCCCTCGAACGCTTTCGAGATCGTGCCGGTTTCTGCCAGCTCCATCGAGATGCCGGTGCCGCCGATGATGGTGAACCAGAAGTTGGTCACGATCGGAGCGATGATCGACAGCATGATGATGATCGAGCGGATCGAACGGCCACGCGATACACGGGCGATGAACATTGCCATCAGCGGGCCATAGCCCATGAACCAGCCCCAGAAGAACACGGTCCACCAACCAAGCCAGCCGGGAGCTCCGAACAGACCTGCGTCACCGCGGTACAGCGCCATCTGGAAGAAGTTGGCGATATAGGTGCCGAAGCCCGAGAAGAACGAGCCGAAGATGAACCCGGTTGGGCCCGCCAGCAGGACGAAGACCAGAAGCACAGCCGCAAGGATCACGTTGATCTTCGACAGAAGCTGAATGCCGCGCGACAGACCGGTCATCGCCGAGATCGTGTAGATGCCCACAAGACCGGCAATTACCAGGAATTGCGTGGCGAAACCGTTCGGGATGCCAAAGAGGTCATCCAGACCATAAGCGACCTGCAGACCCAAAAAGCCGATCGGGCCAACGGTACCTGCCACAACGGCGATGATCGATGCCGCATCCGCGATCAGGCCGATCGGGCCGTGGATCGCCTTGTCACCAAAGACCGGGTACAGCAGCGTGCGCGGGGCAAGCGGCAGACCTTTTTCATAGTGGTAGTGCATCAGCATCACGGTCGACAGCGAGCCAAGGATCGCCCACGCCAGGAAGCCCCAGTGCATGAAGCTTTGTGCAATCGCGCCGTTTACCGCATCAGCGGTCCCGCCTTCGGCACCAAACAACGGCGGCGAGGACAGGAAGTGTGCAATCGGCTCGCCTGCGGCCCAGAACACGCCACCACCGGCCAGAAGCGTACACATGATCATCGAGCCCCACTGGAAGGTGGTGAACTCGGGCGCGGCAAGCCCGCCCATGATCGCACGGCCACCGGGCAGTACGCACAGCACAAGACCAATCAGGAAGGTCGCAAGAAGCAGAACCTGCCAGTAAAGGCCGAAATAGGTGGCCGAGACGTTGAAGCCCCAGTCCACAGTTGCCGACAGCGCGTCAAGATTGACCAATGCTGCCAGACAGAAAAGGGCGATGAACCCGCCCGAGATCAGGAACAGCGGCTTGTTCACGCCGCTGGATTTCTGATCAGTCACTCCCATAGATGCTTCAGACATCTATCTCTCCCTAGATATGGCCCCTCCTGTTCGCTCGAGGCCAAGTTTCACGTCCCCGGCCCCTTAACGTCCTGTCTGAGGGCCAAAATTCTCTGCAAAAAAGCGATACCAATTACGTCCCATGATGCCGGCAACCTCGCCGTCATCCATGCCCACGGCCTTCAGGCCGTTTTCGATGTTGCCAAAGTGGCGGTTGTCTTCGAACCAGCTGGGCATCGGGGGGAAACCGGGCGCGGATTTGGAGCCCTCGCCATAGTCGATTTCCTTTGTCCAACGGCCCACGCGCATCCATTCAACGATGCTGTCGGGCTGGTCCTGACAAAGATCCGTGCCGATCCCCAGATGCTCTGCGCCATATTTGTCCGCTGTGCGTGCGATCATCTCGCAGAAGCTTTCCAGCGTGCAGTCACCCTTGTCTTTCAGGTGGTGCGGATAGACCGAAAAGCCGAGCATCCCACCATTTTCGGTCACCGCACGGATCACCGCGTCGCGCTTGTTGCGCAAAGCGGGCGACCAGTCATACGGATTTGCGTGAGTGATGGCGATGGGACGCTCGGACAGTTCAGCGGCCTCGATGGTTGAACGATCAGCCGAATGGCTCATGTCAACCACAAGACCCACACGGTTCATCTCTTTGATGACCTGTTTGCCCATGCGGGTGATGCCCATATCCTCGGCTTCGTAACAGCCGGTCGCCAGAAGCGACTGGTTGTTATAGGTCAGCTGCATGAAGCGGGCACCAAGGGTGTGGACGATCTCGACCAGGCCGATGTCATCTTCGATCGGCGACGGGTTCTGGAAGCCGAAGAACACAGCCGTGCGCCCGGTTTCGCGGGCCACGTCAATGTCCGAAGCCCACAGACCCTTCATGATCAGGTCGGGATACTGCTCAAACCAACGGTTCCACTTTTCAAAGTTCAGAACCGTTTCGCGAAAGTTCTCGTGGTACGAGATGGTGACGTGGATTGCATCCACGCCCCCTTCGCGAAGCTGGCGGAAGATCTTCTCGGACCAGTTGGCGTATTGAAGACCGTCGATCCGCATCAGACAGGGCCTGCGCTGATATAGGCGGTCTTGACCGTGGTGTAGAACTCGGCGGCTGCCTTGCCCTGTTCACGCGGACCGTACGAGCTGTCGCCTCGGCCACCAAACGGCACGTGGTAGTCGGTGCCTGCGGTCGGCAGGTTCACGGTGACAACACCGGTCTGAGCATTGCGGCGGAAATGCGTGGCGCGGGCCAGCGATTTCGTCACGATGCCCGAGGTCAGGCCGAAGTTGGTGTCGTTGACGGTGGCCAGCGCCTCGTCATAGCTGCCAACCTTGATGACCGAGGTCAGCGGCGCAAACATTTCTTCGCGGTTGATGCGCATGTCGTTGGTGGTGTTCAGGAACACGCCGGGCGACATGTAGAATCCCTGATGCGGCATCTCAAGACGCGCACCGCCGCAGGCCAGCTCAGCACCTTCGGTTTTGCCCAGATCAACATAGGCCAGGTTTTCCGAAAGCTGCTGTTCGCTGACGACGGGGCCCATCTGGGTGCCATCTTCCAGCGCGTGTCCAACTTTCATGGCCTGCGTGCCAGCCACCAGTTTCTCAACAAAGGCGTCGTGGATTGCTTCGTGCACAACCAGACGCGAGGACGCGGTGCATTTCTGACCGGTGCCACCGAAGGCGCCGCCCAGTGCCAGCGTTACAGCCAGATCCAGATCGGCGTCATCCATCACGGCCAGCGCGTTTTTCGAGCCCATCTCCATCTGAACTTTGGTCAGGTTCTGGATCGCAGCAGAAGCGATGCCTTTGCCCACCGGAACCGAACCGGTGAAGGAAATGGCGTTCACTTTCGGGCTTTCCACCAGACGCTGGCCGATTTCGCGGCCTGCGCCCATGACCAAGCTGAACAGACCTTTCGGGATGTCCTGACGGTTGATGATTTCAGCCAGAGCAACAGCCGAGGCGGGCGTTACGTTGGCGGGTTTCCAAACCACGGCGTTGCCGTAGCACAGTGCAGGCGCGATCTTCCACGAGGCGGTTGCGGTCGGGAAGTTCCAGGGCGAGATGATGGCGACGGTGCCAACAGCTTCACGACGCACGTCGATTTCGACGCCCGGGCGCACGCTGTCTGCGTTCTCGCCCAGCTGACGCAGGCATTCAGCTGCGTAATAGGTGAAGAACTGGCCGGCGCGGTAGACTTCGCCTTTGCCTTCCGCGAACGGCTTGCCTTCTTCACGGGCCAGAAGCGTGCCCAACTCTTCGCAGCGGGCGATCAGTTCGTTGCCGATGGCGTTCAGAACCGCCTGCTTGCGCTCCATGCCATAGGCTTCCCATTCGCGCTGCGCCACTTTGGCTTGGTCCAGCGTTGCGTCCAGTTGGTCGCTGCTGGCCTGCGCAAAGACGCCAACCAGATCGGTCAGGTCCGAAGGGTTACGGTTTTCAATTTCGCTTACGCCTGCCAGCCATTCGCCAGCAATCAGGTTCTTTTGGATATCGGTCATGGAAGTGTCGCCTCACACAGAAGTCAGTTTCCTTGGGTATGGACTTTTTAAGTAACTTCAATCAAACTCAAATTACTTAAGGTTATTTCAGATAAACTGAAGTGTGGTCACTATGGCGCTGAAAATCGAAATGCTGCGTGGCTTTGCCACCGTCGCCCGCAGCGGCAATCTAAGCGATGCGGCCCAAACGTTGGGGCGCACGCCCTCGGCCGTGTCTATGATGCTGAAGCAGCTGGAAACCCATCTGGGCGAACCGCTGTTCGAAACCGACCGCAAAAGCAAACTGACCGCGCTGGGCACCTTCGTTCTGGAACAGGCCGAGCGCGAGCTGCAGCAGTTCGACAATACGGTGAAAGCGATCGAGGGCTTTGCCAAGGCCACCCACGGCCATGTGCGCATCGCCACCGTACCGTCCGTCGCCGGCACCATCATCCCGCAGGTTTTTTCGCGCCATATCAATGACTACGGAAATGTAGACATCGAACTGCGCGATATGGATTCAAGCTCGATCCTGCACGAACTTGACCGCGACAGAATCGATATCGGTATCGCAACAATGGGCCAGCAAAACGTGGGACTGAACAGCCAGCACCTTTTGTCTGACACGTTTGGCGTCATCTGTGCGCCCACCCATGCGCTGGCGCAGGAAACCGGTCCCGTCACGTGGGAGGCGTTGGATAATGAACGGCTCATCGCGAACTCTCTTTCGGCTGGGATCAGCGCGGAACCGTCGATCTTGCTGCACGAAAAAGCGCTGCTGTCGGCCCATAACCTGACCTCGATCATGGGGATGGTGCATGCCAATATCGGGGTAACAATCCTGCCAGAGATGGCAGTCAGGGCATCAAATTCAGCGGGTTTGATCTTCCGTCCGCTCGCTGAACCGCACGCAAAACGCGAAATTCACCTGCTGCGCCGGGCTGATTCGACCTTATCCCCGGCAGCTCGCCTTTTAGAGCGGCACATTCTGGAAATCGCTGCCGAGATCTCGCAAGACACTTTGATGGGAATGTCCTCATGACTGATGCAAGCGCGCCCCAAGCCCCGCTGACCTTGGGGATTTTGATCTTTCCCGGTTTTCCGATGGCTTGCCTGACCTCGTGTATCGAACCGTTGCGCGCGGCCAATGAAATTTCAGGGCAACAGGCGTTTCGCTGGAAGGTGATTGCAGAAGACAACGCCCCAGTCGACTCGTCAGCCGGGGTCAGCTTTGCGCCGGATTGCACGCTGTCCGAGGCCGGAGAGCTGGATGTTCTGTTGTTCACCGCCAGCCCCAATGCCCGTTTTGCGACGCCATCGCGGGCCAATGCCGCCCTTCAGCGTTACCAGCGTGGCAAGACCCGTCTGGGATCCATCAGTGGCGGGGTTTTCGCCTTGGCCCGCACCGGTCTGACGCGCGAGAATCCGTTGTCGGTGCATTGGTGTTACGAGGCCGCATTTCAGGCCGAGTTCCCCGACATCCCAGCGCAAAGCACGGTGATCTGCGAAGATGGGGATTACACAACCATCTCAGGCGCATCTGCCGCCTTCGACCATATGCTGGCCCTGATCGAAGACCGTCTGGGCGGCGATATCATGGCCGAGGTCGCCTGCTGGTTTCAGCACCCCTATATCCGCAGCGCCGCCGCCGCGCAGAAGACCCCGGCCCATGACACGGCGAAAAGTCAGGACCTGCTGCCCAAGCAGGTCGAACGCGCAATCGAGCATTTCGCCGCGCATATCGAAAGCCCCATCCAGATAAGCAAAGTGGCCGAGGCGGTGGGCGTCTCGACCCGCTCGCTTGAGCGCAGCTTCAAAGAAGCGACGGGGCAGAGCCCGCTGAAGTATTACCGGAAGATGCGGATGAAACAGGCGCGCCAGCTGGTGCTCTATTCCAACACGCCGGTAACCGAGGTCGCCTTCATGGTGGGTTATGCCACGCCCGGCGCATTCCTGCGGCACTATCGCGAGAGCTTCGGGATGACACCGATTGCGGATCGGCGTTCCAAGAACTCAATGCGGGTCAAGGGCAGCGATGCGCTGCCCTCGTGATCTGTGTGGATTAGACGACCGAACGGGCCGCTGCCACCAACGCGTGATGCAAGGACGCCGCTGACGAGCGCGGGGCGATCACAGCCATGCGGTCGTCAGCGAGACGCCACAGAAACGCGCCCAAATGTTCAACCGTGCCACGGATCACATCCCCGGCCGCCATCGTGCGCACGGGCACGTTGGACAGACGTTCGAAATGATCGCAAAGTGCTGCGCCCGACACGTCAAACCGGCACCAGCCGTCGGTCTGTTCCACGACCGACGCCGTGTCGCCCACGATCTGTTTCAGCTCTGCCGCCAGCAATTCGTGCTGATCGTGATCGGCAGAGATCATCCACTGATCGGGGCCGGTCCAGAAGGCTGCAAAATCGCCCTGCGTTGCGGATTTCCCGACGCCGGGCAAGGTCAGCGGCAGCGCCTTTTGCGCAGCATCTAATTGCCCTTCGCGCGCGGCCACGGACGCAAGCGCCTGATCCACAACCTCGGCAATGGTCAGCGTTCCGATCTGGTCCACTTGCGGTTCTTCCGCGCCCAGCGGGGTGATGGGTTTCAACTTATGCACGGAGCTTCTCTCCTTCCGGATCGACGAAATGCGGGCTGACGATTTCGACCAGAACTTCTTGCCCTTCCAGTGGGTTAACCAACCGAAGTTGTTCCCCCATCCGCTCAAAGCCCGACTTCACAAAGCCAAGCCCGATCGAACTTTCAAGGATTGGTGAGTAAGCGGCCGAAGTGACATAACCCTGATCATGGGCCGCATCGACGGGACCAGAGACACTCATCAGATGCCCACCTGCAGGCACAGAATTCGACGCGTCCACAGGGCGCAGCCCCACAAGGTTCAGCGCATCTTCCGCGGTCATCCCATCGCGACGTGACAGCACGTTGCCGATGCAATCTTTCTTGGTCGAAACCATACGGCCCAGCCCAAGGTTCAGCGCTGTGGTGGTGCCATTCAGTTCATTGCCCGCCGCGTGGCCCTTTTCGATCCGCATGACGCCCAGCGCTTCGGTCCCGTAAGGGGTCACGTCGAACTCTTCGCCCGCCGCCATCATCTGACGCATCAGGGCATCACCGTAACGGGTGGGGACGGCGATTTCATAAGCCAGCTCGCCCGAGAACGAGATACGGAACAGCCGTGCACGGCAACCGCCGCAGACGGCAATCTCAGCGCAGCCCATGAAGGGGAATGCTTCGTTCGAGATGTCGAACTCCGGATCCACGATCTTTTGCAACAGCTTGCGCGCATTGGGGCCAGCGACGGCGTATTGCGCCCAGGCTTCGGTCGTCGAAATCAGCTGCACATCCAGATCCGGCCACAGGCATTGGCGGGCGAATTCCATGTTGCGATAGACCACAACCGCATTGGCGGTGGTGGTGGTGACGACGAAGTGATCCTCGGCCAGACGGGCGGCGGTGCCGTCGTCATAGGCCACGCCATCCTCGCGCAGCATCAAGCCATAGCGGACCTTGCCCACGGGCAGTTTCGCGAAACCGTTGGCGTAGATCTTGTTCAGGAATTCAGCGGCATCCGCGCCCTGCACGTCGATCTTGCCCAGTGTGGTCACGTCGCAAATACCGACAGAGTTGCGGGTCGCCAGAACCTCGCGGTCCACGGATTGGCGCCAGTGCGTTTCGCCTTCTTGTGGGAACCATTGCGCGCGCAGCCAGTTGCCGACTTCGACAAACACGGCGCCCTGTTCCTCGGCCCATTTGTGGCTGGGGGTCAGGCGGGTTGGGTGGAATTCCTTGCCCACCGCACGGCCTGCCAGTGCGCCCATCGAGACGGGCGTATAGGGCGGGCGGAAGATGGTGGTACCGGTCGCCGGGATCGACTTTCCGGTCAGTTCCGCCATCACCGCCAGCGCGCCCATGTTCGAGGTCTTGCCCTGATCGGTAGCCATGCCCAGCGTGGTATAGCGTTTCAAGTGTTCCACGGATGTGAAGTTTTCCTGATGCGCCAGCTTCACGTCCTTGACGGTCACATCGTTCTGGAAGTCGAGCCACGCGCGTTTTGCGCCCGAGACATGCCAGAATGGGGTGAGCGTGATGGGCGCGTCTTCGGCTTTGGGCAAGTCTGTTGGGGACGCAGTGATACCCAATTCAGACAACGCTTCGACAGCTTTCGCAGCGCCACCGGTCAGCGCGGCATGGGTCGACATCTCGCCCATCGCGGCCCCGGCAACGCTTTGGCCGGGCGGCAGGCCCTGACCCGGTACAAAGGCGTGGATATTGTTGCTCCAAACCGGGCGACCGCGCTGATGGCAGGTCAGGCCGAGGTTGGGGTTCCAACCGCCAGACATCGCCAGCGCGCCACAAGGGATCACGCGGGTCTGGCCGTTTGCCAAGCGCACGGTGACCGAGCTCAGGCCAAGACGGCCCTTGGTGTCGATGATCTGTGCGCCTGCCAAGACTTCAGTCCCGTCGATTGCGGATGCATCCGGGCGGATGTCGACCACGGCGGGCACCTCGACCCCTTTGGCGATCAGGTCGCGGGCGGTCTGGTGGGCGTCATCGTTGTTGGCAAACACCACAACCGACTGCGCGGGCGCGGCCGCATAGCGGTTGGCATAGGCGCGGGTGGCACCGGCCAGCATCACGCCGGGACGATCGTTATTCTCAAATCCGATCGGGCGTTCAATCGCGCCGGCAGCGACCAGTGCGCGTTTGGAATAGATCCGCCAAAGCGTCTGGCGTGGTTTGTCAGCTTCGGGGGCGATCAGGTGATCGGCGTTGCGCTCGACCGCGCCATAGACGCCGTGATCGTACGAGCCAAACACCGTTGTACGCGGCATCACGCGGACATTGGGAAGCGAGGTCAATTCGGCCTGCGCCTGTTCAACCCAGTCCGCGCCGGACTGATCCGACAGCGACCCGGTGTCCAACAACAGACGCCCGCCCAGACGGAAATCTTCGTCTGCGATGATGACCTGCGCGCCAGCACGGCCTGCGGTCAACGCGGCGGCAAGACCTGCAGGCCCCGCCCCGATCACCAGAAGATCGCAATGCAGAAAACCCTTGTCATAGACGTCGGGGTCGCCCTCGCCTGTCAGACTGCCAAGACCGGCGGCTTTGCGGATGATCGGTTCGTAGAGCTTTTCCCAGAAGGCGCGTGGCCACATGAAGGTCTTGTAGTAAAACCCGGCGCTTAGGAAATTCGAGAAGCGATCATTGATCGCCATAAAATCGCGTTCCAGTGACGGCCAGCGGTTCTGCGAGTTGGCGGTGAACCCGTCATAAATCTCGGCCACGGTGGCGCGGGTGTTGGGTTCTTGACGACCGCCAGAACGCAGCTCGACCAGCGCGTTGGGTTCCTCGGACCCGGCGGTCAGCACGCCGCGCGGGCGGTGGTATTTGAACGAACGCCCCATCAGGCGCACGCCATTGGCCAGCAATGCGGAGGCCAGCGTGTCGCCCGCATAACCCTGATAGCTTTTGCCATCAAAACTGAAGTTCAGCGTGGCGGATCGATCGATCAGCCCACCGGAAAGGCGGTTCGCCTGTGTCATTGCATTACCTCGGCGGCGCGGTTGGCGCGGGCGACGTCACGGGCCAGCTCGACCTTGGTGATCTCATGCGTGGTGGTGTCGCGGGTCACGACCAGCCAGGACCGGTCGCCTTGTTCGTGGAACCACAGTTCGCGGTGCAAACCAGCGGGGTTTTCGCGCAGATGCAGATAGTCGTGAAACTCGCGTAGGGCGTTTTCCGACAGCCAATAGGGACGGTTGATCAGGCCCGCGTCGCCCAGATAGGTGAACTCTTGCGCGTCGCGCGGTCCAAGAAGCGGATGGTTGATGATCATCGGTTCAGTTCCTCAAATCGCAGCTGTGTCAGTGCAGGTTTGGTTGGGCGCCTTGGCCCTTTTCGTCGATCATGTGCCCGGTCATGAACCGGTCCAGCCGATAGGCCTTCGCGGTCTCATGCGGACGGTCGGTTTTCAGAAGATGGGCAAAGCAGAAGCCCGCAGCAGGCGTGGCTTTGAAGCCGCCATAGCACCAGCCGCCGTTGAAATAGAGGCCCTCGATATGGGTCTTGTCGATATAGGGCGAGCCGTCCATCGACATGTCCATGATGCCGCCCCAGCTACGCAGAAGCCGCGCGCGTCCAAGGCCCGGAATCAGTGACATGCCGCCTTCGATCACGTCCTCGACCACTGGCAGGTTGCCGCGTTGGGCGTAAGAGTTGTAGCCGTCGATATCACCGCCAAAGACCAGTCCGCCCTTGTCGGATTGGCTGCAATAGAAGTGACCCGCGCCATAGGTGATTACGCCCGGAATGAAGGGTTTCAGCCCTTCGGACACGAAGGCCTGCAATACGTGGCTTTCGATGGGCAGACGCATCCCCGCCATCGCCATCACCCGGCTGGAACTGCCCGCGACCGACACGCCAACCTTCTTGGCACCAATAAACCCGCGCGAGGTCTCGACGCCCAGAACCCGCCCATCTTCGATCTTGAAACCCGTGACTTCGCAGTTCTGGATGATGTCCACGCCGCGCTGGTCTGCGCCGCGGGCATAGCCCCAAGCGACCGCATCGTGGCGCACGGTCCCGCCGCGCCGGTGCAACAGCCCGCCCTTGATCGGGAAGCGGGCGTTGTCGAAGTTCAGGAACGGGTACATGGCGCGCACGCCGTTCGTGTCCAGAAGCTCGGCATCTGATCCATTCAGGATCATCGCATTGCCACGCCGCCGCGCTGCATCGCGCTGCGCATCGGTGTGGACAAGGTTCAGAATGCCGCGCTGGCTGACCATCGCGTTATAGTTCAGGTCTTGCTCAAGACCTTCCCAAAGCTTCAGCGAAAACTCGTAGAATGGCTCGTTCCCATCCAGCAGATAGTTCGAGCGGATGATCGTCGTGTTCCGGCCCACATTACCGCCGCCGATCCAGCCCTTTTCCAGCACCGCGATCCGCGCGCCCTGAAACTCTTTCGCCAGATAATAGGCCGTGGCCAACCCATGCCCGCCACCGCCAATGATCACATAGTCATAGGCGTCCTTCGGGTCGGGATCACGCCACTGCGGCCCCCACCCCTTGTGTCCGGTCAGGCTTTCTTTGATCAGTCTCAAAGCAGAATAGCGCATGAGGGCTCCTGTTCTTTCTTCCTCCATGAAGATTGATATTGCCGCAAAGCACCTTTTCGCTTTTAGACAAGATTCACGTCAGAATCGACATGGGCGCCCAAAACCACCTCAACTTCAGCCAAGTCTTGCGGTGGTGGCAATAAATGCCAGCGCCAGAGCAGATCTCAGCGGGAAGCTGAAAATCGCTCTGCGATGTGATGAATATATGCAGGTGATCTTGGCGACCCCGGCAGGATTCGAACCTGCAACCTGCCCCTTAGGAGGGGGCTGCTCTATCCAGTTGAGCCACGGGGCCGTTTGCGCAGGAGATAGGCAAGCGGGCGCGGCTTGTCTAGCGGCGTTTCAGGGTCTCGCCAGCTTCGATTTTGGGCGTAAGCTCGATCCGTTCGGCACCGCCTGTGTCGCCACTTTCGGTGCTGCGGTCCGCGATGATCTGCGCAGCCGCGCGCCCGATTTCCTTGCGACAGGCGTCCATCGTTGCCAGTTGGCGGGGCAAGCCGTCCAGAAGTTCGACCCCGTTGAAGCCCGCAAGGCCGATTTGTCCTGGTACGTTGATCCCTTTGTCCAGGCAGTACAACAAACCACCCGCTCCGATCATGTCGTTGGAGTAATACAGGAAATCCAGCTCTGGAGTGCGTTCCAGCATGACTTCGGTCATCTCACGACCTTTGGCCAGAGCCGACCCGCCTTCATAGAACTCGCGATCTGCGATCTCGATCCCTTCCTTGGCCAGCACCTCGGTGAAGCCCTCGAAGCGCTTGCGGGCGCGGTGGTCCAGCGGCATTTTGGTGCCAAGGAAGCCGATGTTTTTGTAGCCAGCCTTCAGAATGGACTGGGCCATTTTGCGCCCGGCACGGCGGTGTGAAATGCCCACGCAGGCGTCGATCGCGTCGCCGTCGGTGTCCATGATTTCGACCACGGGGATGCCCGCGGCCTTCAGCATGGCTTTGGCCGCATCAGAATGCTCTAACCCGGCGATAATCACGCCTGACGGACGCCATGACAGCATCTCGTACAGCACTTTCTCTTCGCGTTTGGGGTCGTAATTCGTGACGCCCACGACGGGCTGCAACGGTGTTTCGTCCAACACCTCGTTGATGCCCATCATAACTTCGGGGAAGACCATGTTCGACAGGGACGGAATGATCACAGCAACAAGGTTCACCCGTTGCGAGGCCAGCGCACCGGCAATTTTGTTGGGCACGTATCCCAGTTCCTTCGAGGCCTCCAACACGCGGTCGCGTGTGGCTTGGCTGACATCCCCACGATTTCGCAGCACGCGGCTGACCGTCATTTCGCTGACGCCCGAGGCTTCAGATACGTCACGAAGGGTCAGTGGGCGGCGGTTCGGGGGGGTCTGTCTGTCTGTCACGAAGGCATCCTTGAACATATGAGGGTTGCCGTATGTTAGCGATAGATATGCGCTTGGCAATGCCCTCTTTTCACAGGGATGTTAGGCTAACGGTTCCGCTAACCGTGTGATCAACGCGTCATGGACCGGCGGCGTTCCCGCGACCATGCCGTGCAACTGCGGATGTGGGTTGTTGAACCGCGCAAATCCCTTGGCTTGATCCGTGACCGATCCGCCCGCCTCTTCCACGATCAATGCCCCTGCTGCCACGTCCCATTCCCAAGTTGGGCGCAGGGTAATCATCGCGTCAAATCGACCCTCGCCTACCAGAGAAAGGCGATACGCCAACGAGCTTCGGAAGGCGCGCTCGACCGGAGGAACGTCTCTATTCCGCCAGAAAGAGGGGTTGAAGTTGGGTTTCGACGCCAAAACCGTGGCACCGTCGATCCCGGTCTTCGGGCTGACAGTCAAGGCCGTGTCATTCAGCGTTGCCCCTTGTCCACGCGCGGCGGCATAAAGCTTGCCGCGTTCGGGCAGATAGACAACTGCCGCCTCGACAATCCCGTCCCGCGCGATGGCCAGAGAATGCGCCCAAGTGGTCGAGCCCTCGATGAAGGACCGCGTGCCGTCGATCGGGTCGACAATAAACACCTGTTCGGCCTCCAGCCGCGCTGGGGTGTCTTCGGTCTCTTCCGACAGCCAACCATAGCCGGGGCGTGCTGCGGTCAATTCGTTTCGCAACATCCGGTCCACGGCCAGATCGGCTTCGGTCACGGGGCCTTGCCCGCCGGGTTTGTCCCAGCGTTCGGCCGAGCCGTGGAAAAAGCCCGAGGCGATCTTGCCCGCTGCTTGCGCCGCGTCGATCAGAAGGGTCAGGTCATCAGTCACCGGCAAGGGTCATCCCTTCGACCAGCAGGCTGGGGATCATACGGCTGAGATGTGGTTCCGCGTCATTGGCCGGGATGATCCGCTTCAGCATATCGCGCAGATTGCCCGCGATGGTGCATTCGTTGACGGGATAGGCGATCTGCCCGTTCTCGATCCAAAACCCCGACGCCCCGCGCGAATAATCGCCCGTGTTCGGGTTGATCGTGGACCCGATCATCGAGGTCACCAAAAGCCCGGTGCCCATCTGCGCGATCAGATCTTCTTTCGTCGATTTACCCTGCGTTAGAGCCACATTCGAGATCGACGGCGAGGGTGGCGAAGATGTTCCGCGTGACGCGCTGGCGGTACTTTGCATCCCCAGCTGGCGTGCGGTGGCGATGTCCATGGTCCAACCCGTCAGTTGCCCGTTATCGACGATCTTGCGCATCTGCGTGGGCAGACCTTCCCCGTCAAAGGGACGCGAGCCGGAAATGCGTTTGCGGAGCGGATCCTCGATCAGGTCGATGCCATCGGGAAGCACTTGCTCTCCCAGCGCATTCAAGAGCCAAGACGATCCACGGGCGATCATCGCCCCGTTCGAGGCGCTCAGCAGATGACCGATCAATGACGCCGAAATCCGTTCGTCATAGAGCACCGGAAAGGCACCCGTCGGCGGTTTCTTGGCGCCTAGACGTTCGACGGTGCGATTGCCGGCCTTGGTGCCGATCTCTTCCGCGCTGGGAAGATCGGCCTGAAAGGTGCGCATCTCGCCAGCATAGTCACGTTCCATCGTCGCGCCTTCGCCGGTGATAGCCACCGTGGAAATGGCCCGGTGAGTACGTCCATATCCGCCAGAAAACCCGTTCGAGCACGCCAGATGGAACTGATGCCGCCCATAGCCCGCCGACGAACTGCTGACCTGCGATACGCCTTTCACGGCCAGCGCGGCGGCTTCAGCCTCTAACGCATCACGTTCCAACGCAGCGGGGTCCGGCTCGGCGCTTGGGTCGGCCATCTCGAGCGCGTCCAAATCCCAGTCTGTCGCCAAATCCGCCGGATCGGCCTGTGCGATATGGGGGTCTTCCGGCGCTTCCTTGGCCATTGCCACGGCGCGCTCGGCCATGGCCTCGATCGTTGCCTCAGAGACGTCGGAGGCGGATACACAGGCCTGACGTTGCCCCAGCATCACGCGCAGGCCAATGTCTACGCCCTCGGACCGTTCCGCGTGCTCCAGCTTGCCGTTCAACACGTCAATCGACACCGATGTGCCATCCACGGCCAACGCATCGGCCCGGTCGGCCCCCGCCTTACGGGCGGCGTCCAAAAGCTGTTGTGTCAGGCTGTCAAGCGATGCGCGCATGGGGCGTCCTTTCAATTACGTGCCTTTCAGGTAACCCCTGCACCCCGCGCTCGCAAGATGTGTCTCTGGCATCTGGGCGAATGCTGCGCTAGCATCAACGGAAGGGAGGGCACCATATGCATGATATGACAGGGAAAACCGTTGTGATCACCGGCGCAAGTCGCGGGATCGGAGAAGCCGCCGCGCACATCTTTGCGCAGGCAGGGGCCAACGTGGTGCTGACCGCCCGCAGCGCGGGGCAGATCCAAGCCATCGCGGAATCCATCGGCGAGCGCGCCTTGGCCGTCACGTGTGACGTGTCAAACTGGAGCCAAGTGAAAGCCGCCATTGATCTGGCTCACGGACGCTTTGGAACGGTCGATGTGTTGATCAACAACGCAGGTGTCATCGAACCCATTGGACCACTGGAAACCTCGGATCCCGAAGGGTGGAGCCATGTCATCGATGTGAACCTAAAAGGTGTCTATTACGGCGCAAGAGCAGCCTTGCCGCACATGATCGAACAGGGCTCGGGCTCGATCCTGACGATCAGTTCCGGGGCTGCGCATCACCCGCTGGAAGGTTGGGCGCATTACTGCACCTCGAAGGCTGGGGTGAACATGTTCAACCGGGCGCTTCACCTTGAAACCGCAGGGAAGGGCATCCGCGCTATCGGCCTGTCCCCGGGTACTGTCGCGACGCAGATGCAGCGCGAGATCAAAACCTCGGGCATCAACGCAGTTGCGCAGCTGAACTGGGACGATCATATCCCCGCCGAATGGCCCGCGCGTGCGCTGTTGTGGATGTGTAGCGAAGATGCGGACGAGTATCTGGGGCAGGAAATCTCGCTTCGGGATGTGTCGATCCGGAAAAGGGCAAATGTATTCGGATGATTGAACTGACAAAAGAAAACGGCGTCTGGGTGGTGACCATCAACCGTCCGGACAAAGCAAACTCGCTGACGAAATCGATGCTGGAGCGGCTTGCCCAGATTGCGCAGGACGCGGCAGGGGATGCACGTGTGCTGGTGCTGACCGGCGCAGGCAAGGTGTTTTCCGCTGGCGCGGATCTGGACGAGGCGAAGGCCGGTCTGGCCACCGATGATGTGTGGGAGCGTCTGTCCGGCGCCATCGCCGCCGCGCCCTGTCTGACCATCGCCGCCCTGAACGGCACGCTTGCGGGGGGTGCCTTCGGCATGGCCTTGGCCTGCGATTTGCGCATTTCCGTCCCCAGCGCCAAGTTTTTCTATCCGGTGATGAAACTGGGCTATCTTCCCCAGCCGTCTGACCCTGCGCGCCTGTCCGCTCTGGTCGGTCCCGCGCGGGCCAAGATGATCCTGATGGCGGGCCAGAAAATCCTGACGGACGAGGCATTGTCATGGGGTCTTGTTGACCGTGTGGTGGAACCCGACGGACTGATGGAGGCCGCGTTGGAGCTTGCTGACCACGCTCGCTCACAAAGTGCCGACCACGTGGCTGCGATGAAGCGGATGATCCCCTGAAAAAGGCTCTAATTCGGCCTATGTACGACCTTTCCGGCGACGTGCTCCTTTGGTGACGGCATAGAAATCCGGAGGCCGTTTCGCGACCCAATGGATGAACTTGACCAGACCGGGGTGGCTGCGAAGGGATTCAGGCGTGTGATAGCTGTGCGCCAGCTCGGCCTCGCTAAGCTCAAGATGGATCTGGTTGTGGCAGATCTGGTGCAGCAGCACCGTTTCCCCACCCTTGCCACCCTTCAGTTTCGGGATCAGGTGATGACGGCTTTGTGCCACATCTGGCGGAATCACGCGCCCGCAAAGCGCGCATTCCGGCAAGGAAGTCTTGCCCTTTGAGGTCAAACCGCTATCCATTTCCAAAGGTTTTATCAGTGATCGCGTGAAGGCAAGGGAAAGCAGATGGAAAATCGACCTCAGATCGTGGACACCGCGCTGGGCTATCTGAACCAAGGGTGGGAGATCGCCGAAGGTTGGCTTCTGTCCCCTGCCGCGTGGTCGCAACTCGGCCTATTGATCGCGGCTTTTCTGGCTGCCCGATATACCGACAAAAAGCTTGAGCCGTTCCTGACGCGCATCCTGACCCCAAACGGGGATCGGAGCCATCCGATCGCCAAGATTCGTCTTTTTGCACTGATCTTCCTGCCGCTGACCATGCCGCTTCTGGCCTGGGCCTATACGGCACTGGGTGAACAGGTCACGCGGTCGATCTTCGGCTCTGGCGCCGTGATCGCCTTCGGCAAGCGCGTTTTCCTGTTTCTTGCGATACGCGCCTTTGCCCGCGAGATCATCAAAGATCCGTTCCTGAAGCTTCTCGGCAAATACATCCTGATTCCGGTGGCGGCCTTGTATGCCGTCGGCATTTTGGATCTTGTGACCACCAAGCTGGATGAAACTGTCGTTCCCTTGGGCAACATGAGCTTCTCGCTTTTGTTTGCCATTCGCTTTGCGGTCTTGGGTGGCGTGGTTTTCTGGCTGGGGCGCTGGTCGAATGACCAGACCGCGCAAGCGATCAAGAAGCAAAAAGAAATGCGACCCGCTGCGCGCGAGCTGGCGGTTAAAGCCGCCGAGATCGGGATCTTTGGTGCGGCCTTCTTGATCCTTATGAATATCATGGGGGTCAATCTGACGTCGCTTGCGGTTCTGGGTGGTGCGATTGGTGTGGGGCTTGGTTTTGGTCTGCAGCAAATCGCCTCGAACTTCATTTCCGGCATCATCCTTCTGCTGGAAGGGCAAGCGACGGTTGGAGATTACGTTGAGTTGGACGGAGGAGAGGCGGGCACGATCGTCAAGATGACGGCCCGTGCGGCCATATTAGAGACGTTTGATGGCAAATGGATCGTAGTTCCGAACGAGCACTTCATCACGACCCGCGTTGTAAATTATTCGGACGCGGGCAGCGCCAACCGGTACGAGGCGCCGTTCTCGGTCAGCTATAAAGCCGACATCGAAGCGGTGCCGGGCATCATCGAAAAGGCCGTGGCCGAGCTGGATTTCATTCTGACCGACAGCGAAGAACATATGCCTGACTGCGAGCTGCGCGCTTTTGGCGACAGCGGAGTCGACTTCGCGCTCGAGTTCTGGGTGAACGGCATTGACGACGGGCGCAACAAGTTCACACCGCGTGTCATGATGCAGATCTGGAAGGCGCTCAAGGCCAATGACATCGAAATCCCTTATCCGCACCGCGTGGTCGAGATGTTGGGTGCCACTGATGATTCTGCGGCCAAACCCTCGTGAAAACTGCGCTTGTCATTGGGGCAGGCCCGGCGGGCCTGATGGCGGCTGAAGAGCTTGCGAAGGCCGGACTTTCGGTGATCGTCGCTGACGCCAAACCTTCCCCTGCGCGGAAATTTCTGATGGCAGGGAAGTCTGGGCTTAATCTGACGAGATCAGAGCCTATTTCGGCCTTTTTGTCCAATATACACGGTCCGAACAGCCTGCGGGATATCGTGGCTGCGTTCGGGCCAGATGCCGTTCAGGAATGGGCGCAGAAGCTTGGGCAAGAGGTCTTTACCGGTTCGTCCGGCCGTGTCTTTCCCAAAGCCATGAAAGCCTCGCCCTTATTGCGCGTGTGGCTTGATCGGCTGGATCAGGCCGGGGCTCAGCTGCGTCGGAACTGGCGCTGGGTCGGGATTGAGAACGGCACAGTGCAGTTCGACACCCCTGATGGTCCGCTGTCCCTGCATCCGGACGTTACCGTTCTGGCATTGGGCGGGGCCAGCTGGTCGCGCTTGGGATCTGATGGAAAATGGGTCTCTATTCTTGCCGAACATGGCGTTTCTTGCGCACTGTTCCAGCCCAGCAACATGGGGTTTCAAGTCAACTGGAGCGCCCATATGGAGCGCCACTTCGGCCAGCCGGTGAAATCCGTTCGTGTGACCGCCGGGGAGCAGTCGGTACTAGGTGAGTTCGTGATCTCGTCACGTGGCATTGAAGGGTCCGCCATCTATGCCGTCAGCCGCGCCATGCGCGAGGGTACACCCCTGATGCTGGATCTGATGCCCGGTCGCAGTCTTGAAGACATCACCAGCCGCCTATCCCGCCCGCGCGGCAAAGCCAGCCTGTCCAATTTCCTGCGCAAAACACTGAAGCTGGATCCGGTGAAACTGTCTCTAATGCAGGAATTTTCGCGGCCATTGCCTTCTGATCCCGCTAAGCTCGCCGCCCTGATCAAAGTTTTGCCGATTCCGCACCAAGGCCCGCGCCCGATGGACGAGGCGATCTCGACCGCGGGCGGTCTTCCGTTCGACGCGTTGGACGACGGGCTGATGATCAAAGCGCTGCCCGGCGTCTTTGCCTGCGGTGAAATGCTGGATTGGGAAGCCCCGACCGGAGGCTATCTGTTGACCACCTGTTTCGCGACGGGGCGTCATGCAGGGCGTGCCGCTGCGGCCTATGCCTTGGCCTAGCGCTGGCCACCCATCATCGCCAGTCGGATCAAGGTCCGCTCCATCAGCGCCATCTGCGGGGCTTTCTGGGCAGAACGCAGCTTCAAATCCGTATCAATCAGCACCTCAAGCGCTTTTTCCAGGCGCCGCAGACCCCATTTGTTGGCCTGCCGCACCATCCGATCGCGGGATTTGAAATGCACAGGCGGGCGCAGACGGTTGATGCCTTGCCCCGGCCCGGCAGGGTCAGAACTTGCCCCATGAAGCGCACGGAAATGGCGTGTCGTACCGATGCAAAGCCCCACCGCAGCCACGCCTTGGGCCTGCAATTTCGCAAGAATAGGGCCTATTTCACCCGCGCGTCCCTCGGCGACCGCATGCAGCAGATCGTCCAATGCCGCCTCGGTCGAGGCAGGCGCGACGGCCAGTACATCGTCGGGCGTGACGGGCGAGGGGTCGGACAGCTTGTAAAGCCCCAGCTTCTCGACCGTTTGGCGGAAGTCGCCGGGATCCAGATCGCGCGACAGACCCATCAGGTCATTCATTGCCTCGGGGCCAATCTGACCGACGCCAGAGCGTTTCAGGTCGGCTTCGATCTCGTCCCGCGAGGGCGGGTCGTCATAGATGCCGGCGGCAAATGCGTTCGGGTGCCCCTCGAACAACTTCCGCAGGGCCGAGCGTGCAGTCAGAGATCCCGCCGTGACCACCACCTGCGCGTCGCCATCTTGCCAATCGGCAATGGCGGGCGTGATGATTTTAGCGAGCGTATCGGTGGCATCCTCGACAAAAGCCACGCGCGGGCCGGGGAAGAAGCCTTGCGACTTGATCGCGTCCGACAGCATCGCGGGGTCTTTGCGCAGATCAGCGGCGGGAATGCGGGTTAGGCGCATTTCCTCTTCGCCGGTCGGACCGATCAGATTGGCAATCAGCTCTTGCCGTTTCAGTGCTACACGCATCGCGTCCGCCCCGAAAATCAGCACGCCCATCCGTTTGGGATCGGGCTTGGCGAAATAGCCGCTGGCGTCCCGAGGGGAAAGCTTCATTCGCCCCAGCCTGCGAAGGTGGCCGAGAATCGTGTGGTGATTTGATCCGCCAACAACACCATCAAGCGGCGGTTTGCGTCACGCTCGACCGCGGCGGTGGATACGGTGGACCCTTCGGTCGAATAAGACGTGAAGTTCGACACCGTTCCGCGTTCCACCACCTCGCCCAAAGCGATGGAAGTGACTGAGAATTCGACGGCGCCCAGAACCTGCGTGCGGGTGATTTCCTGACGGGGCGTCACACCCACGCCTTCCGAGCGTGTGGTGATCGTATAGTCCAGCTGGTACGGCGCAGACAGGTTGCGGCCCAGACGCTCTTCCATCCGTTTCACGAACTCGTAGCTGTTGGAATCATCGGGCGCGGCGATTGTCACCGCCCCGCGCAACCCATCGGCCGAGCCACCCGGCGCATAGACCGGGGTAAAGCCGCAGCCGGATAAAAGCGCGGCAGCGGCTGTGATTTTCAGGAAATGGCGGCGATCAGACCACGACATTCACAATACGTCCCGGAACAACGATAACTTTCTTGGGTGCCTTACCTTCCAGCGCCCTGACGACAGCATCCTCGGCCAGCGCGAGTTTTTCAACCTCGGCTTTGTCCATGTCCTTCGGCACGCTGATTTCCGCACGGCGTTTGCCGTTGATCTGGATCGGCAGGGTGACGGTGTCTTCGACCAGCATAGCGTCGTCCGCGACGGGCCATGCGGCTTGCGCCACCAGACCTTCGCCGCCCAGCATCGACCAGACTTCCTCGGACAGGTGCGGGGTCATGGGCGACATCAGCTGTGCCATGATGCGCATGGCCTGCTTTTGCGCTTTGCCGCCGGCCATCGATTTCGAAATGGCGTTCTGGAAGGCGTAAAGCTTGGCGATGGCCGCGTTGAAGCCGAAGCTTTCGATGCCCATGGTCACATCATGGATGGCCTTGTGCATGGCGCGCAGCAGCTCTTCGTCATTTCCGTCCGCGTCATCCATGTCGGCGATCTTCACGGCAGTCGCATAGACGCGGGTCAAGTGCTTGGCGGCGGCTTCCGCACCGGAGGCTGTCCATTCCACGTCCCGTTCAGGGGGCGAATCGGACAGGACGAACCAACGGGCAGTGTCCGCGCCGAAGGCCGAAATGATGTTCACCGGGTCAACAACGTTGTTTTTCGACTTCGACATCTTGGCCGAGGGGATCACTTTGACCTTCTCGCCGGTCTCAGAGACGACCATCACGCCATCACGTTCCTCGACTTCTTCGGGGTAGTGATAGATCGCGCGACCGTTTTCATCGGTGCGCTCGTCGTTCTTATAGATCGCGTGGGTCACCATGCCTTGCGTGAACAGCGCGTTGAACGGCTCGCGGGCTGAATCTGGCAGATGGCCGCAGATGTTCATCGCGCGGGCAAAGAAGCGCGAGTACAGAAGGTGCAGAATCGCGTGCTCAATGCCGCCAATATATTGGTCGACATTCATCCAATAGGACGCCTCTTCCAAATCGGTCGGCGTGGCCGCGTTCGGCGAGGTGAAGCGCGCGTAATACCAAGACGAATCGACGAACGTGTCCATCGTGTCGGTTTCACGCTTGGCGGGCTTGCCGCAGGACGGGCAAGCGCAGTCGCGCCAAGTTGGGTGACGGTCCAGTGGGTTGCCGGGCACGTCAAATGTGACGTCTTCGGGCAGTTTGACTGGCAGATTCTCTTTCTTCTCGGCCACGACACCGCAATCGTCGCAATGCACCACGGGAATCGGACAGCCCCAATAGCGTTGGCGGCTCAGGCCCCAGTCGCGCAGGCGGAATTTCTCGACACCTGTGCCCCAGCCGGCGTCTTCGGCGAACTTAACGGTCGCGTCGATCGCTTCCTCGCCCGTGGCTTCACCCAGACCGGCGAAGTGGTCAACCCATTTCACCTTCTCGGTTTTCGGCGGCACGAAGGCTTCGTTTTCGACGGGCGCGGGGTTTTCCAGCGACAGGAACGTATCGATCACCGGCAAATCGTACTTGCGGCAGAAGTCCAAATCGCGCTGGTCATGCGCCGGACACGCGAAGATCGCGCCGGTGCCGTAGTCCATCAGGATGAAGTTGGCGATCCAAACCGGCAGCTCCCAGTCCGGGTTCAGCGGGTGTTTTACGCGGATGCCGGTGTCATAGCCCAGCTTCTCGGCGGTCTCGATGGCCTCGGCGGTGGTGCCGCCCTTGCGCATTTCGACAAGCTGCGCGGCAATCTCGGGGTTTTCCGCCTCGAGCGCCTTGGAAATCGGGTGATCGGGCGAGATGCCGACAAAGCTGGCGCCGTTCAGGGTGTCAGGGCGAGTCGTATAGACCTCGATCGCTTCGCCACCATCCACACGCTCAAAGCTGAACTGCAGACCTTGGCTGCGGCCAATCCAGTTGGCCTGCATGGTGCGTACTTTTTCCGGCCAGTTGTCCAGCGCGTCCAGCGCATCCAGCAATTCGCCCGAGTAGTCCGAGATCTTAAAGAACCATTGTGTCAGGTCGCGACGTTCCACCGGTGCGCCCGAGCGCCAGCCGCAGCCGTCGATGACCTGCTCGTTGGCCAGAACGGTCATGTCGACCGGATCCCAGTTCACCGTGGCGTTTTTACGGTAAACCAGCCCACGTTCCATGAAGTCGATGAACATCGCCTGTTGCTGGCCGTAATATTCCGGGTCACAGGTGGCAAATTCGCGGCTCCAGTCAATCGACAGACCCAGCGGGCGCATCTGGCCCTTCATGGTGGCGATATTGTCATAGGTCCACGTGCCGGGGTGACCACCCTGCGCCATCGCTGCGTTTTCGGCGGGCATCCCGAAGGCATCCCAGCCCATTGGGTGCAGAACCGAGAAGCCGCAAGACGACTTATACCGCGAGATCACGTCGCCCATCGTATAGTTGCGCACGTGACCCATATGAATCCGGCCCGACGGATAGGGGAACATCTCGAGCACATAATACTTGGGCTTCGATTCATCGCGCTTGGCGGTGAAGATTCCGGCCTCGTCCCAGGCTTTTTGCCATTTCGGTTCGATATCTGCGGCAGTGTATCGCGACATTCGTCAGGTCCTTGATGTGAAAACGCCGGGCGTGTGGCCCGGCGCATGTCTTATAAGTCTGGTCGATCCGGGTCTAGAGCTTGCCGTCACGAATACGTAGCTGGCGTGCGCGGGTCAGGATCGCGTCCTCAACCTTGCGAACGGCCTCGGCGCTGGCGGGGCGACCACCGCTTGTATAAAGCGCAACCGACAGCGAACGAGCGTCCAGCGCGGGGTCACGTACATATACGGTGGCTTTATATGCAGCGCCGCCACCCGGCGGGCGGCCAAGGCCAAACACGATAATACCCGAGAACGGATCAGCGGCCTGTACTGGCATGAAGCTCAGGACATCCAGCGATGCATTCCAAATATAACGGTTTACTTCGACGGTAGTGTTGGGGTCGTCCACGTTCTTGAACAAATCCCAGATGGTCTCGCGCGGTTCTTCAACCTCAGGGGTATGGCCAAGACCACCACCTTGTTGTTGTGCGTTCGCGCCGCCCCCGAAAATGTTGCCGGAACCGGCGGAGCCCACCGATCCGCTACCGCCACCACAGGCGGACAGGCCAAGAATCGCGATCAATGACAGACCAAAAGCAGAAGTTCTAAGGATGCTCATAAACAGCCCCATATGCATAAATTTCCTCTTGTTAGTATATAAGCCCCTGCGGGCGGGCAAGCGTTTTCCCAAATGCCGTAGATCACCCTAATAATAATAGAATCTCTTGATATTGCGGGTTTTCGCCCGATGCGTGAATCAAACTGTGGCATAGAAGCACCAATGCGCCCTGCATTCGGTTTTCGGCGTTTCAGTCGACTTGCAATGAACGTCGGAAAGGTAGATTGAACGATGCATACTCAATTCGGATACCCCTGAATTGGGGCGAACTCTTAAATCTCATGAGGGAAAACGAAATGAAAAAGATTCTCATCGCTTCGACCGCTCTGGTCGCAACTGCTGGTTTCGCTGCCGCTGAAGTAAGCTTCTCGGGTGAAGCTGGTTTTGGTGTTGTATACAACGACACCGCCGTAAACGAGTGGGCACCTGACTACTACACCACTCTGTCGGTTTCGATGACCGGTGAAACCGACGGCGGCCTGTCGTTCGGCGCTGACTTCGACATCACCATGGACAACGGTGCAACCGCTGTTGGTGACACCGAAGTGCACATCGAAGGCGGCTTCGGCAAGCTGACCGTTGGCGCTGTTGGTTCGGCTGTTGACGCAACTCTGGGTCTGGGCGACATCGGTTACTCGGGTCTGGGCGTAGACAACGTTGCAGAATTCATGATCGACCTGAACGACGCAGGCAACATCATGTACAAAGGTTCGTTTGGTGACTTCGGTGTTGCTCTGTCGTACGACATGAACGGCGCAGAAACCTTCTCGATCGCTGCTACCTACGCCATGGGCGACTACAACTTCGGCCTGGGCTATGACGACATGGTAGACGGTTCGTCGACCATCGTTGTTAAAGCTGGCGGAAACTTCGGCGACATCGCTCTGAACGGTCTGTACTCGCGCAACAGCGACAACGACGCAACCGCTTACGGCGTACACGCTGCCTACACCATGGGCGCAGCAACCATCTCGGCTGCTTACTCGGAACTGACCGTTGGTGCAGCTTCGGTTGACGCATTCGGTCTGGGCGTTGCATACGACCTGGGCGGCGGCGCTTCGGTTAACGCTGGTATCGGTGAAAACATGTTCGGCGCAACTGTTGCCGACCTGGGCATCATCATGACCTTCTAATCCTAACGGATTATTTGGTAGGGGAAGAGCGGGCCTTGCGCCCGCTCTTTTCTTTTGGGAAACCTGTTTCCAAGCACAAGACAGGATGACCCATGGCACTTTCAGACATTCAGGACCGCATCACCAAGGAAGAGGCTCGAATGGGCCGCACACCGGGATCGGCGCAATTGATTGCCGTATCTAAGGTTCAGCCCTTGGAACGCGTGGTCGCCGTGCTGGAAGAAGGCCACCGCGTTTTCGGTGAAAACAAGGTGCAAGAGGCTGCTGGCAAATGGCCAGACTTGAAAGAGAAGTTCGATGGGGTCGAACTTCACCTGATCGGTCCGCTTCAAACCAACAAGACCCGGCAAGCAATGGGGTTGTTTGACGTAATCCATTCCGTCGACCGACCCAAGCTGGCCCGCGCCATCGCGCGCATCGCAGACGAGGAAGGCCACTGCCCGAGACTGTTCATTCAGGTGAATACGGGCGAGGAGGATCAGAAAGCAGGCGTATTGCCGGGCGATCTGGCCGAGCTTGTGGCCCTTTGCCGCGAGCTGAACCTGCCCGTGGAAGGGCTGATGTGCATCCCGCCTTCAGATGAAGAACCCAGCCTGCATTTTGCCCTGTTGGCGAAGCTGGCGAAGAAGCACGGATTCGAGGGTCTATCGATGGGTATGAGTAGTGATTTCGAACGCGCGATTGCGCAGGGTGCGACCTATGTGCGGGTTGGCTCGGCGATCTTTGGCGAACGGGACTATGCGTAGGGGCTTTGCCCCTCGAGCCTGCGGCTCTCACCCCAGGATATTTTCGGTAAGAAAATAGAGTTAGCGAACGATGATCCGGCTTTGCTGGGTCCAGCGTTCAAGAATCCAGTGCAGGTCTTTGGGCGCAAATGCCAGGCAGCCTGCCGTCGGATGGCGCGGTTTGCGCCACTGGTGCACGAAAATGGCGGAGCCTTTGCCGGGCGTCGCGTCTGGATAGTTCCAGTCGCTGAACAGCACCACGTCATAAAGCGGCGCGGTCATGCGCATTTTTTCGTGGCTATGGGCATAGTTCTGCGCGCGTAGCCCGTGATTATAGGCGGGATCTTCAGGGTCGTCGGACCAGACATCCATTGGGCCGATGCTATTCAGGTTTAGCGGAGAAACAGGTTGGGGCAGGCGATCCGCGCGAAAGCTGCCGCCCATCAAGCGCCAGACGCCACGAGGGGTCGCCCCGTCGCCCTCGTGTTTGTCATCTGTCATGCCGCCACGGCCAATGGCCACGGCAAAACGCCGTCCCATGAAGCGTGCACCCCAGCGGGTGACGACCATGTCATGACGGCGTGGGGTGATCACAGAAGATGCCCAGATTTCTTGGCTTTGGTCGCCAGATAGGCCGCGTTATGCGCGCCTTCGCCCACTTTCAGCGGCACGCGTTCGGCCACTGTGATGCCGTTGTCTTCCATCATCGCCACTTTGCGCGGGTTATTCGTCATCAGTTTGACCTGGCTGAATCCCATGGATTTCAAGATCTCCGAGCCTATGCGGAAGTCGCGCTCGTCGTCCTCAAACCCAAGGCGGTGGTTGGCCTCGACCGTGTCAAACCCTTGATCTTGCAGGGAATAGGCGCGCATCTTGTTGGCTAACCCGATGCCGCGACCCTCTTGGTTCAGGTAGAGCAACACGCCCGCGCCGCCTGCCCCCATGGCGGCCAACGCGGCGTTCAATTGCGGACCGCAATCGCATTTCAGGCTTCCCAGCACGTCGCCGGTGAAACAGGCCGAATGCAGTCGCGCCAGCACTGGTTCGTTGCGCGAAGGGCGGCCAATTTCGACGGCATAGTGTTCTTCACCACCGTCTTCGGGACGGAAGATATGAAGCCGCCCGGCCTCGCTGACTTGCATGGGCAGGCGGGCATGGACCACGGGCACCAGATGCAGATCACGCAGCGTTGCCGGATCCAGATGTACCTGTGTTAGGCCATGCGACAGGGCCAAGGCGTCCGCATCTTGCGTTTCTACCACCAACGCCGAGGGCAGAAGTTGTGCTGTTTTGCAAAGCGCAATCGCATGTGCCTCCAGCGCGTCATCTCCGCCACGGCAGGTGCGGAAGGGACCTTTCATCGGGTGCGACAGGTCATCCGCCGGATCCGCCACCGAGGTAATCCAGCGTGTGTCCGCATCCGACGGTAGCTCGATCCGGGCCACTTGGTCGGAATAAGCACGCGCCTTCAGCGTCTCGGCGCGGCGCGGCGTGATCGCCAGAACAGCGTCCCCCAAGGCGCGCAGGCTGTCCAACCGCCCGGCAGACAAGGTCTCGGCCGCTGCTGCCAGCACATCGCGCCCATCCAACCGCAAGATAACCGGCACCCCCATGCGCAGATCGGCACGGGCGCGGGCTAGAAGCTCGGTCTGGTTTGGGGCAAGCGTCATGGGCATCCTTTCCCGCCCTAGATAGGCGGTTCTGACACGATATGAAACATTTCCCGGCGAATTGACACGAGGCCGTGAGAGTTTTGTTGCATATCTTGTCATTTCCGTGCGCGCCCACAAATCTGTCAACAAGGCGACAGAGGAGGGCACCATGTCCACGTTGAAAAAGATTTTGCTGGTAGATGACGACGAGGATCTGCGCGACGCGCTGGCCGAACAGCTTTTGATGACCGAGGATTTCGACGTGTTCGAAGCCGGGAACGGGGCCGAGGCGATCACCAAGTCCAAGGAAGCCCTTTATGATCTGGTGATCTTGGATGTGGGTCTGCCCGACACCGATGGACGCGAGCTGTGCCGCGTGATGCGCAAGCAGGGCGTGAAATGCCCGATCCTGATGCTCACTGGGCATGACACCGACGCGGATACCATTCTTGGCCTGGACGCGGGTGCCAATGATTATGTGTCGAAACCCTTCAAATTCCCGGTGCTTCTGGCCCGTATTCGCGCCCAGCTGCGCCAGCATGAACAGTCCGAGGACGCCGTGTTCCAGCTTGGGCCGTACACCTTCAAGCCCTCCGTGAAGATGCTGGTGACCGAGGACGACCGCAAGGTCCGCCTGACCGAGAAAGAGACGAACATCCTGAAGTTCCTCTATCGCTCGACCGATGGTGTCGTGGCGCGTGATGTGCTGCTGCACGAGGTCTGGGGCTATAACGCTGGCGTCACCACCCACACGCTGGAAACCCACATCTATCGCCTGCGTCAGAAGATCGAGCCTGACCCCTCGAACGCACGGCTGTTGGTGACGGAAAGCGGTGGCTATCGCCTGAACGCATAAGGTCTAAACGAAAAACGGGCGCAAGGTTTCCCCTGCGCCCGTTTTCTTGTGATTTGTCGTCCGATTAGAACAAGATCGACGTCTTGAGCGAGATCACTTCAAGCGTCTTGTTGTAATCGTTCGGCATAATCTTCGACATTTTGTCGTAGGACAGCTCGACCCGGGTGGTGCCGAAGCTGGTTTCGGTCTGCGCGCCCAAACCGACTGTGAAGCCTTTGGCGCGGCTGTCAGCGAAGGTGAAAGGACCGTCTTCTGCAAGGCCAGCTGCCGTGGCAAAACCACCCATCGCCATGATCTCAAAGTTGTCGCCAACCGGAACGCCAACAAAGCCGCGGAGGCGTACGATGTTGTCCACATCACACCAATCCGGCGAGCGGCTGGTGCACGAGGGCTGTCCGTTGTCATAGGACATCTCGCCGTTTTTCAGGAAATCGAATGAAGCTTCCACACCGGTCGACCAGCCGTTCTGGAGTTCGAACCGATAACCAGCAACGGCGCCCAAGGTGACGCTGCCACCCGTGGTGCGGTCGAATGAGTCACTTTCAAGCGTCAGAACGCCAAGCGATCCACCGTAGTAGAAGCCTTGTTCTGCTGAAGCAGCGCTTGCGCCAATCAGGGAGGCAGCAAATGCGACTGCTGTGCAAATCTTTGTTTTCATTGTAGTACCCTTTGTATTCCCAATATGGTCAATGTTTTCTTATTGACGACTAGTCAATGCACCGCGCCATTACGTTGTAAATTGTTGCGAGAGAGACACTCGGGTTGGTGTCGATATAGTTGTATTCTGTGCTGCGCGGTCAGGGGTACACCCCCCTGATGGACTGGCCGGGTCCTAGTGGTCCGGGTGTCTTATTTCGTCCCGATCAACTCCATGGAAATGTCGCGACCAAATAGGCGTTCTGCGTTCTTATAGGCAATCTTCTCGGCCACGCTGCGCGGCAGCTTGGACAGCCATTGCCGGTTGGACGCGATAATGCCCTCGTAGTTGTCCCATTGGCCGTTTACCCAAGTGTCGCTGCCAACCATCAGCCGATCTTGAAAATCGAACACGATTTTTTTCCATTCGGGATCAAGATTGTCGCCGTAACCCAGTATTGCATGCTCGCGCAGTGATGTGTCCGCGACCAGCTCTGGGTATTGGGACATCAGTCTGTAAACCTCGCTGGCGGGTTCACCCAGTCCAGCATGTGCCCAAATTATTTTGACATCAGGGTCCAAATCATAGAGCCAGCGGATGGGTTCGGCGTCGGAATGAACATGCAAAAAAAGGTCCAGATTTTTCGCCATTTCAATAATGCTACGAAACAGATCTTCGTCCCACATCTTCCGATTTCGAATGTGAAATTCGCCAATTCCCTCGTGAGGGTGGGCGTGTAGCCGTCCCTCAAGATACTGCTGCATCTCGGGGAATTCAGTCCAATTCGACGAGCCCGCATTGCCATGATAAGGGCGCAACTCGGGCACCACGCGATTGGGGGCATGCTCCCACAGCATGATGGTGCCTTCATCCGGGGTGGACGAGACAAGGCCCATCGCTACGCCTGTATTGTCCATCAGTCTAATCACGGATTCGACTGGATAGGGTTCCCAAGCGGGTTCCTTATAGTGGATATGCGCGTCGAAAATCGGCAGTTCCGAAACCGCGTCACCGATTGGGTGGTCATGAGAATCAGCAATAGCTACCGAGGGTAACAGCATCGCCCAAGAGGCTAATGCGACCTTTAGCAAGGGCGTGAGGTATGATTTCAACATGGCCAGTCTTCTCCCAAGCGGCGGTGACATTGTTAGGGTAGAGCGTCCCGTCGATCCGTCAACTTTTGCCCACCGCTAGGGTGTCAGGCGTTAAACATACTCCCAACCCCATAAGCCAACCCAGCCGCGGCCCCTCCGATCAGCAGTGTTTCGATGGCGGACCGCCACCACGGGCTAAGCGACCAATGGCTTTTCAGGGCACCGATGGCAAAGAAGCTCGCCATTGTTACCCATGCTGAATAGGTGAATGCACCCTCGAGTTTGAGGATGAAGGGCAGCAAGGGGATCATGCCGGCAACAAGAAAGGCCAGAAAGGTCGTTGTGGCTGATCGCAGTGGATTAGGGTCTATTCCGCCCAGTCCGTATTCGCCTTCCATCATCAGGGCGATCCAGCGTTCCTTGTCTTTGGTGACGGCGTTGGTTGCCTCGTCCAGGATCTGATCAGACAGCCCTTTCTGGGACAGGATTTCCCGAACCTCGCGCCATTCCCCTTCGGGATTGCGCGCGATGTGCTCTTCCTCGATCTTTCGGATACGCTGAAAGTTGTCCTGCTCGGCCTTGGTCCCGGAATAGGCCGCAGCCGCCATCGAAAACCCGTCGGCCAGCACGTTTGCCAGCCCCAGGATGACGATGATGAAGGGCGAGAGCCCGGCGCCCGCGACGCCCGCGACGATGGCGAAGGTGGTCACCGCACCGTCGATCGCGCCATAAACGGCATCTTTCAGCACCCCACGTCCAGGTGGGGAGCCGATGCGCGCTGTGATTTCCTGCGGGCTGTGTCCATGTTCTGGCATAGGCGGTCTCCTTCAGGGCAGTCTGACGGAGTGTTGATCGTGTTGCCTTAAGCCAGATCAAGAGGCGGGGATGGTCGGGACGCGTTAGTCCTCCGGCCTGACCGCCTCATCCCCCATCAGATATCGTGGCCCTGCGCCCTTATCCGCGGCCACATCGTCGGGGTTGTACAGCGCGCAGCGATCCAGTGACAGGCAACCGCAGCCGATGCATCCGTCCAGCTTGTCACGCAGGCGGGTTAGAGCCTCGATCTGTTCGTCCAGTTCGGCGCGGAAATCCTGAGAGATCTCTGTCCAGTCCGTAGCAGTCGGTGTGCGGCTTTGGGGCAGGCGGGTCATTACCTCGCGGATACGATCCAGCGTGAAGCCGAACTTTTGCGCGATCATCACGAAGCTCAGACGGCGGATGTCCGATCGCAAAAACCGCCTCTGCCCACCCGCGTTGCGCTCGGGCGCGACCAGTCCCTGTGTTTCGTAATATCGGATCGCGGACACGGCCAACCCGGTGCGGTCTGCCAGTGTGCCGATGGAAATCTCGTTTCTGCGTTCCATGAAAACCCCCGAAAGAAAAAGCTTGAGCTAAAGTTAGCTTTAGGAATTATCAACCGAGTCGCACCAAAGATCAAGGAGGCCAAAATGGCAAATCTAGAGCATGTGAATGTGACCGTAAGCGACCCTAAAGCAACCGCCGCATGGTTGGGCGCTGTGTTCGGCTGGACCACCCGTTGGGAAGGTGATGCAATATCGGGCGGCTACACCGCCCACGTGGGGGATGAAGGCAGCTATGTGGCTCTATACACGCCCAATATGGCGATCAAGGACCCTCAGCATTCCTATACAACCCGTGCCGGTTTGAACCATGTCGGGGTTGTTGTGGACGATATCGACGCCACCGAAGCGCGGGTAAAAGCGGCTGGTTTTAAACCCCACAATCACGCGGATTACGAACCGGGGAAGCGGTTCTATTTCGATGACCATGACGGTGTGGAATGGGAAATTGTGTCTTATGCCTGATCCGCTTGGATCAAACCTCGGGCCGGTGCTGCATCAGCCAACTTTTCACGTCAGCCAGTCGGCCGCGTGCAATTGGCACGGAGTTGCCGTTTGACAGCAACAACACCGGATTTCCCTCGTGGCGCTTGCGGCCAGTGACCGCTTTCTTCGCGACCCAATGCGAGCGATGACACTGAATTCCGTCTGTGTCATCGCACATCGCCACGAAATCCTTCAACGCACCACGCAACAAAAGCTCGGTCTGCTCGAATACAAACTCAAGGTAATGCTCTTGCGACCGGACATGCAGAAGCGAGGCGAGATGGATTCCCTTTTCGTCGAACAAAATGGTCCGCGGTTCAGGGGGGGCGGGCTTTGCCGCAGCTGGATAGGGCGCCGCGGTTTTACCCTCCCAAAAGAAGGGCAGAATGCTTGTAACGATCAGAAGTTCCACAAGTCCGGCGATCAGCAAGTTTCGCGCAAAATCGCCGAAAGTCAGGCTGGCAGACAGGAAAGTGCTTTGCGTCAGAACGCTGACCAAAACCGTGCTTGTGAAAACAGCCCCCACGGTTGCAATCGCCGTTGCCGGATAGTTGAACACGGCAGCTCCGACCTTCAGGCGATCCCGGATCAGGTGGACCGCGCGGATCAGCAGGTACCAGTACAAAGTGGTCAAGTAGACGCCAATCAGCCAAAAAATGATGCGGGTCAGGTAGGGCGCAGGAATGTTGAACAGCGTTTGTTTGTATGTTGCAAGCGCAAGAGCAATCAAAATGAACGCCCCATTCATCCGCCCAGAGCTGAGCAGGCGATGTAGGACGCTCCAATCACATGTAATGCGTGTGCCATTGATGGCAATTACATGCATTTCGTTCCAACGGGCTGTATTTGCTGGTGTTCTCATGCGATCAGAATCTCAGTCATGGGGGAGTGAGGCGCGACAAAATGCTGTTTGGCAGGTTGGCCGTTTGATGGTGGGTTGAGTAATTAGTTTTTACCATGATGTTAGAGCGCCAGTGTTCCAATACACTTGGTGCTCTTTTCTATTCCAAAGGTGCAAATAATTTCTGAATGGTGCCAGCTTTGTTTTTCTGGCAAGTCTTATGGCTCAAGCGATCTACAACCCGCATTAACAGGAAGACGCCCGATGAGCTTTACCCTTGCTACCTGGAACATCAACTCGGTCCGTCTGCGCGAGCCGATTGTGCTGAAGCTTTTGGAAGAAGAAGCGCCTGATGTGCTGTGTCTTCAGGAGTGTAAAAGCCCGGTCGAGAAGATCCCCCTAGAGGGCTTCGCGGCGCTGGGCTACACCCACATGGTTGCGCGCGGGCAGAAGGGCTATAACGGCGTTGCGATCCTGTCGCGCATCCCGATGGTCGAGGCTGAGAGCTTCGACTTCGCAGAGCTGGGCCACGCCCGTCATATCGCAGGGCAGCTGGAAAACGGTGTGACGGTTCACAACTTCTATGTTCCTGCGGGCGGCGATGTGCCGGATCGTGAAGTGAACGAGAAGTTTGGTCAGAAGCTCGATTATCTTTCCGACATGCGCGATCATTTCCGGCGCGAAAAACCGTCGAAATCTATTCTTGTGGGCGATTTGAACATCGCTCCGCGCGAAGATGACGTCTGGTCGCACAAGAAGCTTCTGAAAGTGGTCAGCCACACACCGATCGAGGTCGAGGCGCTGGGCGACGTACAGGACGCTGCTGGCTGGGTCGACATCACCCGTCAGGATATCCCGGAAGGACAGCTTTACAGCTGGTGGTCCTATCGTGCCCGTGATTGGGATGTCGCCGACAAAGGTCGCCGTCTGGATCACGTCTGGGCTACGTCCGATATCTCGAACGCGGGTCACGGCTCGCGGGTGGTACGCGATGCGCGCGGCTGGGAAAAGCCGTCGGATCACGCGCCGGTATTCGCGACATTCGACCTTTAAAACCTGCCTGACCCACGCCATATAAACGGTAAATCTATTAAACGGAGCCAAAGCCATGGAATTCGGACTGGACGGCGCGTCTGCGGGCGTGGAACTGATCAAAGATGTGGGTGAAGCAACCTTCATGCAGGACGTGATCGAAGCCTCGCAAGAGGCGCCGGTGATCGTCGATTTCTGGGCGCCGTGGTGCGGCCCGTGCAAGACGCTTGGCCCCGCTTTGGAAGCTGCCGTAACCGAGGCAGGCGGCAAGGTGCGCATGGCCAAGGTGAATGTCGATGAAAATCAGGCGATCGCAGGCCAGATGCGCGTGCAGTCGATCCCGACCGTCTATGCTTTCTTTCAGGGGCAGCCTGTGGATGGTTTCCAAGGTGCGGTCCCCCCCAGCGAAATCAAAGCTTTCGTGGAACGCGTCGCCGAATTGGCGGGCGACGGCGGGCTGGCGGATGCCATTGCCGCCGCTGACGAAATGCTGGAAGCGGGCGAAGTTCAGGACGCTGCCCAAACCTATGCTGCGATCCTTGAGGAAGATCAAAACTCGGCCGCAGCCTATGCCGGTCTGGCCCGCACACATCTGGCCGTGGACAACGCGGATGATGCCGAGGCAACCCTGAATGGCGCCCCTGCCGAAATCTCGGAAGCGCCTGAAATCGAGGCTGTCCGCGCCCAGATCGAACTGGCCCGCCAAGCCGAAAACGCGGGTCCCCTGGCCGAGTTGCGTGCGGCTGTCGACGCCAACCCCGACGACCATCAGTCGCGTTTTGATCTGGCGATTGCGATGAATGCAGACGGTGATGTGCAGGGTGCTGTGGATGAGCTGTTGGAGCTTTTCCGCAGGGATAGAGACTGGAATGACGCGGCCGCCAAGCAGCAGCTGTTCACCATTTTCGATGCTCTGGACGCCAAGGATCCGATCGCGTTGACCGGCCGTCGCAAGCTGTCGTCGATGATCTTTGTGTGAATGGAAAAGTCGCGCTAGACTGGTGTCATGATCTCATCAGCTGACTTGCCGGATACTCTTCCGATCTTCCCTTTGCCGGGCGCGCTGCTTTTGCCCCGTGGCCGGCTTCCCCTGCATGTGTTCGAACCGCGCTATCTTGCGATGGTCGACGATGTGCTGAAAACACCCCAGCGGTTGCTTGGTATGATCCAACCCATTGGCGAGGAATGCGGCGAGGATACACGGCTGCACAGCATCGGGTGCGCGGGGCGGATTACCTCGTTCACGGAAACCGATGACGGGCGCTATATGATCACGTTGACCGGTGTGTCCCGCTTCCGTCTGGGACAGGTGGAATCAGGCTTCATGCCCTATCTGAAAGCGCAGATGGGCTGGGACAGTTTCAACCGTGACCTTGGCAAAGCCGAGCATGACACCGCCCTGAACCGCGAGACGTTTCTGGCGCTGCTGACCCGCTATTTCAATCTGCAGGAATTGCAGACCGATTGGGAAAGCCTTGAAGAGGCCGAGGACGAGTTGTTGATCAATGCCCTATCCATGTTGTGCCCCTTTGCGGCCGAGGATAAGCAGGCTCTGCTAGAGGCCCCCTCGCTGCCAACGCGCCGTGAGACTCTGGTAACTCTTATGGAATTTGCGTTGCGCAAAGGCGCGGGCGAGGAGAAAGTTCAATGACCACCCCAGCTGAAACCAAGTTCGACCGCCGCATGATCGAGGCACTGGTCTGCCCTGTCACGCAGACGCAGTTGACCTATGACGCGGATAAGCAAGAGCTGCTGTCGAAAGCCGCCAATCTGGCCTTTCCGATCCGTGGTGGCATCCCGGTGATGTTGGTCGATGAGGCGCGCAAGATCGAAGACTGACCAAAGCAGTCGACGCCAGACCCACTTAGAACCAGTTGATCCGATCGCGGAAGTCCCGCCGCTCGGGGAAGCGGTGTTCGTGTTCTTTCAACAGGTTCTTGGCCGCATCTGGCGACCGCAAGGGACGGCAAAGGGTGATCAGGCGCTCAAGGTAATTGGGCGTTGCGGGCTCCAACTTTGACGCAGCTTCGAAGCATTCAAAAGCGGGCTCGAAATCGCGCGCCTGAACATAGCGCTTGCCGAACAGGGCCAAAGCTTCAGCACTGCTGGCGAACACATCTTTGTTGGCGTCGTAAAGCTTGAACAAGTCTTCGCTGTCACCCAGCTTGTCCAGCATCCGAGCCGACGCCAGAAGCGCTTCGAGTGTGTCTTCCTTTTCCTGACCCGCCGGGCTTTCGATATAGCTTTGCACGACATTGGCCATGATCCGCGCCACCAAATCCGGTGACACGTGGCGATAGTCACCCCGCGACCAAGCCACGGTCGGGTTGGATAGAGTGACGAACTCGTAAGACGGAAAGTAGTCCACACCTTCGCGGTTCAGCACGAACTGTTCAAGCGCGGCGCGTTGAACGGATTTGGAATAAGCGTTGGCAACCAGCACATCCATATCGCGGAACGTAGACAGAAGCGGCACTGGCGAGACCGTCAACAGCATCTTCAGCGGCTTGGAGCGGTGCTTTGTCAGAAGGGCATAGATTTCTTCAAGCCCTTCAAGCACGTCCTGAAAACTGAGCACACGGAATTCGAAACGCTCGGGCTCGGCATTCACCATGGGTTGCGGGGGCGAGACATTCAGATAGATGCCCAGCTTGTTGTCATACCAAGTCTCGACATAGCCCAGCGTGATGATGATCACATCTGCGTCCAGAACACGGCCCATGACGCCCGTAAACCGCTGACGGAAATCCATAATCTCGTCCAGCGGATACTTCAGCCGAGCCATGCCAAGTTGCAGGTCAGCGTATTCTTCGCCGTTGTTGACCGGATAAATGATATCTTCGCCGGGGAAGGTTTCAGGCTCGAGCGCCCAACGGATTTCATTCAGGACCGAGTGGATCGAGTACTTGTTATAGAAGTTCGCAGCGAACCCGAGGCTTTCACCAATCGGTCCAAGATCCAATTCGCGGCTGGTCACGGTCAGGCCGTTGTCGATCAGCGCGCTTTCGACGTTACGCGCAAAGCAAGATCCGATGGTGAAAATCGTGTCAGTTTGCTGGATGCTGAAAGACGGTTTCGCGGCAGGCGAGGCCAAAGGGTAAAGCCGGTCCCCGTCCCGTTCGGGCGAGGGATAACGTCGCAGTTTGTTGCGCCGAATCCTTTGAAAAGCTTCTGCGCCCGGGATGGACTCGAGGGGATGGTCAGTCATCCGGTTACCCAATAATTGAAAAACATCTAGAATGTTATACACCTCAAGACCTTAAGGAAAAGGTATACTGAGCAACTCCAGAAAATATCCCAGTGGTGATCAGTCAGTGATCCGTTTCAGAAGGGCAGCGAGGCTAGGATTGGCCGGATGTGCGGCCTGTACTTTTTCGACAAGATGCCGGGCGCTTTGCACATCATTGGCGATCAGCGCCTGTTCGGCGAGTTCGATCAGAGCATCCGGGTTGTCCGGGGCAAGGTCCAAAGCTTTCTGAATGGCGTTACGGGCTTCGTCTGGACGGTTCTCTTGCCGCAGCAACTGGCCGAGCAGCACGAACCGGCCCGGGCGGTCGGGCTGGGGGAACATGGTGACGGATTTGCGAGCCAGATCAATTGCTTCGGGAAGGTTCCCACGAAGGGTCAGAACCTTAATCAACTGAGCAATAACGGCCCGCGCCCTTGGCGACGTCTCGTGCGCATTGCGTAAGATTTCTTCTGCAGTTTCAAGCTGTCGTTTGCCGATTTTCACCCCGGCCAACATAACGCTGAACTGTGGATCGTTTTTGAACTTGAGCAACGCCGTCGTGAACAACCGCTCGGCATCATCCAGACGCCGCTCGCGCTGGGCCAACGCCCCTGCCATCAGATAGAATTCGCGCGACGTTGCGCCAAGCTTTTCGAGCCGCTTCAGAATACCCGCAGCCGCCTCGCGCGAGCGGTGGCGGATCAGAATCTCTGCATATTGCACAAGTCCGCCTTCGTCGGTGGCATCGGCAAGCACGGTCTCCATCTGATCCAACGCGGACGAGGCCTGTGGGTTCTTGGCGTCGTAGGCGAAATTCGATGGGTAAGCGTTGGGTGATTTATGGAAGGTCAGCGCATCATGGGTGCGCTCGATCGAATACACCATTGGGGCAAGCGCATCTATCGTGGCTTCTGGATAGTGAACAAGGATCTCGACATGATCGACCAAGGTGAACCGGTACATCGCATATTCCATCACCTCTCCGTTCGGATCGAAATCATGTGCCGGATCATCACTGCGCAGAACCAGAACGCTGTTGTCGCCCATGTCAGACAGGCGGGCCTCTAAGATATCGGCGTCAAAAGGTGCATCTTCGGACAGGGTCCAGATCGCGATGTCAGCTGCACTGTCGTTTTGCGCCGTCGCCGTGGGGCCCGTCAGCTTTGTCAAAGCGGTCAGATCTACATCGTCACGCCCGTGGAAAATCAGCTTGGGTAGTTTGTGTTCAAAGCGTTCGAAAAGAGATGAGGTAAACACATCCCGGTCCGCTCTTGTCGTGTCACGTTTATGCAGGGCAATGATGTTGTGATACCGCTCCATCCCCGCGACGTCTTGGATCAGGGGATCATCGCTGTCTGTGTTCAGCTGCTGCATCAATATACCGAAGAAGCCAACGCTGTTGGGTTCATCCAGTGTCAGAGAGCCACCAAACCGCGGATGGAACGAGGTCTGGACATCCTCGGCGATATAGATGCCGCCGGGCGCAAGAGTTGGAAACAGAAGGTGATAGCTTTCGACGATGTGTTCGTTTCGGTGCGATCCGTCGTCGATGATAATGTCGAAAGGACCGCGTTCTGCGATCACCTCGTGCAGAAAATCTGGGTCAACCTGGCTGCCCTGAAGGATCTTGACCCGAGGGCCAAAATCCAAGGTCTTTTTCTGAATGTCGATCCCGGTGACTTCCCCGTTCTTGAAGAAGTCGCGCCACATTCTCAGGGACTGCCCACCTCGGTCGACGTCAGCATAGCCGCCGACGCCGATCTCGAGGATTTTCACTGGCTTGTCGCGCAGATGCGCCAGCAGTTTGAAATAGTTGGGCGTGTAGTCGTGATAGCCGAACTTATCGGTGCCGTGCAGGATTGCGAGCGTCGAAAGAGGATCGGTCACGATGTGGTGCTCCTGCTTAGGTTTGCACACTTGGGGTCTGCACGGCGGGTCGAATTACTTCCTTTCGAACGGCTTGAAGGCCTGCTTCTGCGACACTTCCAGCTCGGCCAAGGATTCCTTCCGCTGATCGTCGTCCAAGTGCTGCCACGGGGTGGAATCTTCGATAAAGCCACCCTCTTTCAGACGCTCGTACATGACGGTGAAGTCGACCTCGCCAAAGGATACACGGCTGGGGCGGTTGTCGGATTCCGGGATCCAGTTGCGCAAGAGCGCGCTGACGGTGGTGGTCTCGATCCCTTGGAAGGCTTTCATCTGGCGGGCAAAGTACTGGTCCAGATTTCCTGCGCGCCGGGCGATGCAGGCCACTTTTTGATCGGCGTCACCCACAAGTGCCGCCAGATGCAAAGGCGAGCAATCGGTCGATACAATGTAGCGTGCGGCGCGATAGGCTTCGATCTGTTCTTGGAAGTTGTGCTTTTGCGGATGGAAAGGCACATAGCCTTCGGCCTCAAGCTTCTCTTCCAGAAACTTCTCGCCCAGAATACTGCCGCGTTGCGGGGGAAGTTGCGTGCGTGAGACATAGATTTTTTCCGGGCCTTTGGGGGCCGGAGCGTGATCGCTGATGCGGTTCACAAAATCACGGAATTCGGGTGCGCCTTCGATCATGTCGAACATGCCGAAGCCCTGCTGCGGGACGTACAGCTTTTCAACGCGGGTCGGGTCTTCAATGTTGAACAGGGGAACGTCGATGCCCAGCATTTCGGACAGAGGCTTGAAGACGTTCAGAACGTGCTGTGGGCGGTTCTGGAATTTGGGAACCCAGACCACTCCGTCAATTTTGTCACGCAGTTGATCCACAGCCCAGAAGCGACAAATGCTTTCCACCAGGAAGTGACCGAAATGGCCAAACAGGGGGCCCGCGAACATGTACCTGCCCTTTAGTTCGACGATGTCTTCGGCCGCAGGCATGGGGGGTTCAAGGTTGATCTGGTTGGTGTTGCGCCATGTTATGCTGTTGGCGACGAAATTGCCGTCAGCATCCAGAACGCCCGACTTCTGAACGGATCGGTTGGCGTCCCCTTTAGGGGGCGGCACGACAAGCGCGTTGTCCAGTACGTCAATCTTGTCCGAGATGCTGTCAGCCAGCGAGGGGGCACTTAAAGTCATGTGTTTATCTTATCCGTTTTGCCTGTTGGGTGCCGCTGCTTCACCTTGTTCGCAAGGGCGGTGTGGTTGTGATCAGATAGCCATTCAGCCAGTTGCAATGCAAGCTGATCCCGGCCTCGCGCCTGTAACCGGTCGGCCAATCCGTTCAGAAACCACGGAAGGTCACGCCGAGTGCGGTAAAGCGCATAGTAACGCGCGGGCGTCAGTTGCCCGTCCGCTGCATCACGCACGAGTGTTTTCAGGATGTCGGCCCGGCGCAGAAACAGCGCGGACTTATGCGAGGAGTACCAGCTTTTCAGAAAGGTGATGTTCGTCCCGTCATAGCGCGCGGCGTGACGGGCGTCGGGTTCAAAATAGGGGTCATACACCACAAAAACCTGATCGGCTTGGCTGCAATGTCGGGCCGCATCCGCGTAGCGACCGGACCAATCCTGTTTTCGGCCAGAGTTGAAGCGCTCTTCCCATGGAACCAGCCCTTCATCCAGCGTGGATTGCGGAGAGAATGCCAATACCGTGCAGCCCGGCACCAGATCGGCAAGGGCTGTGGCGGCATAAGCCCCCATCGAGGTGCCGGTCAGGACTACTTTCTTGTAGCCTTGAAAGAATCCCTCTGCGGCCAGCTTCTCGAACGCGTCAAACAGGTCGTCGTCGCGGTACCAATAGCGTTCGAACGCAAGCACGCCCAGATGCGACCAACCTTCGTCACGATAGAAGGGATAGCCCCAAGTCTCGCGCGACAGAGCGGGGTCATTGACGCTGGACAGGTTGTCGAAGGACACGATCAGGACGTCCGATTCCCGGTCTGCGAATTGCAGCGCACATTTGGGAAGCGACTGATAAAACCCTTTCCGATGATCGCTACGGCGGAAATCAGCCAGCCAGCGCGGGGCGGTGTCGATCTGCACAGCAGGGGCACTTTCTTCCGAAGCGAACTCTTCTGCCTGATCTGAAGGCGGTGCCATAAACGCCAAGAGCGCCGCATCCTCGGGACTCTCAGGGTTCAGTTCTGCGTGCATCTTGGTGATCGCCTGCATATGTGCCGCGACACAGTCCTGATGCGCTGTGCGCACACCGGGCAGGTTCATCAGCGCCTCGATCTGCGCCGACAGTCGGGTGGCGAAGGGCAGCATCACCGGGCGGCGCTGGGCGTTGCAGTTGAACCGGGCATAGGCGCTGGCCGCATAGTTCTGGGTGTCGCTGCCGGGAAGGCTTGAACCAAGCGATTGCAGAACAAAGCTTTCCGTGCTGCGGATCTTATAGTGGTGCACTTCGCACAGGTCTCGACCGTCCTGACCAGCGGGCGCACGCCAGCCCTTTTGTTGCAGGCCCGTATCGAACCGATCACCCGAGCCGTTCAACCAGACGAAGTTCGGGTCGGTTTGATGGTCAGCAATCAGTACTGGCCGATGCGGCTTCAGTTGCTCGACCACGGGCGGGCGGAACAGCGTTTTCAGACCGGGATGTGGGTTTTGATGCAGCGCGTCATCGGACGCGGCGCAGGTGAATTGCAGTGCTACGGGGGCGTCGACAAATGCCGTCTGTCCGCAATCCCCGAAGAATCGCCAGCAAGGGCTGATCGCTTGTGCATCCGGGGCGGTGGCCAGCAGCGTCTCAAGGCTGCCGTCCCCGGTGTGAACAACCAAAAACTCGTCCACATCCAGCACCATTGCCCAGTCGGCGTCCTGCACATCCGGCAGGTTCACCGCTTTGTTCAACGCGCGGGTGGCGTGGTCTAGGGCAGCCTCTGGATCGGAATTGTCGACGTGATTGATTACGCCCGCGTCAGCCAATGCCTGCAACAACGGGGTTGAGCCGTCTTGCGAAGGGTCGTCAAAAATCACGATCCGGTCAAAGCCGATCATCCGGTGCCATGCAATCCATTCGACCAGATAGGGCCCTTCGTTGCGGGCAGCTGTGACAAGCGTGTGTCGGGGCATCTTAGCTAAGCAGCCCCTTCAGATAGGTGCCATAATCGTTCTTCTCGAATGTGTCCGCACGTTCCGACAGTTGGTCGGCGCTGATCCAGCCGGACAGATAGGCGATCTCGTCCAGGCAGCCGGTTTGCAGACCCTGACGGCGCTCTAGCGTGCGCACAAAGTTGCCTGCGTCCAGAAGGCTGCCATGGGTGCCGGTGTCCAGCCACGCATAGCCGCGACCCATGCGCTGCACATCCAGTTTTCCGGCGTTCAAGTACATTTCAAGCAGTGTGGTGATCTCAAGCTCGCCCCGCTCTGATGGGCGGACCTCGCGCGCAAGACGTGGCGCGTCACCGTCCAGAAAATACAGGCCCGTCACCGCATAGCGCGAGGGCGGGACGGCGGGTTTCTCGATGATCTGCTGGGCCACGCCGTTTTCATCAAAGCTGACCACGCCATAGCGTTCCGGATCGGCAACGTGATAGCCAAATACAGTACCGCCATCGGTGCGTTGATCGGCCAGATCCAGAAGTTCAGGCAGGCCGTGGCCGAAAAAGATATTGTCGCCCAGCACCATGGCCGACGGCGCACCATCCAGAAAATCTTCGGCCAGCAGATAGGCCTGTGCCAGACCGTCAGGCGAGGGCTGAGTGATATAGGTCAGCGAGATACCCCATTGGCTGCCATCGCCTAGGGTGCGCTTGAACTGGTCCTGATCCTGTGGCGTGGTGATCATCGCGATCTCGCGGATGCCTGCCAGCATCAGCACGGACAGCGGGTAATAAATCATCGGCTTGTCATAGATCGGCAGAAGCTGTTTCGAGATGCCGATGGTGATCGGATAGAGCCGTGTGCCCGAGCCACCTGCCAGAATGATCCCTTTGCGTCCCGTGGTCGAGCCTGTGATCGAGGATGTCATGTGCGTGCTCCGAGTTGAGTCAGGATCGCGGAAAGCCCGTCACGCCACTTGGGGCGGGCGATGCCAAAGACCTGCTGGGTGGTCGTGCAGTCGAGCCGCGAGTTCAGCGGGCGTGTTGCCGGCGTTGGGAAGGCTGTGGTCGGAATGTCTTCGACCTCGCATTCGGTGCCGGATTGGGCAAAGATCTCGCGTGCGAAGTCGGCCCAGCTGGTGTCGGGCGCGCCCGAGAAATGATAGGTGCCTGCGCGGTCCGGCTGGGCGCATAGCTGATCCGCGATGGACAAACACGCCTCGGCAATGGCTCCGGCCGGGGTTGGGCCGCCGATCTGGTCGGCCACGATGGTCAGCTTGTCGCGCTCGGCCCCAAGGCGCAGCATGGTTTTCACGAAGTTGTTGCCATGTGCCGAAACAACCCACGAGGTCCTCAGAATAGCATAGGCTCCACCCGCTGCACGCACGCGGTCTTCGCCCGCCAGTTTGGTGCGGCCATAGGCGTTGGGCGGAGAGACCGCGTCGTTGGGTGTCCACGGCGTATCCCCGTCGCCAGCAAAGACATAGTCGGTCGAGATATGGACGAAGGGAACACCCAACTCTGCACAGACTTGCGCCATAGCGCCGGGCGCGATGCCATTCACCGCAAGTGTAGTGGCCTCGTCTTCTTCGGCCCGGTCCACGGCGGTATAGGCGGCGGCGTTGATCACGGCGCTGGGCGCGTATTTGTGGATCATCGCAGCACAGGCATCAGGATCGGTCAGATCCGCTTGCTCGCGACCCAGAAAAATAGCGTCAGGGGAACGCGCTTGCAGTTCCAGAGCAACCTGCCCGGTTCTGCCAAAAACCAGAAGCGTCATGTGCTTACTCCCACACGGGTGCCGACGCCATCGGTGTCCAAAAGGGGCTTCCACCAGGCTTGATTGTCCAGATACCACTGAACGGTCTTGCGCAGTCCCTCTTCCACGGTGACGGACGGACGCCAGCCCAGCGTTTTTCCGATAAAGGTCGGATCAATCGCATAGCGCGCATCATGGCCGGGGCGATCTTCCACATAGCGGATCAAATCGGCGTAAGGCGCAGTTCCCGGGCGCATGTCGTCCAGAAGGGCGCAGATGGTGGTGACAAGATCAATATTGCGCCGCTCGTTCTCGCCACCGACGTTGTAGCTTTCGCCGGGGGTGCCTTTCGTGACGGCCAGAAGCAGCGCGTCGGCGTGATCTTCAACATACAACCAATCGCGCACGTTCAGGCCTTGGCCATAGACCGGAATCTCTTTGCCCTGAAGCGCGTTCAGAATGACCTTCGGGATCAGCTTTTCGGGGAAGTGATAGGGGCCGTAATTGTTCGAGCAGTTGGTCAGGACCACGGGAAGCCCGTAGGTATGAAACCACGCGCGCACCAGATGATCGGAACTGGCTTTGGACGCCGAATAGGGCGAACGGGGGTCATAGGGGGTCTGCTCGGTGAACAAGCCGTCCTCACCCAGCGAACCATAGACCTCGTCGGTCGAGATATGGTGGAAGCGAAAGCCCTCGGGCTTGCCTTCGTGCACCCAATGGGTGCGTGCGGCTTCCAGCATGTTGTAGGTACCGGTGATGTTGGTCTCGATAAAATCGCCCGGCCCGTCGATGGACCGGTCTACATGGCTTTCGGCGGCCAGATGCATCACCGCATCGGGTTTGTGAGTGGCAAAGACCCGATCCAACGCAGCGCGGTCGCGGATGTCGGCATGTTCAAACACATAGTTCGGGTCGTCTGCCACGGGGGCCACGTTTTCCAGTCGCCCGGCATAGGTCAGCGCGTCCAGATTGACGACCTGATGCCCGCGCGACACGGCCAGTCGCACCACAGCCGAGCCGATAAACCCAGCGCCACCTGTGATCAGGATCTTCATGCGGAGACCCCATATGTGAAGGGGCTGTCAAAATCGGCCAGTGCTGGGGCGTCCTGATCTTTGGGCGACAACTGCGGCTCTCCGTCGAAATCCCAGTCGATGCCGCAACTGTCCCAACGCACGGCGCCGTCACAGTCCGGTGCATAGTAATCCGAGCATTTATAGACGATTTCTGTGTCTGGGCTGCGGGTGATGAAACCGTGCAGGAAGCCCTCGGGCACCAGAAGCTGGCGGCCATTTTCGAAGCTCAGCTCGTATCCAACCCATTGCCCATAAGTCGGGCTGCCTTTGCGGATGTCGACGGCCACATCGAACAGTGATCCACGCCCACAGCGTACCAGCTTGGCCTGCGCATGAGGGGGCGATTGGAAATGCAGTCCACGCACCGTACCCACCTGCCGGGACAGGGAATGATTGTCTTGAACGAAATCAATATCGATGCCGTTCTCGGACATCCGCTGACGGTTCCAGCTTTCCGAGAAAAAACCGCGGTCATCCCCGAAACGGGCGGGTTCCAGCAAAAGCACTCCGGGCAGGGTGGTTTCAGTTATCTTCACAAATGGACTCCCGCACAAAAACTGCCTCGCAAATAGCAAGGCAGCCGTAAATTGTCACGGTGCGATATTTTAGGCCCAAATGTGGCCTTAGATGGGCGAAACAGGCGGGGCGGGCTCTGTTTTCTATGGCTTAGACGGCCTGATCTCGGGCCAACCGCAAAGCGCGTCGATCAGGTGCTGAGCATCCTCTTTGAGGGCCCGAATTGGGTTTGGCAGACAACAGGAAAAGCTGGCATGGCGAAGCTGTTCTGAGGCTGTAATTCGCCCGCTTCAACCTTGAAGGCGTGGGTGGGGCCGCCCCGCGTCGCGGTTGCGTCAAATAAAGCGATAGCGCCTTGGTTTCAGCCGAGTAGGCAGAAGATCCAGTGATGTGCGGGGTTTCTGGAGCGGGCGGCGGGAATCGAACCCGCGTCATTAGCTTGGAAGGCTAAGGTCTTACCACTACACAACGCCCGCTCATTAAAAACAGGACATATTTCATGCGCTTCTGGGCGTCAAGAGCACCCAGCGTGGGAAATCAAAAGAGTGGATAATTGAATGTACTGAACGGGCGGGAAGCGGACTCTCGCTGCTGCCACTCCAATGTCAGCAATGCGCGTGTGATCCACATCAAATCGGCCGCACAAATAGGCGCTGCTATCGCGTATCCGAACTGATCAAATTTGCGGCGAGACCAAGAAACACGATCCCTGTAGACCTTTGTAGGAGAGTCTGGGTTCTTTGCGATTGAGAAAGGCGTTCGCTGGCGAGGCTGGACAACAAGGCGATACTGCCGAACGCGATCATCGTCACATCTGTTATAACCAGCCCCAAAACGAGAAGTTGTCCTTCGACATCCCTCTGTGTCGGATCAACGAATTGGGGCAGGAACGCGAGCATGAAGATCGCAACCTTCGGGTTCGACAGGTTCATAATCAAACCCCGGCCAACCAGGCGGGGCATCGACTGCAGAGGTGCCCCATTGGCGCTCAGTTTGCCGGGCCCTGCACGCAGAACGCCCCAGGCCAGATAGACCAAATACGCTGCGCCGATGGTTTTCAAAGCGGTAAAGGCCGACGGCATGGTCTGCACCACGGCAGCCAGGCCTACGGTTACCGCAAGAGTATGCACAAGCAAGCCCAGGCAAAGTCCAAGTGTCACCAGCAATCCTGATCAACGTCCGGACACGGCCGATTGGGTCATCACGAAAATATTGTCTGGACCAGGGACGAGTGCCAGCAGAGCAGATGCGGATATAAAGACGACCAGGGTTTCAACAGTTGGCATTCTTGGCTCCTTGAAGGTGCCTGGCCTCGCTTTGGCGAGCAAGTTGGAAGCAGACGGCCGCCAGTCCGGCACACAGGGACAGGCCAATGCTCAGGGGTAAGGCGGTTTGGTCGTAGAAGATCCCGGTTGCGTAGCCCGCGGCGACACCAAGACTGATCTGGATACTGCCGATCGCGGCAGAGGCCGTGCCCGCCCGAGCCGCAAACGGTTGCATGGCACGCGCCGTGGCGTTGGGCAGCACGATGGCGAGCCCGAAAACCACGCAAGCAGCGGGCCCTGCAACGGCGAGCGGTACGTGTATCTGTAACATCGACAGGACCAGCATCAGCACCCCGCCGACAAGAGAAACGGCAAGCCCCATGGCTGAGACCATGTGAAAAGGCACCCGTTTCAGCAAGCGCGCGTTGAGAAGTGCGCCGCATAGCAAGGCTGAAGCCGATAGGGCAAAATAGTACCCGTACTGCTCGGCCGGCAACCCGAAGCCATCAATCAGTACTGCCGGAGAGGCCGAGATGTAGCAAAGCATGCTGGCGTAAATGAACCCTCCGGACAGCATATAGGCACGTGAAGCGGGATGTCTGATGACAAGGACATAGCTGCGCAAGGATCCACGGAAATTTAGTGACTCGGCCTGCCTCGCCGGAAAAGTTTCCCTGAACCAAACGAGCGTTATGGCGAGCGTTAGAATGGACAATCCGCTCAGGGCCCAGAACACGCCTGCAACACCGAAGATTGCGACCAGAACACCGCCTAGCGTCGGTGCTATCAGGGGGCCAAAAGCCATGGCGAACATGACCATGGCCATAGCGCGTTCCGCCCGCGCACCCGAGTAGCAATCCCTCAAAATGGCCCGCGCCAAAATCGGGCCACAGCCGGCCCCCATTCCCTGCAGGAACCGCAGCGTATATAGGGCCTCGATCGAGCTTGCCTGCAATGAAAGCGCACTGGCCAGTGCGAAAATCATCAATCCCAACAGCAATACGGGTTTTCGACCATAGCTGTCCGACAGCGGCCCATAGAAAGGTTGCATGACGGCATAGCCCAGCAGGAACAGGCTGACGATTGCGTGGGTTGCGGACACATCTACGGCGAATTGGCTGGCGAGCGCCGGGATCGCGGGCAACGAAATATCTGTGGCAATTGCCGTCAGGCTGGTGAGTCCGCCGAGAAAGGCCAGCATCGGTACATCGCTTCGGGTAAGCGTGCTTGTTGAATCCGTCACACCGTGCTCCACACGTCAAAGACAATGAGATGCATAATGCTGCAAAAGACTGGATTTCACTGTCCGCCCAAAAGGGGGACAAGCTTGGCACTTACCGATCCGTTCCGCACAACGTGAACAACGCTGGTTTCGAATTGATCCCCAACTTTATGTAAGCACGTTTGCGATAGGTGGTTACTGTACTGGGCGCCACCTCAAGCTCCCAGGCAATCGCATCCGTCGTCTTGCCTCGCAGGATACCCTCGCATATCTCACGTTCACGCTCGGATAAGGACAAAAGCGGGCTGAGCATGTCTTGTGGCTGACTGTCGGAATAATGCAGCAGCGCCAACTGCCCCAGAACATCCAGGACCGGGTTGGCTGTAAGCTCTGGCGCAAAGGCACCGCTGTCAGCGAAACGATAGAAATTCACCCCAAGGCAGGACGTATCCCGCCGCGCCAGCACCGTCAGCTTGTCGACGATTCCCGGTAGCTCAAAAAACCGGTGCCGATAAAGTGGAGCCATGTTTGTCGCCAATGTACTCAAGGAGAACACATCGGTCCCATTGATGCCGGCCAACCGAGAAATCTGCGGTTGCAGGGGATCATCGGCATAGCCGGTTTCAAGATACGCCTGAGCCAACTGATTGGCGTTTTTTTCCGGGTGAGTGTTGTAGGACAGGTAACAGGTCGGTTTGCTGGCACCATAGGAAAACACCATGACCTGATCAGCCCCCAATTGGGTTTCGACTAGGTTCAGGAAAGCTTGGTTGAAACTCCTGTCGCCCACTTTTCCCATACAGGCAGCCAATTCCGATAACAGGTCTGAAGAGGAAGAGTTGGAACTGTGCGCATTATTAGACATGCGCACATTCTGGAAGGCATTCAAAGGGTAAGCAATGGCCAGATCATTCTTGGTCAAGATTATTCCGAGCAGAGCTGATCAATTCTATCGTGCGTGCGCCATCCCCCAGTTCCCGCGCCATAAGCAGGCTGAGCTTGCTCAGGAGCAGCTCTCGGTCGTTCTCAGCAACAGCATCCAATGCTATGGCCAATTCTTCATAGAAAGTTTCAAGATCGGAAAAATCGAGCGGCATCAGTTGGCCTCCTTCTTGCCATATGCTTTTTTGACCTGAGCGACGATTTCGCTCGCTGTATTGGGGTCCCAAATGGCCCCGAGATACCCGTCTGGCCGGATCAAAAGAACCGCTCCATCCACGATTTCCAAGCGAGTTATGACCCGCAGAAGTGCCTGTTCTCCAAACTGTTCGCGGATTTTGCTTCCGGTAACCAGTTCAAGTTCCGGATCGGCAGATGTTAGAGAATTGCGAAGCTCTGCAAGGTCGATGGCAGGCGTGTCGTTCAGCATCAATAGTGTGAAACCGTTGCCGAGAAGATCACTCAAATACGTGCCCTCCGAAAGCTTTTCGTCGGGCAAAACTGTCCCCGGTTTGAGCCCTGATGCAGAAGACGTGGTTTTCAGAACCGCACCGCCATCCGAATAGGTGAACGGTACCATCTGGCGTGGATTGGCGAATTCCCCAGCCCATTCATGTTTAAGCGACAGGGACAAAGCAGCGTCACGCATCAGTGCCCAGCCCTTGGTGGGCGGGGTCATAAAACGAGCGCTTTTGCTGGCATTTTCGAAGACGTCCAGCGTCGCACCGCGCCGTTCAGGCGAATAGCTGTCAAGAAGGGTCTCGTCGCTCAAACCTTTCACCACACGCGCCAGTTTCCAGCCTGCATTTTCGGCATCGGCCAGCCCGTTATTGAGCCCCCGCACGCCGAAAATCGGAACAATATGAGCGCTGTCCCCGATGAAAATCACCCGGCCATCGCGGTAATCATCAAGCGCCAGTGTATTGGCCGCATAGATGCTCCACCATTCCAACTCCCAGGCGCCCTCATGGCCGATATCATTCAGGATACGGGAAACGTTTGCGCGGATGTTGTCTTCTCGGATCGCCTCTTCTTCGGTCTGCCCCTCGGGCAGCTGGTAGTCAATGCGCCAAATATTGTCGGGCTGCCGGTGAATCAGGATCGTTTTGTCAGGATTTGACTTGCTGTCGAACAGGGCCCGGCGAATGGTGGGATAGTCATGATCCATTTGCACATCGGCAATGACATAACGGCCGGGGAAATTGTCGCCCTTGAGGCGAAGCCCGCGCATTCCGCGGATCGGGCTGCGGGCACCGTCGGCAGCCATGACCCACTCTGCATCACAAGTATATTCGCCATTCGTATCCCGGACACTCAGCCGCACCCCGCCTTCGGTGTCTTCGATACCCGTCACTTCGCTGCACCAGCGGGTTTCGATCAATTCTGATGCTTCGACCGCATCCCACAGGTATTGCTCGATATATTGCTGCTGGATGTTGTACATCGGCAGGTACTTGTCGCTGTCCGAATGCGGCATCTCGAATTCGAGAATCTGCTGGCCGCGATAGAACGTGCGCCCCTTGGTCCAGCCATAAGGTTTGTCGAGAAAGGATGCCACCGCTCCGGCACGCTCAAGTGCCTGATAGCTGCTGCGCTGAATGCAGATCGCGCGGCTGCCGTCGTTGAACGTATCCTTGTTGTCGAACAGAACCGAAGGAATGCCAAACCGCGCCATCGTTAAAGCGGCAAACATGCCCACTGGGCCGGCACCCACAATGGCGACCGTGAACCTGTTTTGCGCCAGGACATGTTCCCTGTCGGGAGCCGTGAATGAGGGGTAGTCGAAGTATAGTGATTCAAATTCACCCTTTCCTGTAGGTCTCAAAGCGCATTCCTTCCGATAGATGATTTGTTAGTGATCAAGATGAGGAAAAAGACGCGCTGTGACTGTCCCTCATAAGGGTGGACAGGCCGAAATCAGTTGGTAAGGGAAGGTATTGTTACGCTGTCAGAGTGAAAGGCAGCTTATGTTCGTGAACCGGCTCTTTGTTGTTGGGTTGCTCTGTGGCAGCTTTGGGCCGATTACACCATCGGCAGGAATGGCGGTAGCCCGTCTTTACTGCTTCTTGCGTCGGCCGCAAAGGTTAGTTTCACCGCGTCATACGCAACAGTCAGCAAAGCGCAGACAGTGAACTTCACGGAGTTCACCGTCTGGGGTAGCGATGTAGCCATCAAGGCTCATGGCGATATATCCAACGTATTGCGTCATGCGCGGGGTACCTTACTTGGGCCAGCTGACGGCAGGCAGGATCTGTCCGACGCAATCGCCAAAGCCGATCTGGAAACCGTCACCCTTGGCAGCACCGCGCAGGGTCAGCGTGTCGCCGTCCTCGATAAAGGTGCGGGTTTCGCCGGTGTCGAGCGTGAAGGGCTCGCGCCCCGCCCAGCTCATTTCCATCAGCGATCCGTATTCGGTCTTCGTCGGACCCGAGATGGTGCCGGACCCCAAAAGGTCGCCCACATTCATCGCGCAGCCGCCGATGGCGTGGTGGCACAACTGTTCAGCGGCCGAGTAATACATGCGGGTGTAGTTGGTTTCACCAACCACCGACGTTGTGTCGCCGCCTTCGGGCTGCATCAGCACCTGAAGCTCGATGTCATAAAGACCGTCCTTGGAGCCATCCAGATAGGGCAGCAGTTCTTTCTCGCGTTCCGGCGTCGGGGCGCGGAACTCTTCCAGCGCAGCGGCAGTCACGATCCACGGGCTGATTGACGTGCCGAAGGCTTTACCCTGGAACGGACCAAGCGGCTGGTATTCCCAGCCTTGGATGTCACGGGCGGACCAGTCATTCAGCAGCACGTAGCCAAAGATCATGTCGTCGGCTTCATCTACGGTGATCGGCTGACCGAACTCGGAGGGTTTGCCAACGATGGCCCCCATTTCCAGTTCGATATCCAGACGCATCGAGGGACCAAAGCTGGGCATCTCGGCGTCAGGCGCTTTGCGTTGACCGTTCGGGCGGTGGATGGGCGTACCCGAGATCACGACGGAGGACGCACGGCCGTTATAACCGATCGGGATGTGCAGCCAGTTGGCGGGCAGATCGGGCGAGCCACGCAGGATCGCGCCCATGTTGGCAGCGTGCTGACGACCGGCATAGAAGTCGGTGTATTCCGACACAAGGAACGGCATGTGCAGTTCCGCGTCGGCTTGAGCAACCAGCAGAGGCTCAACGGCGTCACGCTCGGTCGAGCCTTCGCCCAGCAGTTGTCCAAGACGGGCGCGCAGTGCGGACCATGCGTCCGATCCCAGCTCCATCAGCTCGTTCCAGAAAGGAACGTCGAAGACGGGTTCGTCACCGATCTCAATCAGGCCAGCTTCTTCAGCGGCCTGCATATCAAGGATCATATCCCCGATGGCCACACCACAGCGCGGCTCGGTGTCGGCGGTCGAGAACACGCCATAGGGCAGGTTATTCAGGGGAAAGGGGGTCTCGGCAGAGTTCGCGCTGTCCACCCACGACTTTTTCAGTTGGCTCATGTGATCCTCACTCGGCGTCGGCCTGTGCCTCGGGTCGCGCATCGGCGAAGGCGGGCAGGGCCAGACAGGTTTCTTCGATTTCGGTCAGACGCGGATAGGCGGTCAGATCCACCCCCCAGCGCCGTGCGTTATAGTACTGTGCGACAAGGCAAATGTCTGCCAGCGTCGGCGTGTCGCCAAAGGCAAACTTGGTGCCCTTGTCGACCATCTGTTCAAGGGCGGCAAAGCCCGTGTCCATCCAGTGGACCATCCATTGGCGCTTCGCCTCGGCATCCGCACCGAACGTGTCGCCCAGATGCTTGGCCACGCGCAGGTTGTTCACCGGATGAATATCCATCGCGATGACATGCGCGGCGGCCATCACCTTAGCACGTTTGACTGGATCTGCGGGCAGCAAGGCAGGCTCGGGCTGCACGGCCTCAAGATAGTCGATGATCGCCAGCGACTGGGTCAGGACGGTGCCGTCCTCCAATTCCAGCGAGGGCACCAGATGGGTCGGGTTCTTGGCCACATAATCCGACGCGTGCTGCTGTCCGCCATCTTTCACAAGATGGACAGACACATGCTCTGCTTTGAGCCCCTTGAGGTTCAGCGCAATGCGCACGCGATAGGCCGCAGTGGACCGCCAGTATCCGTAAAGCGTCATCACTTTTTACCCGGCGTCCCGTCGAACTTCTTCTCAAGGCTCTCCCAGCAGTCGATATACTCGTCCTGAAGCGGCGCTTCATTCGCCGCAAACGCGGTCAGGTGCTGCGGGAAGCGGGTCTCGAACATGAAGGACATGGTGTTGTCCAACTTCTCGGGCCCTAGGTTCTAGTTCGAGGCACCCTCGAAGGCATCACGATCCGGACCGTGCGGCAGCATCATGTTGTGCAAGGACACACCACCGGGGACAAAGCCCTGCGGCTTGGCGTCATACTGGCCATAGATGTTGCCCATCAGTTCGGACATGATGTTCTTGTGATACCACGGCGGACGGAAGGTGTTTTCGGCCACCATCCAACGCTCGCGGAACAGAACGAAGTCGATATTCGCGGTGCCCGGCTGGCCCGAAGGTGCCGTCAGCACGGTGAAGATCGAGGGGTCCGGGTGGTCAAACAGGATCGCGCCAACCGGGCAATAGGTTGTCAGGTCGTACTTGTACGGCGCGTAATTGCCGTGCCATGCGACGACGTCCAAGGGCGACTGGCCGATCTCGGTCTTGTGGAACTGGCCACACCATTTGATGGTGATGGTCGACGGCACTTCGCGGTCTTCAAACGCAGCAACAGGGGCTTTGAAGTCACGCGGATTGGCCATGCAGTTCGCGCCAATCGGCCCGCGGCCCGGAAGCTCGAATTTCTGGCCGTAGTTTTCACAGACGAAGCCGCGCGCGGGGCCTTCCAGAAGCTCAACGCGATAGACAAGGCCACGGGGGATGATGCCGATTTCCTGCGGCGCAAGGTCGATGACACCCAGTTCCGTATAGAAGCGCAGCTTACCTTCCTGCGGCACGACCAGCAGCTCGCTGTCGGCCGAGAAGAAATAATCATCCACCATAGACTCGGTGACCAAGTAGACGTGGGTTGCCATGCCGACTTGGGTGTTCACGTCGCCCGCCGTGGTCATGGTCCGCATGCCGGTGATCCAGTTCAGACCTTCGGCGGTGGGCACGGGATCCCAGCGATACTGGCCCAGCGAAATCACATCCGGATCCACGCAGGGCGCAGATTTCCAGTAAGGGACGTCAATCTTCGTGTAACGCGCCGAGTGCTTCACCGACGGGCGGATGCGATAGCACCATGTGCGCTCGGGCGGATTGGCTGTGAAGGCAGTGCCGGACAGCTGCTCGCCATACAGGCCATATTCGCATTTCTGCGGGCTGTTCATGCCTTGCGGCAGCGCACCGGGCAGCGCCTCGGTTTCGAAATCATTCGCCCAACCGGGCATGTAATGGGTCTCGGTGCCAACGACTGACACCGCGCGCGTCATCTCGCGCGAGGGGCTGTGCTTGTTCATAACTGTGCTCCGGCTTGCATTCAGGTCTTGCCCAGCTCTTTGGCGTGAAGCCAATCAGCATGCTTTGGTGCGCGTTTCGTCACCGACCATTCATTCAGCATATCCCACTTCACTGAATCCATACGCTCAAGCATCGCTTCCTCTTCAGGATCAGGGCATGCGAGTTCAATACGGTGGCCGTTAGGGTCAAAGAAGTAGATAGAATGGAAGATAGAGTGATCGGTCACACCTAAGACTTCGACGCCCTTAGTTTCCAAGTGCTCTTTGAACTCAACAAGAGTGTCACGATCCTTAACCTTAAACGCGATATGCTGAACCCAGATTGGTGTGTTTGGGTCACGACCCATCTCAGGTTTGGTGGGCAGTTCAAAGAATGCCAATACGTTGCCGTTTCCTGCATCCAGGAACAGATGCATGTAAGGGTCAGGTTCATGTGTCGAAGGGACATGATCTTCGGCGATTGCCAGGATGAAATCCATGTTCAGCATTTCGCCGTACCATTCGACGGTCTCTTTGGCGTCTTTACAGCGGTAGGCCACGTGGTGGATTTGTTCGATCTTCAAGTCGTATTCCTTTCTTGCAAGGGGTGGACGGGGTCCAAATGCACCCTAAACTTGGGTGTTGGATCCAGCGGCCAGCTGTAGCGCTGCATCAAGAGCTTGCGTGTCACCGATGTGATTACAAAGGATCAAGATCAGCCGAGCGTTCAGCGCGTCGCTTTCTTCTTTGGAAAGCTCCTCGTGAGCGGCCAAAAGGGAAGCATAGAAGTCGTCAGGACTTTTTATGTTTGGATCTGTATTGAGAGCAGTCATTAGATATGTCCTTTCACACACGAGCTGTAGCGACGTTGATCGCGGCGCGTACGGCAGTTTCATCAAAGGTTTCCCAGCGGGCTGCAACGTGCTGATCAGGGCGCATCAGGTAAACGGCTGAGGTAGCTGCCCCTAGATAGCGTTCTGCCAATTCCGGATTACCCGAGGCGCTGAGTGCAACGCGAGTGACACCGATACCGTCCACGTCCATGCTTTCTGGGGCGTCCGCATCGATAGTCAGTAGTTGGAATTCACCTCCAAGACGTTCCAGCAGCCACTTTCCATCTGCCGGGGCGTCTGCCATGGGTGCGCCAACACGCAATCGACTGGGAAGCTTATCGCTGTCGGGACCGTTCAAAGACAGATCATCATAGGTGCAAGGCACAGATAGGCGACCCGAATTTACCAGCGGGCGCGCAAATGCTGCCTCGCCGGATAGGGTAAGCACGGCATCGCGAAATATCTTGCTGACTTCCGATTTCGGCGTGATGAAATCAGTTGATCGGGTGGAGTTGAGGATGTTTTCATCAGCTCCATGCACTCGTTCTTCGGAATAGGTGTCCAAAAGAGCTTCTGGGGCCTTCCCGTTGATCACCAGGCCGAGTTTCCAGCCCAAATTGTCGACGTCCTGCATGCCTGAGTTGGCCCCACGCGCGCCAAAGGGCGACACTTGGTGGGCGGCGTCTCCGGCGAACAGGACCCGACCGTGACGGAAGCTGTCCATGCGTTTACACTGGAAGGTGTAAATCGATGACCAGACCATGTCGTAGTCCACGTCATCACCAAGGAACGCGTCTAGACGACGGCGTATATTCTCTTCCTTCATTTCTTCTTTGCGATCCACGTCCCAACCGATCTGGAAGTCTACGCGCCAGACATCATCAGGTTGTTTATGCAGCAGCGTCGATGCGCCCGATCCGTGAGAGGGTTCAAACCAGAACCACCGTTCGGTCGGAAACTCAATCTCACCCTTCATCTTGATGTCAGCAATAAGGAAGCTGTCTTGGAAGACTTTTCCTGTGAAATCCAGATCCATCATTTCGCGCAGCGGCGAAGATGCACCGTCACAGCCAATCAGCCAATCGGCTTCAATCTTGTACGGCCCGTCCGGTGTCATCACGTCCAGAACGACATGGTCATCTTTAACGTCGACGGCATCAACGCGGTTCTTTCCACGGATCTCAATTGGTGCACCTTGGGTCTGCAATTCACGCAGACGTTCGATCTGGAACTGCTCGTAATAGGGCTGCTGCAAGTTGATAAAGGCAGGGTACTTGTGCCCAGATTCTGGCAACAGGTTAAAATCGAACACTTTATCATCGCGATGGAATACCTTGCCCAAATTCCAGACAACGCCTTTGTCGAGCATCGGCTCGCCACAACCATATCGATCGGCAATCTCCAAACAGCGTTTGGCAAAACAGATCGCACGGGACCCCATGCCAATTCCTTCATGATCGTCCAGAACCAGAACGGGGATACCTTGCATTCCAAGGTCCAAAGCCGCGGCAACTCCGATGGGTCCGCCACCCATGACGACAACCGGATGCCGGACAGCTGTGTCTAGGTCCTGATCTGCGGATTTTTCGTATGGATAGAGCTTGTAGGCCAGAGTGTATCTATCATCGAACATTTCGTAATCTCCTCTCGAATTTCAGATCAACCCTGCAGGGCAGCCCACATGTCCAGATCGCGTTGTGCAGTCCAGATTCGAGGGGTGTCGATGCCACGGGCTTCGTCATATGCACGCGCCACATTGAAGGGCAGGCAGTGTTCATAGATGGCGTAGTCTGCGAACTTAGGGTCACAGCTTTCACGCACAGCGTGCCAAGCCTCTTTCAGGGACCCGCCACGAGCGGCAACCTTTGCTACAGGTTGATAGGTGCTATCGACAAAGTCTCGAGTGCTCTCGATGGCACGGTTTACTGCGTCTTTGCCGACCAAAGCGCCGCCACGCCCAGGTGCAATCGCATCCACATCATAGGCGAGGATATTGTCGAGCGTCTGACCCCAATCGTTGAAGTGGCCGTCGCCGCAGTAACAAGCGGAGTGGTCTTCAACGATATCACCTGTGAACATGACGTTTTGGTCAGGCACGTGAATCACGGTGTCGCCAGCGGTATGCGCGCGGCCGATCTGTTTGATGTCTACGCGGCGGTTGCCCAGATAAACGGACATGGAATCCGAGAAGGTCGTGGTTGGCCACGTCAGGCCAGGAATTGATTCATGCCCTTCGAACAGCCGCGGAAAGCGTTGGAATTCACTGTCCCAGTCTTCTTGACCGCGCTCAACGACCATCGATCGTGCGATATCCGACATGATAACCTGTTCGGCGCCAAAGGCACTCGCGCCCAGAACGCGGACCGCGTGATAGTGTGTTAAAACCACATGGCTGATTGGCTTGTCTGTAACGGACCGGACGCAATCGATAACTTTGTTTGCCAATCGAGGTGTCGCCTGGGCTTCGACAATCATCACACTCTCGTCACCGATGATCACACCGGAATTGGGATCCCCCTCTGCCGTGAAAGCATAAAGGCCATCGCCAATCTCATCGAATGTAATCTTTTTTTCCGTCATGTCCCCTTGGGACGCAAATTTCGTAGCCATGTTGTTTCCTCTTTCAGCTGTGAACAGTTCCCAGGAAGAGCCCGAACCTGCACACGGTTTTCTTAATTTGAGATCAGGGTCTCATTGGCCAGTTCGCGAGCTGTTGTGACAAACCGCTGATTGCGTATCGCCGACCCATCTTCATCCATGCGCGTGGTGATCCATCCGACATAAGTCAGCGCGCGAAGCAGGATAAAAAGATCAAGCATGTCAGTGTCGATCGGGCGGTGGCTGCGGTAGCCTTTGATGAGCGCATCGCGAAGTTGGGGATAATCCGGCTCGCGCATGTTCTTGATCAACGTCGTTGCGAGATCAAAAATTCGGAAGCCAAACCCGGCATCATCGAAATCGATGAACTGCAGCTTGTCGCCGTCGGCCATCACGTTTTCACGCACCAGATCAGCATGGATCAGGCCGAAATCGAGAGAAGCCTCTGCTTCTTCCAACTGCGCATTCGCGTGGTCACGTATGCGCATAAAGAGCTCACGGTCTTCGCTAGTGAGCGTAGGGTTCTCCCAAAACCGGCCCCAGAGTGGTGAATCGCCAACCAATCCTTTGCGGTCCCAATGACAACGCGTGAAGTTGTTAGGAGGAGTCCAATCGTCGGACAGCTTGTGCAAGCGGGCCATTTCACGACCCAATCGGAAGAACAGATCATCACGATCCGCCGTTTGAAGCGGCTCGCCTGTCTTGCCAATAGGTGCACCGGATAACCACGTTAGTACGTCGATCTGAACATCATCTACGACATGTAGATAATCTCCGGACGTTGAACGGATCGGTGCCGGTACATGCAAACCGCCGTCGGCGACAGCGCCCATCCATTCCAGTTCGGAAACCAGTTCTGCGTTTGTGCGGTAACCCGCGCGATGCAGGCGAAAGGCGAAAGACTTGCCGCCGTGATCTGCACGAAAAACGCGGTTCTCGCGTGCTGCGATCAGACGCCATTTCGCACCGTTCATACCCCAGAGATCAAGGGCCTTCTCAACCGTCTGTGTCATGGTGTTACCGGCGTTTTCGCCAGGACGTCATCGAGAGTATCGAACAGAAGGTCGGCGTTTTCGATTGAGAACGGCATTGGCGGCCGAATTTTCAATGTGTTTTTGTGGCGTCCAAGTTTTGAGAGGATGATGCCGCGATGGCGCATCGCATTGATGACGCGATCAGTGAATTCACTTGCTGGGGATTTGTCGTCATGGTTCAGGACCATTTCTGCGCCAAAAACTAGGCCTGATCCGCGCGTGTTGCCGATTACACTATACTTGCTGGCAAGTTGGTCGAGCCGCGATCGCGCGTAAGCACCAACTGTTTTGGCGTTATCCACAAGATTTTTTTCCTGAAGCTCTTCGAGGACAGCCATCGCCGCCGCACAGGAAACAGGATTGCCGCCAAACGTATTGAAATAGCGATACCCTTTGCGGAAAGTCGCCAGGATGTCGGTGTTCGTCACAACGGCGCCAACTGGATGACCATTACCCATCGGTTTGCCCAGTGTCATGATGTCGGGCACGATCCCCATCTTTTGGTGCGCCCACATGTGGGTGCCTGTGCGACCAAACCCGGATTGGACTTCGTCGCAAATCAGCAACCCTCCGGCTTTGCGGACAACCTCTGCGACGGGTTTCAACCATCCATCCGGATGATCGGGAAAGCCTTCGTTCAAGAAATAGGGGCAGATCACGAGGGCTGCGAAACCGGTGCCACTTTCTTCGTGTGCTGCAATCTGCTCGGATACGGATGCGGCGAATTTTGTGCCGTCTGGATCCGGGTTGCGGTAGCTGTCGGGCGCTTCCACAAAGCGGAAGTATTGCCTTAGCCCAAAGCCAACGGTCGGCACGTTGGATTGGCTCAATTGGCTGACCAGCGATGTGTTTCCGTGATAGGTCGCATCGGTTGCAATAATTCCGCGCTTTCCGGTCATACCTTCGGCCATGCGCAAAGCGATGTCGTTGGCTTCCGAGCCTGTACAGGTCATTACCGCAGTGTCGAGCGCGCCATCCAATGTGGAGGTCAAGCGTTCGACGTAGTCGAGGATGCCTTCGTGTAGATATCTGGTGTGGGTGTTGAGGGTGGAAGCCTGACGACAGATCGCTTCGACGACGCGCTCATTACAATGTCCGACATGAGGTACATTGTTATAGCAATCCAAATACTTGCGCCCATCGGCGTCCCAAAGCCAGACGCCTTCACCTTTTACGACGTGAATTGGGTCGTCATAGAACGTAGAGACGTTTGGCCCCAGAAGCCTGTTCCGATCTGCAAGCAATTGTTGTGTGGTTCTGGTCAAGTTACACCTCTTCATGTGAAGTCTGGGGATTAGTGATGGGAAGGGTTTCCCAAATCGCCGCCAGATCGTCTGGGACACGCCCGCCGCAAGACTGGGTGATGTCGATGCATCCTGCTCTGAGCGACGACAGGATGTTGTCTTTCAATTCGTCAGTCAGGCGGGACTGCGGAACAGGAACGGCCACTGTGCCGATCGCCTCTCCGTCTGGCCCAAAGAAAGGCATGCCAAATGAGACAATTTCTCTGGTGAAATACTGATCCGAGAAACTGTATCCGCAGGCTTGGAATTGCTCGATGAGATGCAACATGTCGGAACGTGCGATTACGGTGTTTGGCGCGAATGAAGTCATCGCGCTAGAAAACGCCGTGTCGATGATCCCTTCTGGCCCAAACGCCAGGATCGCAAGACCCGAAGCGGTTGCGTGCAGTGGCAGCAACTCTGCTTCGTCGAAAATTACACGCAACCCATGCCGCAACGGGTCGGCGTGGTAGGTGGGCGACATAACATCCCCTTGCAAGAGCGAAGCGTGAACGAGCTCGCCTAGTTGTTCTGCCATCCTGTCAACAACAGGCCTGATTGCGCTGCGAATCGGTAGATGCTTCTCGCGCACAGAAGCCAGTCTCAAAACTGCTGGCCCTAGGCGATAACCGCGAGTCTCGGGGTGTTGCTCTAAGAACCCATTCTTTTCCAGTTCAACCAGATGCCGTCGAACGGTGGCCTTATCGCCACCGCTAAGCCGCACGAAGTTCGCAAGTCCGATCTCGCCGCGGCTGGATGAAAAATGGGTTAGCAATGTCAATGCCTTAGTGATCGTTCCCATGGCTTTGTTCCACTCCGTGTTTTGTATTCCTGATCGCTTCATCAGTAATGTAAAACAAATTAGTTGCAATTCTGACTATAGCGTGTCAAATAATGACACACAAGACAAATTCGGGATTAGGAGGAGAAAACCGATGAAACGACAAACTAAGAAAGCGACAGCGCTCGCGCTCGCCACTTGCCTTGCACCGCTTGCTGCATGGGCTGAATATCCTGAGAAACCAGTAAGCTTTGTGGTTCCATTCCCTCCCGGAGATTTGGAAGACATCGTTACTCGCTTGATCGCGGATGAGTTTCAGGCGGCATATGGAACGCCTGCGGCCGTCGTGAATAAACCTGGCGGCGGCGGCGGCCCTTTCCCGGGCGCGGCTGAAGTTGCCGGTGCGCCGGCCGACGGCTATACAGTTGGATCGTTTGTAATCGACATCCCCGTCGTCGGCCCGCATGTCGGCATTCCGGCGCTGGACCCGAACCCGTTCGAGCCCATCGGAATTTTCCTGACCTATCCCTTCGTACTGGCTTCATCAAAGAGCCAGCCCTATTCAGATATGGATAGTCTCGTTGAGCACGCGCAGGAAAACCCAGTAGTACTTGGGCATTTCGGCTCATACCTGGTCCCGACCCAAGTGTCGCTCGCTCTCGCGAACGCCAAGGGCATGGAATACTCTGCCGACACAGCATTCGACTCGCTTGATTGCAACACTTTGGCGTCTGGTGACGCGGACGTAATCAACACCAACCTGCAATCGGTGCTTCCGTGTATCGACAACGTGAACGTGCTTGCCACGATCGGTGATGAACGTATTCAGCTTACTCCCGATGTACCCACTGTTGGGGAAATGGCGCCGGATCTGAATGTTAGTCTCTGGAACGGGCTTTTTGTGCACAAAGACACGCCTGAAGACGTGCGTGCGAAGATCGCAATGGTCGCCGAGAAAGTAATGAGCTCCGACCGTGTCAAAGAGATCTCAGCCGAAACCGGCGCACTAATCTACTGGGAAGACGCTGCAAGCGCTGCTGCACGGATTGAAACGGACAGTGCCACGTTGGACAGAATCAACTCGATTCTAGGCGAGTAATCTCCCTCTACCACTCAGTGAGTCGGCTAGTGAGCCGGCTCGCCCTACTCACACGGTTTCTCGGGGTGATTTACAATGTCGCACGTTAAGACGCTGCAAGATCTATTCAAACGCTATCGTCGACCTGGGGACCTCGTAATGGCATCCCTTTCAGTAGCCTTTGCGTTTTTTCTGGCGGTTAATCTTCCATTCCAGACAACTTGGGTGCCACGCACCAAACTGTTTGCGCAGCCGGCGTTCTGGCCGTCAGTGGCCGTTTCTTTGATGGTTGTGTTCTCTCTCATGCATCTTGTGGGGTCTTTGGTTTCCGAGCGGATCGCAGGTCGCATGCAAGAGATCATGATGTGGGTCAAATCACTCGAGTTTGTTTGTTGGTTCATGGGCTACGTCCTGTTGGTCCCACTACTCGGCTATCTGCCCATGACAATAGTGTTCACCCAGCTTCTAACGCGGCGCTTGGGGTACCGAGGCTGGACGTGGATCGCGTCAGCAATGGGCGTGGCACTTGGTGTTGTTGTTGTTTTCAAAGGCGTCCTGCAGGTCAAGATCCCAGCGGGTGCCGTCTATGACCTCTTGCCTGCGGGTGCCGCGCGCAACTTCATAATGATCTATTTCTAGGGGCTAAATGATGGAAGCTTTTCTGTCCGGACTGGACATTCTCTTCGCACCGCAAGTGGTAGTCGCTTTGCTGATTGGATCGATCGGGGGTGTCATCATCGGCGCCATTCCCGGAGTTGGGCCTGCTGTCGCCATTGCCATTTTGTTGCCAGCAACATTTTCATTCGAACCCATTGTAGGTTTGACGATGCTATTGGGAATCTACGGATCTTCGATGTATGGCGGTTCGCTGCCTGCGATTTTGATCAATACGCCCGGTACAGCTGTCAACGCACTCACTACCTATGACGGCCATCCGATGACGAAGCGCGGGCATGCATTGCGCGCCCTTGGCCTTGCATATGGAGCTTCATTCTTCAGTGGTATTCTGTCGATCCTCGCGCTGATCCTTCTTACGCCCCTTCTTGCAAAAATCGCTCCACACTTTGGCTCGCGCGAGATATTTTTGGCCGCATTGTTGGGGATTGTCCTCGTTGTGATTGCGCACCGCGGACAAACATTTGCCGCCGGGTCCTTGGCTGCTTTCGGCATCTTTCTTGGCACCGTAGGACTTGAGCCAGTGAAGTACACGCAACGCTTCACGTTCGGGTTGGACTTCATGAACTCGGGTTTTGATCTGATCGTTGTGGTGCTTGGACTCTTCGCCTTGAGCCAAGCCTTCATGCTCTTGACACAACCCGACCACGCACCAAAAGGACAGCTGCTTGAAGGGAATATGTTTCGTTCAATGTTTCGGGTTTTCCGCCACAAACGCGTTGCGTCCGTTGGTTCCGGATTTGGCGTAATCATGGGGATGATCCCCGGTGTCGGTGAGTTCACAGCACAATTCCTAAGCTACACTTACGCCCAGAAAAGCTCGAAAACGCCAGAAGAGTTTGGCAAGGGCAGCGAAGAGGGGTTGGTCGCAGCGGAAAGCGCAAACAATGCTGTACCAGCCGCAGCGATGATCCCTTTGCTGGCGCTTGGCATTCCTGGCGAGGCTCTAACAGCGATGATGCTGACGGTGTTCTACGTGCACAATGTTGTGCCAGGACCGGCGCTGTTCCGAGACTCCATGGATTTCATCTATGCGCTCTACATTGCAATGATCTTGCTAAATGTAATCGTCGTGATCTTTGTTTGTTTCTCTTCAAACATTCTGATGAAGATCATCCAGATCCCGACCCGTTTTCTTGGGATGGTAATTCTGACGTTGTCCTTTGTCGGCATCTACTCACTTCGGAATTCGGCTACCGATTGCGCCATCGCAGCGGCATTTGGAGTGATGGGGCTTATCTTGAAACGTCAGAACCTTCCGATTGTGCCGATCATCCTCGGAATGGTTCTGGGTGGGATCATGGAAGTTAAACTTCGTTCCGCCATGGCGCGGGTTCGAGATCCCCTAGACTTCGTAGACCGTCCGATTGCGGCGGGTCTGGCCATCGCAATCGTGTTGCTGATCGGTTTCCATATCTGGGGCGTCGTCCGCGAACGCCGCTATTCCGAGCCGGAAACTTCACATGACCACGACATTCATGACAGCCAACAAAGCTGACCAAAAATCGAAAGGACGCAAGAGATGACAAGATTTAACGGAAAAACCGTTTTGGTCACCGGGGCAGGGACGGGCATTGGCTCCGCGATTGCGCGCAGGCTTAGCGATGAAGGTGCGAATGTCGCCGTTATGGGCCGTCGCGCGGAACCGCTTCAGGCGGTTGCTGAACCGATCAACGGTTTGGTTGTGCAGGCCGATGCTGCCGATACCGAGCAGGTGAATGCTGCGATCCAGCATATAAACAGCCACTTTGGTCCGCTGGATGTGTTGGTTTGCAACGCTGGTGGATTCGGATTTGGTACGCTGACGGATAACACCAACGACGATTGGGACAAATCTGTTCAGGCCAACCTGAATACGGCAATGGTCACTGCTCGTGCGGCCATGCCGGATCTGATCGCGCAGCAAGGCAATGTCTTGATGATGTCCTCGATCGCTGGTTTGGCAGCGGGGCCGGAAGCGTGTGGCTATGTGACGATGAAGCACGCGCTAATCGGCTTGGCCAAATCCATCACACGCGACTATGGCGGTAAAGGCGTACGATGCAACACCATCTGCCCGGGGTGGGTGCGCACGGAAATGGCTGATAGCGAGATGGCGGAGCTGGTCGAACGAAAGGGCTTGTCCTCGGTCGAAGAGGCCTATGCTTTGGTGACGCGGGACGTTCCACTGGGTAAACCCGCCATGCCTGAAGACATCGCCAATGCCGCTGCATTCCTATGCTCGCAAGAGGCCGCATTGATCACGGGTGCCGTGCTGACCATCGATGGTGGGGCTACCATCGTTGATGTGCCCACGATCGCATTCGCAGACGAATAACACGCCTTCAGAAAGGTACGAAAATGCTTGACCAGATTCGGATTGACGAGCTTCGAAATGCGCCGGTTTCTCCGTTCCAGCACATCATTGATGGTGAAAAACGCGACTCCTCTGATGGGGATGTTCTGAATGTGATCTCTCCGTTGAATGGCGAGGTCCTGACGACGATGGCGCGAGGAACTGTTGAAGACGCAAACGCTGGTATCGCCGCCGCACGGCGGGCTTTTGACGATGGCCGGTGGTCGGATTTGGCGCCGTCGGCACGTAAGAAAATCCTGATGAAATGGGCTGCTTTGATCGAAGAGCAAGCGCTGGAGATTGCTGTTCTTGGTGTGCGCAATAATGGCACCGAGATCAATATGGCCATCAAAGCCGAGCCGATGTCCGCAGCAAACACCATTCGCTACTACGCTGAAGCAATTGACAAGATCTACGGAGAAGTGGCCTCGACGGATCCATCTGTACTTGCACTGGTCCATCGTGAACCAGTTGGTGTTGTCGGTGCGATCGTCCCGTGGAATTTTCCGCTTATGATCGGATCGTGGAAATTCGCACCAGCGCTGGCAGCGGGCAATACTGTGGTTCTGAAACCCGCTGAAACTGCATCGTTGACGTTGGTGCGATTGGCAGAGCTCGCGCTGGAAGCTGGCATGCCGCCGGGTGTTTTCAATGTCGTCACCGGCAAAGGATCCGTCGTTGGTGAAGCCATCGGTCTTTCGATGGATGTGGATGTAATGGTGTTTACGGGTTCGGGATTTATTGGCCGCAAGCTGCTTGAGTACTCTGCGCGCTCTAACCTTAAGCGCTGCTATTTGGAACTAGGTGGCAAATCACCGAATATCGTGTTTGCTGACGTTCCGGATTTGGACGAAGCAGTCAAGGTTTCGGCCAATGGCATTTTCCGCAATTCGGGACAGGTCTGTATCGCTGGTTCGCGCCTTCTGGTGGAGCGATGTATCCATGATGAGTTTGTTGAGAAACTCGCGGCGTTTGTCGAAACGCTCAACCCTGGCGATCCATTGAACATCAAGTCCACCGCAGGCGCGGTCAATTCGATGAGCCAACTACAGCAAAATTTGGGGTTTGTTGAAGAAGCCAGGGATCTGGGACGGGGGATCCGCACCGGAGGGACTCGCATTCTGGAAGAGACCGGCGGTTACTTTATGGCACCTACCGTTATCACTGGGGTTCATCCACGCGACCGGTTGGCCACTGACGAAGTCTTTGGACCAGTTCTGGCGGTCATTCCTTTCGATACAGAAGAAGAGGCCGTCGAAATCGCAAACGGAACAGATTTCGGGCTTTCCTCGGCCGTGTGGACGTCGAACCTTTCGCGGGCGCATCGCATGATCCGTGCCATTCAAGCAGGGGTCGTTCACGTGAACACCTATGGAGGTGCCGACACCACAGTGCCGCTTGGTGGCGTCAAGCAATCGGGTAATGGGCATGACAAGTCGCTGCACGCGCTCGACAAATATCTCGAACTGAAAACAGCCTGGATCAAACTTTAATTCCGGAAAAGAGACCCAACATGACTGATCATACTATTCTGGTCGTAGGGACCTATGACACCAAAGATGATGAACTGAATTTCATCGCTGACGTTATCCGCGAACAGGGTGGGTTGGTCAAAACGATGGACATTTCTGTGCTTGGAGATCCTAGTACGCCAACAGATTTTTCAAAGCATCAGGTGGCTGAAGAAGGTGGGCACTCGATACAAGAAGCCATTGATAGTGGTGACGAGAACGTTGCCATGCAGATCATGGCCAAGGGCTCAGCGCTTCTGGCTGCGCGATTGCACAACGAAGGCTTGTTTGATGGCGTGTTGGTTTTGGGTGGATCAATGGGGACCGATTTAGCACTCGATCTGTGCTGTGCGTTACCGATTGGCGTCCCAAAATACATCGTTTCTACGGTCTCGTTCTCTCCAATGATCCCCCCTGAGCGTCTGCCCGCAGACATTCAGATGATCCTTTGGGCTGGCGGCCTCTACGGTCTTAATTCCGTTTGTGAGGCGTCGCTCCGACAGGCGGCAGGTGCTGTTCTTGGGGCAGCCCGCGCTGCGCGACCAATGAAGCGAGATCGCCCTTTGATTGGGATGACTTCATTCGGCAAAACTGTTCTGCGGTATATGGTGCATCTGAAACCAGCCCTTGAGGCACGAGGGTTTGAGTTGGCAGTTTTTCACGCAACCGGAATGGGAGGGCGCGCTTTTGAAAGCCTGGCGTCCAAGGGCGAGTTTGCTGCCGTCTTGGATTTTGCACCTCAGGAGGTTGGCAACCACATGCTGGGATCAGCCATCAGCGCTGGTGAAGATCGGATGACCAATGCAGGTAAAGCTGGTGTTCCTCAAATTGTATCAATTGGATGCTATGATTTGGTCGATCTGGTCGGTTGGCACCCTGTTCCCCAAGCACTTGCCGATCAAGACCTGCATGACCACAACCGCCTGATCACAGCTGTCAGTATGTCTAGTGATCAACGCCAAGAGATGGCTCGTACGATGTGTGAAAAACTTGCCAAAGCGACTGGGCCGACAATCTTGATTTTGCCGTTGGAAGGTGGAAACGAATGGGATCGAGCAGGCGGCCTGCTTGAAGATGCAGAGGGCCTGTCGGCATTCATTGAAGAACTGCGTGAGCATTGTCCGGAAAATGTGACTTTGGTTGAGTTGGGTTGCCACATCAACGATGCAGAGTTCTCAGATAAAACCCTTGAAATCCTCGATACATGGATCTCGGATCAAGTGGTTTGATTAGATCATCTCGAACTTGAGGTTGTCAGTCAGCCTTAGTTTGTTGTGGTCTACGGCCATCCTGCAAGACTCTGCTCACCCGCAGAATTTACAGGATTGTTTAAGTGCCTTACGGACCTCAGAAAGGTAATAGATGAAAAAAATATACCCAAACGCAAAGACCGCTCTGGACGGGCTTTTGTCGGACGACATGCTGATTGCCGCCGGCGGCTTTGGCCTGTGCGGCATCCCCGAGCTTCTGCTGGAAGCCATCAAGGACAGCGGTGTGAAGGATCTGACCTTCGCCTCGAACAACGCCGGCGTTGATGATTTCGGCATTGGCATCCTGTTGCAGACCAAGCAGGTGCGCAAAATGATATCGTCCTATGTGGGCGAAAACGCCGAGTTCATGCGCCAGTATCTGTCGGGCGAGCTGGAGCTGGAGTTCAACCCGCAGGGCACGCTGGCCGAGCGTATGCGCGCTGCCGGTCACGGCATCCCCGGCTTCTATACCAAGACCGGCGTGGGCACCGTGATTGCCGAGGGCAAGGACGAAAAGGATTTCCCAACCGGCCCGAACGGCGAGATGGAAACCTATATCATGGAAGAAGGCATCTTTGCCGATCTGTCCATCGTGAAAGCTTGGAAAGCCGACGAGACCGGCAACCTTGTTTTCCGCAAGACCGCCCGCAACTTCAACCCGCCGGCTGCCATGTGTGGCAAAACCTGCGTAGTCGAAGTCGAAGAAATCGTGCCGACCGGCTCGCTGGATCCTGACTCGATCCATCTGCCGGGCATCTACGTGCATCGCATCATTCAAGGCGAGCACGAGAAGCGCATCGAACAACGCACCATCCGGGAGGCTTAAGACATGGCTTGGGACCGCAATCAAATGGCCGCTCGCGCGGCACAAGAACTGCAAGACGGTTGGTATGTGAACCTCGGCATCGGTATCCCGACGCTGGTGTCCAACTACATTCCCGAAGGCGTTAACGTAACGCTTCAGTCGGAAAACGGCATGCTGGGCATGGGCCCCTTCCCGACCGAGGACGAGATCGACGCCGACCTGATCAACGCAGGTAAGCAGACCATCACCGAACTGCCCCAAACGGCCTATTTCGATAGCTCGATGAGCTTCGGCATGATCCGTGGCGGCAAAATTGCCATGGCGATCCTTGGCGCGATGGAAGTGGCCGAAAACGGAGACCTTGCCAACTGGATGATCCCCGGCAAGCTGGTCAAAGGCATGGGCGGCGCGATGGACCTTGTGGCCGGAGTTGGCCGCGTGGTGGTTGTGATGGATCACACCAACAAGCATGGCGACTCGAAAGTTCTGAAAGCATGCACTCTGCCCCTGACCGGCAAATCGGTTGTGGACCGCATCATCACCAATCTGGGTGTGCTGGATGTGGTCGAAGGTGGATTGAAAATCGTCGAGACTGCCGATGGCGTGACCGAGGACGAACTGCGCGCCGCGACCGAAGCGACCATATTTTAGCTACCGCTCACGAGGTCTAGTTGAACATATTGATCGATAAGGAAGCAATCAGTTGAGCGAACCAATCTACGCGATCGGAGACGTGCATGGTCAGTTGGGTATGCTTGAACATACGCTTGATCTGATTGAGAAAGACGGTGGTCCACAAGCGCGTATTGTCTTCTTGGGTGACTATGTTGATCGCGGCGCGCACAGCAAGGGGGTAGTTACGTTACTCCTCGAAGGCCTTAACCGCGGTCGGAACTGGATTTGCCTATTAGGAAACCATGACCGAATGTTCTCTATGTTCATGGAAGAGTATCCGCGGCATGATGAGCAATTCTTGGTTGGATATCACTGGTTTGACAAACGGATCGGTGGGATTGAGACGATGAGCTCCTACGGCGTGGGCGTCGCCGAGAACGATCGACTCTATCAGATTCATGCCGCAGCCCAGCAACGCGTACCCTATCAACATGTAGAGTTTCTCAGGGCACTTAGGCCGTATCATCAGCAGGGGGACTATCTGTTTGTTCATGCCGGCATTCGCCCAGGCATTCTCTTGGAGGAGCAAACGGTAGATGACTTGATCTGGATCAGAGGTGACTTTCTGAACGACAAGCGGGCTCATCCATGGATTGTTGTTCACGGGCATACACCTGTTGACGGAGATGTCGCGCACTATGGCAATCGCATTAACGTCGATACCGGTGCCGGGAATGGGCGCAAGCTATCTGCTGTTGTCTTGGAAAATGGTAAGTCTTGGATCCTAGATGATCGAGGTCGTACGGAGCTAAATCCATCGGCAACCCTCGTTTGAAATCTGATCGGAAACCTCAGAATCGCGCTTCAAACCAACCAGATGAGCCGAACTCTCTCTTAGTTTAGCCAGCCTTTGGTTCCAAAAACTCTGACGACGGACAGTCACTTGCAGCTAGTGACGGGTTCGACGGGCCGCCCCGCAGTACCATCATAAGTTGCTGGAGGTCGACTAAGGCGGATTGTCCCTGTCTGATGTGGCTTTTTCTGTTCAATTCCCATTCGGCGCACAAAAAGGCTCCACCTCCGGTCCTCGGGAAGGCGGCAAAAATTTCTAACCCTCCCCCTCCCCAGTTGTTGATGGGCGGGGAGATAACAACAACAACCCAAATCTCAACACCTGCGAGGCGCTTCAAATCCCGATGCCACGGGGTGCGAATTACCCCCATTCGGGGGAGGGGCAGGAAGGACCCAAACCTTCTTCTCATTCGAAAATTTGTGCGGACAGCAGACCTTCGCTGCGTTCGGCAACAGGGGCGGCTATGCGGGACGAAGCGGACTTGTGCACATGCGGCTATTGCTGACGCAGCATATTTTTGCATTTGCGGGAGAGACAAGTCTGCGCCGCTGTTCCCGCCGCCAGACCGGTCATTGGCAAGTATCATATTCGCGCAAGCCGAGACCGCACCTTCGCTGCAAGTTTGCCAGACGAATGAGACCAAAACTCAAATCTGCTCCAACCTGGATACTACTGCCAGTCCGATCGCGTCGGGTGACGACTCTTTAACAAAGTGCAGCCCCAAAACGATGGGCACGACATTGGTGTTCTGAAACATCTGCGCTGCAGTCTCAGCGCTTGGCGGTGGGTTGAGGAGCCTAGGTTCCGCCCACATGGAAGACTTTGTAGTCTCGAAAGTACTCAGCTAATCGTTGCAGCGGTTGATCATCTCGGTTGGCGCGTCGCCAATCGGCAGTTGGCTGGACCAAACCAAGAACGGTTTGCGACCTGCATTGCAGCGACGTAGGGCGCGGTACATGGTTTACTCCGCCGATGATAAGCTCTGCCCCGTTGACATTCCAGGAAATGCCAGCACCGACAGCGTGCCAGGATGAATTGGACACGGTGCTACATGGATGCTGCGTTCTGGAACCAAGTGACCGTTTGCTTAAGCGCGCGACTTTCGCCCTGGAAGGGGCGGTGTTGAAGGAAGTAGGACACGTCGCGATCCGATACGCTCGGGCCGAGACGTAGGATCTCACCTCTGGACAGAGCTTCATCTACAAGTCCGTGCCACCCCAGGGCGATGCCGTCCCCTCGCTGGACTGACTGCAGAAGAAACGGGTAAGCATCGAATTCCGCCGAGGAGGCAAACTGCGGTGGTTTCAGCTTGGCGAGCGCGAACCACTTTGGCCAGGTCATGAAGCCTGAACCTCCGACATCGAAATGCAGGAAGAGTTCTGGCGGCAGGCTTCGAATGTCAGCTTCGACCTCGGGATAGGCCTGCAGAAAGCTCGGGCTGCAAATCGGGAAAATCTCCGACTTGATCAAGGGGATGAAGGGTCTGTTCGGAAAGCGCGCGGTGTCCCAGACCACGGCGGCATCCACGCGGCTGAGATCGATGTCTCCAAGCTGGTCCGTCGTGACAACGCGAACCCGTGCCCCATCCAGAGAATCTCTCAGGTCCGTAAACTTGGGCATCAACCATTGGTCGGCAAAACCATATGTGCATGCAAGGATTACCTCTGCGCGTTCGGAATGGGCAGCGACTTCTTTCCAGACCTGATCCACATGTCCGTAGCCGAGCCTGATTGCCTCCGCCATCCGCACGGCGCTTTGCGTTGGGGTAATCTGGTTGTTGTTTCGCCGAAACAGCGCTTGCCCGAGCCGACCTTCGAGTGTCGCGATATGCCGCGAAACCGCGGGTTGGCTTAAACCCAGTTCTTCAGCGGCGCGCGACAGGCTTGCATGGCGGACCGCAACTTCAAGAACGAGGAGTGAGTTCAGCGAACCAGTGGTTGGTCGTTTCGATGATTCCATAACAAAAAGCTATAGAATGCATCAACTCAAGACCAGTGTCTTTCTTTGCCCCAATCCCGCATTGTGCCTGGTAGCCATCTACCACATTGGTCAAGAGGAGCCCTTCATGTCTGTGGTCAACGCCATTCGAGGAAGCGAAATCGCACCGGATCCTGCAGGCCGGGAAGACACTCTCGCCGCGCGCTACTATGTCGACCAAAGCGTCATGGATACTGAGATCCGCGACCTTTTCTACAACTCCTGGCAGTTCGTATGTCATGAGAGCGAGGTCGCCAACCCCGGCGATTACTTTGCCTTTACCTTGCATGGGCAGGACTTCTTCCTTGTGCGCACGTCAGAGGGGGATTTGAAGGGCTTTCACAATGTATGCCCGCACCGCGGACACCGGCTTGTTGAGGGACAAGGCAGCAAGTCCCGCGTCACGTGTCCCTACCACGCCTGGACCTTCACGCTTGAGGGGAAGTTGCGCGGCGCAAGGGGCGTGAACCGGGCATCCGAGGCCAGCCGGGATCGAAAAAATCTTCTACCCGTGCGCGTGGATCAGATCGTGGGCTTTGTCTTCATCAATGCCGATCTCGATGCCGAAAGCCTTGCGGAATTCGCGCCTGGGCTTGAGCAACAAATGCTGGGGGCCTGCCCCGATCTGCCGGATTATGTGATCAGCGCCGGCAGCGATGAGTTTGGCCACACCTATCTCTGCAACGCCAACTGGAAGGTGATGCTGGACAATTTTCTGGAGTGCTATCACTGCCAGATGGCGCATCCCGAGTTCAACGAAATGATGGCGATCCCTGACAGCAAGTTCACCATGTTCAGGAATTTCACCTACCAGAACGCGCCAACAAAGCGGAAAGCTGAAAACCGGGCCTTTCCGCTCGATTTAGAGCATGACGTTCTGGTCGGCGAGTTTTGGTGGATGTTCCCCAATATCACCTTTGGCCGGTTTCCGGGCGTACAGAACTTCTATGTCTCGCGCTTCGATCCGCTGGAACCGGGGAAGACGTCACGCTACACGGTGACCCTTGCGCCGCGTGTGCCAACCGATCCGGGCGCGTCCGTGCGGGATCGCTTGCGCTCTGAATGGACAAACAATGTTGTGGCCGTCGAAGACAAGGACCTTTGCGAAGGCGTGCAACAGGGAATGTCGCAGCGGGCATTCCGCCATGGCTGGTATGTCACAGACCCCGATGATCACGGCGTCTCCGAGCACGCGATGCGCCATTTCCATGACCTCTACAGAGCCTGGGCCGACAAATCGCTCGATCCTCGCAGCTGATTGACCACGTCGTCGCACATTCCTCGCGGTTGCTCATCCACGGACACAAGACATGAAACCTATGTACACCTATGGCGCACAGCCAACCCAACGCATGCTGACCGTCAAGGATCTGCAGGACAATCGCGGCATCCGAAAACACACGATGGCCACTGCTGTAAGCCGGGATGAAGCCGAAGCCTGTGCCTTGGCCGGGATTGATACCATTTCCTGCGACTACGACGACTACGATGCCGTGCGCGCAGGCGCCCCCCATTCGTTGATCATCACGGCGTTGCCGCCCACGCAATTCGCGACGCAGGACGAGATCATGAGCGCCGCACTGTCTGTGATGGAACGTGGGAGCGATGCGCTTTATACCAGCCGCGGTCTGAGAACAGTCGAGATGCTGGCCCATGAGGGCTTTTCGGTGATGAGTCACATTGGCAACCTGCCACGCCATTCAACGAAATACGGGGGCCTCAAAGCGGTTGGCAAAACGGCACAGAGTGCCCGTGAGGTTCTGGAACGGTTCCGACGGCTGGAAGACGCAGGCGCATTCGGCGTCGAGGTCGAGTTGATCGCCGGGCGCACGATGGAAGAAATTGCGAAACGGACCAATCTTGTCACGTTCTCGATTGGGGCGGGATCCGCAGGCGACGTGATCTTCCTTTTCACCTGCGACATTTGCGGCGAAACCGAGAAACTGCCCCGCCATGCAAAGGCCTACGGAGACCTTCGTCCGCTTCTGGACGCCGTCCAGACAGAACGCGTCCGCGCGCTCTCCGCCTTCCGCTCAGATGTGGAGAACGGCGCGTTTCCCGGACCGGAGCACGCGGCGAAAGTGTCGGATGACGAGTTGTTCGCCTTTCTCAAAGATATTTCCTGATCCCATGATCTCGATCCTAAATCGGGCAACGCGCGAAATCGAAGAGCGACAAAACTGAGCTCCGGGATTTCCCGCGCTTCACTATACCTAATCCATGCCCTCGAAGTCTTCACTGCATCACCAACGAATGTCAGGTATTCCCGTCGCCGCGCAGCACTCCGAGGCAAGCAAATGAAGCAATGTCTACGCTGCAGGAGCCCGCAGCAATAAACTCAAACTCACGGGTTGGGCTCATTCCTGCCGATAGCTGCATCAAGCACTAAGGTTCGCAATGGGCCGAAACTGGCGAAAGGGAAAAATGATCTTCATAACCGCTTGAGAAGGCGAGTCTTGCTGTTTCGAGGAAACATAAAGAAATATCGCTCTTATCGCATTGATAATAATATGTTTTTTGAACCTAGTTCCGGGTCGAAGAGGTGAGTACCTGATTTTAGCTTGTGCCTCTGATCCTGCATATATCGACTGAAATTTCGCCATCTGAGGGAAATAAAATCTGCGCGTGCTAGGGGGACGGGTCTGCAGGCTGAAACATCTCAGGTATTTGACCTACCCCCCCATCGGCCCAAGGCTGTAACTCGTTCAGCGTCGCGAAACTATGAGACTTCCGATCTGTACTTCTTGAGCAAACGGCCTACCGCATTCGAGAAAGACAACACACCCTTTGTCATCTCGCCATAGATTACCTCAATCTCAGTTGCGGGAAGCGACAATAATCCTTCGTAGCCATACCCCTCCCGCTCGAACACCTTTACCACCCGCTTCTCAAACTCCCCCAAATCCATTTCAGTTTTGGATGCACCATGCTTTTCACTGAGCGACCTTGAGTTCGGCACTGTCTCTCTCTCAGAACTCCTCTTTTTCTTTATTGTTTCTTTTATAGTTTCGGGTGAACTGCGCTTCAGGGCTGAGCGGAAGAGCGCTGCAGGTTGAGCGGAAGTGGAGTTCATGGATGAAGAGCGCCCTGAGCGTGACTTCAGTTCTGACAATCTTGCAATCTGACCAAGCTCTTCCACAGAGTGAATCAGAAACTGATTGCGTGAACGCTTGGCGGCGCGATAACGCTTCACTGCGCCACGTTCTTCCAGCTCCTTGAAAGCAGAGCGAACGCTCCGCTCGGTAAATCCAGTTTCTTCTGCAAGCCCGATGGCAGACGGATCACAACGCCCGGATTTAGTATTCTGGCGATCCAGAAGTCTCATCAACACTGCGTAGCTAGCACGTGTGAGTGGTGGATCCATCTGAGCCCAATGTTGGGCTACAAACCATTTTTGCTTCAGGTCCAGAGGCGTTCTCTTTGACATCGGGGCACCTCTATTGGTCATATAGTACCGCCAATCAATGCATTTTCACGATTGGCGACCACATCCCCACAAGTCTTAGAATCCATCCAATCATCAAGATCTTTTCGACGATACCGGATGGCTCTGAGGCCAATGCGACAATATACCGGTCCAATCTGTGGGCCAGTTCCCATCCGGAGTTTTGCGAGGTAGCTTTCGCTGAGACCTGTGTAGCTGGCTGCCTCTGCAGCGGTGAGGTACTTCGGTTCCATTTCATTCTCCTTGGCATATTCAATGACCTTGAGAATGATGAGCTTTCTTCTAGAACTAAATGTCCATCAAATCGTAGTTTTCCATTTTGCCGTCCACGTACTTGCGCCAGCTATCGTAAGCCTTCCTAAAACTCGTCTTCTTGATCCCGAAAACATCAAAGACGTCACGTAGGAACCGAGTCAAATCGCCATAGTTATCCAAATCGTCTGGGATATTGATGCTCTTGTTGAATTTCGCGGCTCGAACACTGGCATCAATCAAAGCCCATTCATTGAACGTCTGTCTGTTGCGAGTGGGAATGCCCTCGGGAAGCTCTCGCTTTGTTATCTCAATCGCGGAAATCAACTCGTCAGAATGCTCGGCCAAAGACTTTAATGCTGCATAAGCCTTCGTCGCACCACGTTCGGGCAACATGTGTTGGAACAACACATCGTGTGTGGTCTTCTGCAGAAATCTTTCCTTGTTCAAACTATCAACTTGTCCTGTATCCCATTCCATTTGGTCCGTCACAAGCAACGGCAGATTGTTATACGCCCCAATAGCTTCCGACAGGGATCTTCTTAGCTTGTCCAAGGTCTTGCTCACATCATCCCTTCTCCAGAAATGAACCATCACGTTGTCAAAGTTTGCAATTATGGATGCGGCAAGTTGTCTGGAGGAATACCCTTTTACTGGACCGATATGCTCTTCCACGACTGGGATAAGGCGACCGCGAAGGTCGCGATACTCTTCGCTGTCTGGATCGTGGTCTTGGAACGGTTTAACGCCCATTTTATCATTCATCGGGGAATGCTCCGTTTTGTCTTCTAAATAGCTCTTCGCAGGCCACCTTCATCGCCGGTCGCAAGGCCGCCAACGAAGGCTTCACATATCTCTGCCCCGTGATCGACAGCGGCGTGTGGTTCAGCAAGCGCCCAACCACTTCCTCGAGCACGCCAGCCTCCATGGCGACAGTCGCAAAGGTGCGACGGTGCGCGTGCGGACCCCATGCGAGTCTCGCTGGGTTTGTGATATGACCCAACTCCGACTTCGGAGATGGAAATACCCATTGCTCGCTCAAGCCGCGAACAGGAGCCAGGATCTCATGATGCAACTGCAAGATGGGAAGATCAAAGCTTCGGCCGTTTTTGGTCATGGGGAGATGGATGTGATCCTCATGAATGTTTTTCCATTCCAGCGTCAGCGCCTCGCTCTTGCGCAAACCCGTAAACAGCAAGAGTTCATAGAAGACCTGATGAATGGGATTTGAGAGGCCATCGACGTCGTCGCGCCAGGCCTTGAGATCCTCAATGACCTGTCCCTTTGGCTGCTCATCAAACCACTCGATCGCCATAGTAGGCGCCTCGGGCAGATCATAGACCCGTCTGGCGTGGTTCCAGATCGTTCGGAAATACTTGAGCATGTGATTGGCTGCCGATGGTGTCGCTGCCATAGATTGGTGCTTCTCCACCACCATCTTCTTCGAGATCTCATCCAGTGGCAGCTTGAGCCACTCTTTCAGGTGAAGTTCGAACTGCTTGCGCAGAGAGCGCTTGTGGGCATCTGATCTCAGTTTGGGGCGTCCCAGGTACCCTTCTAATGCGGTCTCCAGCGTGGGCGCTCCGATCTGCGCTACTTTCCCAGCCCCGCGCCCCATTTCCAGCGCAAGCTCCATCGCGGTCTGCCGCGCAGCTTGTGCAGAAATCACCGGGAACCGACCGATCATCACCCGTTTCGTTTGACCGCCAACGTCCTTCTGAAAGTACCAGGTTTTCGAGCGTTTCCCGACGAAGAGGCAGAGCCCTCGCACCTCACTGTCCCAGTGCTTTTCGGTCCCCGTTTTGGACTGGGGCAGCTTGCGGGCAAAAGTTTCTGTGAGTTTCGGCATGATTTTTTTGTCGGAATTTTGTAGGTATTGAACTGAAAATCAGGGAAACTGAGGGAATGTCCCTACAATAAATTCTTCCATAAAGTGAATGACTTGGCAACTACAGGAATGTCAGGGAATAATATATCACGAGCTTGGAAGGCTAAGGTCTTACCACTACACAACGCTCGCCCAGTGAAAACAGGACATATTTCATGCGCTTCGGGGCGTCAAGAGCACCCAACATAGGAAATAGAAAGAGTGGACCCATGACCGTCTAAAGGGGCGATAGAGCGGCTGTTCGCTGCGCGGCCATCCTAAGTCCGCAATTGATGTATTCGCGCCTAGAACCAAGAAAGTCGACCTGACCCGAAGAAATTGACCAATCTGCAGTTGCTTTGCCTTAATTACTTATCGGTGTATTAGGCGTAAACGAAATACGCAAAGGCTCTACAGTTGCTCGATCTAACAGAAATCCGATCCGTTCTTTCAAACGCCTATGACCTCGCGCCTTCACCGGAATGTGCAGATTCGATGCAAGACATCTATTCACGGATGGATCGCGTGGTGACGCCTCCGGACTTCGCGATCTACGCGCCCTACATCAAGGCGATCAATGCGCTGAAGAAAGAGCGTAACGCGGTCATTCTGGGCCACAACTACATGACACCCGAAATCTTCCACGGCGTGTCCGATTTCGTGGGCGACAGCCTGCAACTGGCGATGAAGGCCAGCGATGTCGAAGCGGACGTGATCGTTCAAGCCGGCGTGCATTTCATGGCTGAGACATCGAAGATCCTAAGCCCCGAGAAAACCGTGCTAATGCCTGATATGGCAGCGGGTTGTTCGCTGGCCGAAAGCATCACAGCTGATGGCATCGAAGAGATGCGCGCCAAATACCCCGGTGCCCCGGTCGTGTCCTATGTAAACACGACCGCCGAAGTGAAAGCGGCTTCTGACATCTGCTGCACATCATCTAATGCGGTTCAGATCGTAAATGCGATGGAGAGCGACACGGTTATCATGACGCCCGATCAGTATCTGGCGCAGAATGTGGCGAACGAGGCAGATAAGAACGTTGTGTACTGGCCCGGGTCGTGCATCGTGCACGAACAATACACGGCGAAAGACTTGCGTGATTTCCGCGAATGGAATCCCGGAACGCGCCTGATCGCCCACCCGGAATGCCCGCCTGACGTGGTCGCCGAGGCCGATTTCTCGGGCTCGACCAGTGGCATCATCAAATACGTGACAGACGAAAAGCCGAAAAAGGCGATGCTGATCACTGAGTGTTCGATGGCATCCAACATCTCGGACAGCCTGCCCGAAGTCGACTTCGTCGGCCCTTGCAACATGTGCCCCTACATGAAGAAGATCACGTTGGAAAAGATCCTCTATGTGCTGCACACGATGGAGGGTCAGGTCGAAGTTGACGCCAAGGTGGCAGAGAAAGCCCGCCATTCAGTTCAGGCGATGATCGACCTGTCGAAGAAACTGGGTCTCTGATCTGACATGAAATCCATCACCACTGATCGCGTAGTTATCGTGGGTGCCGGTCTGGGCGCCCTTTATGCCGCGTTGAAACTGGCACCGCACCCGGTGGTGATGATTTCGCCCGAAACCTTGGGCGAAGGCGCAAGCTCGGCTTGGGCGCAGGGTGGCGTTGCGGCTGCGATGGACGCAGATGACAGCCCCGAAAACCATGCCAACGACACCGTGAATGCGGGTGCGGGTACGGTTGACCCGAAGGTCGCTGACCTAGTGACGCGCGAAGCGCGTGACTACATTCTTGATCTGACAACGATGGGCACGCCTTTCGATCGGACCGAAGACGGGGACTATGTGTTGTCGCGCGAAGCGGCGCATAGTTTTGCCCGCGTAGTCCGGGTAAAGGGGGATCAGGCGGGCGCTCAGATCATGGCGGCGCTGATCGATCACGTGCGCGAAACGCCGTCGATCCAAGTGCTGGAAGGCACAATGGCGCTGGATCTCGAGGTCAGTGCAGGACGCGTGACCGGAGTGGCCATTCAAGACGCAGGAGAAGGGCGCTCGGCCCCTGTAATGCTGCGTAGCCCAGCCATCCTGTTGGCTGGCGGCGGCTCAGGTGGGCTTTATGCTCTGACCACCAATCCGCCACGCATTCGTGGGCAGGTCATCGGTATGGCCGCGCGCGCCGGTGCATTGATTTCCGACGCTGAATTCGTCCAGTTCCACCCCACCGCCATGGATGTGGGCGAGGACCCCGCGCCGCTGGCGACCGAAGCCTTGCGGGGCGAAGGCGCAATCCTGATCAACAAACACGGCGACCGCTTCATGCAAGCCATCCACCCGGACGCCGAACTGGCCCCGCGTGATGTTGTTGCCCGCGCGATCTATGCCGAGGTGAAGGCGGGCAACCGCCCGATGCTCGACACACGCGAAGTGCTGGGCGAGGCAATCAAGACGCTGTTCCCATCCGTCGCTGAGTATTGTGCCCGCAACGACATTGATCCGGCGAACGAGCCGATCCCGGTTGCCCCCGCCGCCCATTACCACATGGGCGGCATCGCGACTGACACCAAAGGGCGTGCCAGTATCGAGGGGTTGTGGGTCTGCGGCGAGGCATCCTCGACCGGGCTGCATGGGGCCAATCGTCTGGCGTCGAATGGATTGCTTGAAGCTTTGGTCTATGCCCGCATCTGCGCGGAGGGCATTTCGGAAACTCTGCCGTCATACCAAGACGCTCCGCTCCTCGAACTGACGTTCGACGAAGGCGGCACCCCCCCTGCACCCGAGGCCGTAAAGGTGCTGCGTGAAACCATGACCCTACTTGTGGGCGTCGTCCGGGATCGCAAGGGTCTGGCCAAGGCACTTCAAACCATCGCGGCTCTTGAGCAGGCGAATGGCAACAGCCCATCATTCCTAAACATGTGCGCTACAGCGACGTTGATCGCCGCCGGTGCATTGGTCCGTGAAGAAAGCCGCGGCGCGCATGACAGGTCCGACTTCCCTGAACCCACCGCAGGACCGGGGAAACGGTCCGAGATGTATCTATCAGACGCGCTTATTATCCGCGCACAAGCTTGTAAGGAGCTGTCATGAGTTTTTCCTCTGTCCCCGATCTTGTTCTGGAACCGATGATCCGCAACGCGTTGATGGAGGATCTTGGCAGCTATGGCGACGTGACCACTCGTGCCGTGATCCCGGCAGACACCACTTATGACGCGCGGATCAACGCGCGCGAAGATGCGGTTGTGTCGGGCATGCAGGTCGCAGAAATTGCATTTCGTTTGGTGGACCCAACGCTTCAGGTTGTCACCCATGTCGCGGATGGCAACACCTGTCAGAAAGGTGACACGCTGATGACCATCAAAGGGTCGGCCGCGTCGATCCTGTCGGGTGAACGCGTGGCCCTGAACTTCGCGGGTCGCCTGACCGGCATCGCCACCAAGACCGCCGGTTTCGTGGCCGAAGCAAAGGGTACAAACGCTCGTGTCACCTGCACCCGCAAAACCACGCCGGGCCTGCGTCTGGTCGAGAAGCTGGCCGTCTTGCATGGCGGCGGGTTCAACCACCGTTACTCGCTTTCAGATGCGATCCTGATTAAGGACAATCACATCGCCGCTGCCGGTGGTGTGCGTCAGGTGCTGGAGGCCACCAAAGCTCACGCCAGCCACATGATGGCGGTTGAAATCGAAGTCGATCGGCTGGACCAATTGACCGAGGTATTGGAGGTCGGCGGTGCCTCTGTCGTGCTTCTGGACAACATGGACAATGACATGTTGCGCGAGGCCGTCGCGATGGTTGATGGCCGGTTGAAAACCGAAGCCAGCGGTAATGTGAAACTGGAGCGGATCGCCTCGATCGCTGCGACGGGCGTGGACTATATCTCGTCCGGCGCACTGACCCATTCGGCGCGCACAGTGGATCTCGGCTTGGATTTTTAAACCGTTCGATCCTGACCCTAAAACACTGCCTATTATAACATTGCAAATTTTGTCGCTTTGGCGATAGAAGGAGTCGTTTTTAGCCAGATTAGGTTGCCCCCATGAAGATGCGTGACACGTTCCTTAAGCCAATGCATCCTGAGGGGCGCAAATTTGTCAGCATCTTTGCCGCAATCACAGTCGTCCTCTTTCTCATATGGTCCGTTCTAGGGTGGATCGGTGTGGGTCTAACGATTTGGTGCTACTACTTTTTTCGGGATCCCGTGCGCGTCACTCCTTCGCGAGAGGGGCTGATCGTCAGTCCTGCTGACGGCATCGTCTCGCTCATCGAAAAAGCTGTCCCGCCAGCCGAACTTGGAATGCCTGATACGGCTCTAACCCGCGTCAGCGTGTTTATGAGTGTCTTCAATTGCCATGTGAACCGTGCCCCAATAGCGGGTCAGGTCGCAGCGATAGCCTATCGTCCGGGCAAGTTTTTCAATGCGTCGCTGGACAAAGCCAGTGCTGACAACGAGCGCAACAGCCTTTGTATTGAGATGACTGACGGCCGCCAAATTGCCGTGGTGCAGATTGCGGGGCTGGTCGCACGAAGGATCGTTTGCTTCACGACGAAAGGTGCCACCTTGCGTACCGGAGAGCGGTTCGGCCTGATCCGTTTTGGCTCGCGGTTGGATGTCTATTTGCCCGATGGGGTAGAACCAATGGTCAACCTAGGACAAACCATGATTGCAGGTGAGACCGTTTTAGCAGATCTTGCCTCTACTGAACCCGCGCGCACCGCCTTGGCGGATTGATCAATGGCTGAGCCCTTGGATAGTGAAAAGCAATCAGATATTCGCTTGATCTATCTGTTGCCCAATCTTATTACCATCGCCGCAATCTGCGCAGGGCTTACCGCGATACGATTTGGGTATGAGGGCAACTTTGAATTGGCTGTTCAGCTCATTCTAGCGGCCTGTGTTCTTGATGGTCTCGACGGTCGGGTGGCGCGTCTATTAAAGCGGTCAACCGCTGTTGGAGCAGAGCTCGATTCACTTGCTGATTTTGTTAACTTTGGCGTCGCACCGGTGCTGATCTTGCACAGTTGGGCTTTTCAGGACTTCCGAAGCGCTGGTTGGATCGCTGTCTTGTTTTACGCAATTTGCTGCGTCTTACGCCTTGCGCGTTTCAATGTCAGCGGTCGATTGGAAACGGGTTCTACGCCCTCTGAGTTTTTTGTTGGTGTACCCTCACCTGCTGGGGCGGTCTTGGTAATTTTGCCGATGGTCTTCTCGTTTGCAGTTTCAGACATGCCTCTGACCCCCCCGGCCTTTGTCGCTTTTTACATCTGCTTGGTAGGTCTGCTGATGATCAGTCGTATCCCGACCTACTCATTTAAGAACATGGCTATGGATCGCGCCAATGCCAAGTTCTTCCTGTTGGGGGCAGCGATTTTGACCGCAGCCCTGCTGACCTACCTATGGGCCACGCTGACATTTCTTACCTTAGTTTACGTAGTTTGCCTTGTTTGGGCATACCGCTGTTCACGAAAATCAAAACCAGTCGAGGGATAGTGTCTTGGAGCTCAATGCCGTCAAAACCTCATACGCCCGTTGGGCGCCGGTCTATGACAAAACATTTGGGGCCATTACGAATGTCGGGCGCCGAACAGCAGTCGACTACATTAACGAACAGGGTGCCGAAAAGGTTCTTGAGGTTGGAGTTGGAACAGGTCTCGCGTTGCCAAACTATCGCTCAGATCTGAGGGTGACGGGCATTGATTTCAGCGAAGATATGTTGGCCAAGGCGCGGGCCAAGGCCAAAACTCTGGATTTGAATCATGTACAAGATTTGAGGCAGATGGATGCACGCAATCTCGATTTTCCCGATGCATTGTTTGATGTCGTCGCCGCGATGCACATCATATCAGTCGTACCAGAACCCGAGCGCGTCATGGCTGAGATGGTACGTGTCTGCAAACCAGGCGGCCGTCTCGTGATCACCAATCACTTCGCCAGAGAAACCGGATTGCTCGCTCGGATCGAGCGGTTAACCGCACCATTTGCCAATCTGCTTGGCTGGCATTCGGACTTTGAAATCACCACGGTTCTCAAGCAACCCGAGCTTAAGGTGATCGAGAAGAAATCGCTGCCGCCCATGGGAATGATGACATTTTTGGTGCTGCAAAAAAGTGAATAGTTGATCTCTACACCAGACCCGTTAGGGGAATTCGTGCACGGTGATTGTATGCTAAGCAGCTACACTTACGCGTTGGTCTTCAGCGTTGATATTGTTCGCCTGAAGGCGGTTTTCAGGTTTCACCTTCGTTCAGCATGAGAGTGGGTTTTTTCTGGTCAATTTCAGCTTTGCGCGCAAGAAGGCTTCCCCTCCGGTCCATAGGCAAGTCGAGAAAGCTTGTGCCCTCCCCCCACCTCTTCGAGTTGGCGGGAGGAGAGGTGGCAACAATAACCTAAATCTCAACACTTGCGGGACGCTTCAAATCTCGATGCAGCGGGGTGCAAACTCCCCCCATTCGGGGGAGGGCCAGGAAGGACCTAAACCTTCTTCCCATTCGGAAATTTGGGTGGGAAGCAGCCATTCGCTGCGGCTGCGCCAATATCCACTTTGAGGTAATCAGGTCATCACAGCGGTCGCTGCCCGATTGCCCTTCATTGGTATTGCGCCTTGCTTACCTGGGCTCTGAATAATCTCAAAGCGAGGACAGGGCCTAATTTCACCTCAACTTTTCGCTACTACCTGGGTGCCCCAAAAGCGGGCGCATGAGGATTGGGGTTAAATACATGGGGAACTGGTAGCACCCCAGAAACAAAAGGAACTCGTCTGTTTGAGTGGCCGATGATGCGACAAGGAAAAGTGCAACGTTGCGATTTCCAGCCACCAAAGCCATGGGTGCCGCACTGTGCTTTGATCCAAACCGGCGCAACCCTACATATGACAGTGCCTGCAAGCCAAGGTTGGCCGCCATTGCCACAAGAAGCCATTTCACGAGCGTCCAAGGGGCTGTCGACAAGGCCGGTGCCACGGCGCTCATAAGTCCGATCACGATGACGACCAAAGCCAGCGACGTAAGCCCATCCAGCGCTTGGACTTCAGGCTTCCGCATCTCGGGCCGAATGATCGCACGAAGCGAGAACGCCAACACGATGGTCACGCAGATCGAAAGACCAAGGCGCAAGGCTGCATGAACCGCTTCCGTCAGGTTTCCCAACGCGGGTGAGGACCAAAAGATGGGAATAATCGTAATCGGCAGGACCAATGTACCAAGAATGAGCAACCGAAAGGCCGGCTCGGGTGCTTGGCCCAGCAGGACCGCCATGTTCGGGTTTGCAGTCAAAGACGGAGCGGCAAGCATGAGCGTTAACGCAATGGCCACTGGGCTGTGTGCAAGACCGAAGATTGCAAAGAGGGCGATGCAAAGCAGCGGCAATACCAGTTGATAGACCAGCACAATTCCAAACGTATTACGGGTTTGGGTAAGTCCCTCAAGTGCTGACGGCAGACCGACGCGAAACGCAGTAAGAAACAACAAAAGCAGCACTAGTTCGCTAAGCCACGGGCGAAGGGCCAAGGCTACGCCGGGCAACACAAGCCCGGCGATCAGTCCTATTACAAGAACAAAGCGCCCGTAGCGCGCAACGAACCCAAGCGCGTGAAGCATCCGGGCTTAGCGGCCCGGACCTTGGCGGATGTTTTCGGGCAGCCATGTGGCCAGTTCGGGCCAGATCACCAGGATAACCACCATAAGCAGCATAAGGCCAACCATCGGGATCGCTGTCTTGGCGATGTATCCGATATCGTGGCGGGTCATTCCCTGCAGCACGAAAAGGTTGAAGCCGATGGGCGGCGTAACTTGCGCGGTTTCGATAACAACAACAAGGAAGATCCCAAACCAGATCACATCAATGCCAGCGGCGCGGATCATCGGTTCGACAATCGCCATTGTCAAAACCACGGACGATAGCCCATCCATGAACATCCCGAGTATCAAGTAGAACACCGTCAACACTGCGATCAGGGCCACCGGCGATAGATTATAGCTTTCAATCAGTTCGGCCAACGCACGCGGCAAGCCCGTGAAGCCCATCGAGAGCGACAAGAACGCTGCTCCCATCAGGATAAATGCGATCATGGCCGAGGTTTTCGTTGCCCCCATCAAACTGCCTTGGAATGTCTTCCAATCAAGCGAACCTTGCATGGCCGAGAGGGCAAGCGCCCCAAGAACACCAACAGCAGCGGCTTCAGTGGCGGTGGCATAGCCAAGATACATCGAGCCAATGACTACGAACACGAGACCGAAGAGCGGCAGCAGAAAGCGGCTTTCGGAGAGCCGTTTGCCAAATGGCATCGGGGGTTCTGGTTCGGGGCGCTGCTCTTTGTAAATGAAGTGCCAGGCCATGATGTAGAGCATGAAAAGTCCAGCCAAGACGAGGCCGGGAAAGACACCCGCCATGAAAAGCTTGGTGATGCTTTCATTGATCGTAACGCCGTATACGATCAGTGTAAGTGACGGTGGGATCATTAGCCCAAGCGTCGCTGCACCCGCCAATGTTCCGATGATCATATACTCTGGGTAACCACGTTTGCGCAGCTCGGGGATGGACATTTTGCCGACCATATTAAGCGTCGCCGCAGATGACCCAGAAACAGCCGCGAAGATCGTGCAACCCGCGATGTTGGTGTGCAACAGGCCGCCGGGCAAGAAGCGCATCCAGGGTGCAAGCCCGCGGAACATATCTTGGGATAATCGCGTTCGATACAAGATTTCACCCATCCAGATGAACAGCGGTAGGGCCGTGAGGGTCCAGCTTGAAGCGCCTGTCCAGATTGTGGTGATCATCGCATCGCCGGCTGGGCGCGATGTGAACAGCTCCATACCAACCCAAGCCACACCCATCAGTGCAAGCCCGATCCAAACGGAACCCCCTAAAAGCGCAAAAAGGACAAAAAGGAAAATCGCTGTGGCGTATAGTTCGCTCATTCCAGAACCTCCCCGTGAATTTGACTTTTACGATGCGCAAGAAGTCGTGTCAGGTAATCCCAGATTGCGATTGCCAAAAGCACGGTACCAATCGACATCGGCAGCTGTGGCAACCAAACGGGTGTGTACACCCATTCCGACCCTGTCTTTGCCCACATCTCACCCCATTTTGCTGGGGAATTGGCGAACATGGAGAAGAATGTCAGCAGCCATTCCGGGACGAAATCCTGTCCTTGCGTTCGATCATTCAGCATCTCTGACATGATGTTGGTCTTGATCGCGTAACGCGCAAAATATGTGGCAGTGATGGCCGCAATGAACATCGCCACTGCATCAAGCCAAAACTCGGTGTGCCTATTGAGATTAAGCAAAACAGACACGCGGATATGCCCCCCCTGCGTCAATGTGTAAGCCAGGGCGAAAAAGGATGTCGCAGCCATGGCGTAGCCTGCGTATTCGGTCGATCCGGGAAAGGTGAGGCTGGACCAACGGGCAATCATCTGGCCGACAATCAGCAGCAAGATCACCACCATAAAGCATGCAGCAAGCACGCCAGCGGCCTTGTAGAGTCTATCGAGTAGCCTCCAAATAGGTGACAGAAGCGCGACGGCTTTTGGTCCCTGCCAAAGACAATAGAGCGCTAAAAGCGCTGGAAGCACAAAGAGCCAGACCCATAAGGGAAGCCCTAGAAATGGTTGCCAGTCTCGCATGGAAATTCCCCTGAATTCAGTTTGGTAGCGGCCTCGCTTTGAGTGAGGCCGCTACCATTGGGCTTAGTTGGCGTTGTAGGCGTCAAGGATAGCTTGGCCATCCTCGCCAACTTCTGCGAGCCAATCAGCTGTCATTTTCGCACCAATGGTTTCAAGCTCGGCAAGGAACTCGGGACCCGCGTCTTCGACCTTCATGCCGTTGGCTTCCAGCTGTTCGAAATACCAGTTGGCAAGCTCTGCCGACTTGGCCGCGCATGCAGTGCCCGTTTCATCGGCGGCCTTCTGGACGTTTGCTTGCATATCTGCACTCAGCCCATCCCAGACGCCTTTGTTAACCATGACATAGTTGCGCGGAAGCCATGCGTTCACTTTGTAATAGTGGGTCAAGTTTTCCCACACCTTCCGGTCATAGCCCGTTGAGCCTGACGAGATGAACGACTCTGCTACACCTGTGGCCAACGCTTGGCTAAGCTCTGCAGCTTCAACCTGAACGGGGATCATGCCAAGTTCTTCAGCAAAGGTGGCGGTGGCTGTGTTGTACGAGCGGAACTTCACGCCTTGGGTGTCCTTAGACGACATGACTTCTTTCTTGAAATAGAAGCCCTGCCCAGGCCATGGACAGGTGTACAACGCCACAAGGTTGAGATCGGACAGCTGTGCATTCACCTTGTCTTTGGCAGCCGCCCAAAGCTTGTCGTTGTTTTCATAGGTTGTCGCTATGAATGGCAGGTTGTCCCAGCCCAAAAGCGGGGCTTCATTGGCATGAGCAGACATGAAGCGTTCGCCAATGGGCGCCTGACCTGTTTGGACCGCGCGTTTGATCTCGCCGCCCTTGAAAAGCGAGCCGCCTGGGTGAACCGTGATGTCAATCTCGCCGCTGGTGTATTCGCGAACTTTGTCCGCAAACACGACACCCATCTCCGAATGGAAATTTGTTGCGGCATATGCCATTGGCATGTCCCATTGCTCTGCAGATGCGGCAGATCCTGCGATTGCCAGCGCCACAGTCATGGCGGTCGTACTTAATGTCTTGTTTAGTGGTTTCATCGTTCTCTCCCTAGGTTACTTTTTTGTTGATCTTGGTTATTTGCCCGCTGCAAAGCGCATTGGCTCAAAGGGGCGAATATCGTTGTTGGTGTGGTTTCCTGAAATTATATCAGCAACCAAACGGCCCGTTTTGGGTCCACCTGTCAGGCCAATGTGATGATGGCCAAACGCTGTAAAAACACCAGTTTCGCGAAGCTCGCCGATTAGGGGCAGGCTATCAGATGGTGCCGGACGATACCCAAGCCATTCTTCATCACTCGCGTATGTCAGCTTGGGGAACATCTCTTGTGCTTTTCGGCGCAGCAGCTTCAGAGGTGCTTTTGAAGGCGTCTCACTTAGCCCGCCAAACTCAACTACACCTGCGCAGCGCACGCCTTGATCCATAGCTGTGGCGACGAATTTTCCAGCCGTTAGCATCATAGGATTGTTGGGCTTAAGGTTGGGTTCTTTAAACATGATGTGATAGCCGCGCTCTGCTTCGAGCGGAACATTCAAACCCAGCTTTTGCATGAGCGGTTTGGACCACACCCCAGATGAGATAACTGCCTTGTCGCAGTGGATGCGACCAACGCTGGTATCCACTGCACTGACCCGACCCCCACCCAGTTCAAAATCTTTAACTTCGGCCTGAATGAACGTTCCACCCATCTGTTCCAGAAGCTCAACAAGATCCCCTACGTAAGAGCCGGGGTTCAGAATGAAACCGTGGTTCTTAAGCACGGCCAAGAGCTTCGTTTTAGGACCCAAGATCGGTTCCGCTTCTTGAACGGCATTGCCTTCGATAAACGTGGGTTCAAATCCGGCCTCGTGGCGCAGCTTCCATGCAAATGCATCGGCTTCAAAGGCGTTGCGATCAGGGTATGCGAAACTATAGTCGCTTTCCTGCACCCACTTCGCGGCCTTGGTGCCTGTGGTCAGCGCCTGATGTTGCTCAAGGCTGTCGCCAACAATCGTCGTCAGTCCTTGGCTGATCTTGCGCGTGTCATCTTCATTTGCATGCGACATGTATTTAATCAGCCACGGCACAAGTTTGGGTAAATAGCCCCACCGTAGGAAAAGCGGGAAGTTCGGGTCGGCCAAATACGCCGGGCTTTTCTTAAGAAGGCCAGGACCGGTCACGGGCACGACAGAGCAACTCGCTAAAATGCCGCCATTTCCGTATGAAGCCCCCATGCCGGGCGTCCCCTTATCTAGAAGCGTGACATCATATCCCGCACGGCGCAGCCATATGGCTGAGGACGCACCGACAATCCCGGCACCGATGACAACAATATGCTCTGAAGACATTCTGCGACTTACTCCCAAGGTTGGGATCCAGTTTGGCAGCCGCTATATATCATTTCCAATACTAATATCTGGCACTAATATAACTTTAAGTGATATACGGCGGTATGCGACTTCGGTTCCGACAGCTTCAAGCGTTCCATGCCATCATCGAGACCGGCACCGTCACAGGTGCTGCCGATTCCTTGGGAATTTCTCAGCCGGGGATATCAAACTTGCTGGCCCAACTTGAGCGTCAAACAGGGCTTACGCTTTTTGAGCGCTTGCACGGTCGGCTTGTCCCGACCCCCGAGGCAGAGCTGATGCACCGAGAGATCGACACGGTTGTGCGCGGGCTTGATCACGTCACACAAACCGTAGTTGACTTGCAAAATAAACAAGCCGGGCAGCTTCAGATCGCGTCCCAGCACTCTATGTCATTCGGTTTTGTACCCAAGCTCATTGCCGAGTTTGCGAAAACCAGACCGAACATGAATATCTCGTTCCAGTCGCAGTATAGTTCGAAGATTCAGGAGTGGGTCTTATCGGGTCTTTTTGAGATTGGCATATGCGAGATGCCGATGCTTTATGACACGCTGCAATACTACCCGCTGCATGTAGAAACGCGCATTGCGTTGCACAAGGATAACCCACTTCAGCGACATGAAGTGCTTACACCAGAGCTTCTGAAAGACGAGCCGTTGCTTGTGATGGGGCCTGATCATATTACTCAGCGGCGGCTTCGAGAGGCGTTTGAGAATTCCAACGTCCCAATGAAATCACGTGTCAATTCGCATCTGTTTAAGAACCTGCTGGCCTTCGTAAAGGAAGGTATGGGTGTTGCGTTGCTTGACCGTTTTGGATTGGAATTCGATTATGATGACCGCTTTGTCTCGCGTCGCTTTGAGCCACCCATAATGATGGACATGGCCGTGATCACGTCTGCAACACGCCCGCTCTCTCAACTTGGTAAAGAATTCCTGGCGCTGCTCTTGGCGGAATTGCAGCCATACAACGCCGACGGCAAACCCATCGAGCGCGCAAAATAGGAGGCGTTATGGAACGTGCAGCTATCGGTATACTGATGTTAGAGACCAATTTTCCGCGCCCTCTTGGCGACATTGGTCACCTGCACACGTGGGATTTTCCCGTCCAAAAGCGCGCGGTCGGTGGGGCCAGTGCTCAAAAAGTTGTGCACGAAGACCCACGCGCGCTTTTGGACGCCTTTATTCAAGTCGGACGCGAGCTGGTTGCCGACGGTTGTAGGGGGCTGACAACTTCCTGCGGATTTCTATCGCTTATGCAAGATGAACTAAAAGACGCCCTTGGTGTTCCTTTTGCCAGTTCGTCCCTGATGCAGATACCGATGATCGAGGCGATGCTGCCTACCAATCAAGAAGTTGGTGTTCTGACCATCTCAAAAGACAGCTTGAGGGCTGAGCATTTGCAAGCAGCAGGTGCCCGAGGCGACGTGCCGATAGAGGGATTGCCACGCGATGGGGCCTTTGCGACTGCAATTTTTGACGACCTGCCAGACATAGATTTCACGTCCTGCCAGACTGAAATGAGCGCAATAGCGCAGAAGCTCGTCTCAAAGCACGAGTCCGTGGGTGCGATCGTGCTCGAATGCACCAACATGGCACCCTACGCTGCCGACATTGAAAAGCTCACTGGATTGCCGGTTTATTCGATTGTCAGCTTTCTGAACTGGTTTCAGGCGGGGTTGGCTCCCATGCGCTACTAGATATTTTGCATAAGAATGGAGCCTCGAATTCTGAACTCGCCAAGCCTAAGAATTGTTCACTTTTGCAATCTAAATGGTCTTTCAATCCAAAGATCGTCCGGCGTGCGGAGCTGACAGCCAAATTGCACCCTTCGCGATGCGAGGAGCGCGTCACGATTTTTACATGGTCTCAACTACTCCACACCGGATCACAGCAAACGTCCGCGTGAAGTACTATTCGAGCAAAAGCCAAATCTGTTTCAATTGCACTCGGCTACGTCCACGGCCGATTGCATCGGTTGCAGATATGGGTCAATCTAAGCTTGTGAAATCGTCATTGTTGATACTCGCCTATCTCGTAGCTGTCCTCCTGCCGTTGATCGTCTCCTGGCTTGTCGGGGGGCCTCCGCGTCCGTTGCATCAAGAGCTGGCTTCGGGCCTTGGCATACTGGCGTTTTCAATCATTCTTGTGGAATTCATCCTCTCTGGTCGTTTCAAGCGTGTTTCCAATGGTATTGGCATGGATGTGACCATGCGATTTCATCAAGTGATGGCGCGTACGGCATTGCTTTTTGCGTTGCTGCACCCCTTTCTGTATGGGGGTACGCCTGCAGGTGGCCAACGACCGTGGGACCCCACGCGTCAACTCACGCTCACCACTGACTTGGTCTATCTTTCATCCGGGATTGCGGCATTCGTGCTGCTGCCAAGCGTTGTGCTGTTTGCGGTATTCCGCAAACAACTAGATTGGAAATACGAGAGTTGGCGCTTGCTTCATGGCCTTGGTGTAGTCTTGATTGCGCTGCTTTTGCTCCACCACACCGTGTATGCGGGTCGGTACGGATCGCAACCGATCATGACATGGGTTTGGCTGATATTGACCGGCCTGGCCGTCGCATCGCTGTTCTACGTTTACCTGATGATGCCATTCATCAAGAAGGCGAACGCATGGCGCGTGAGTAGCGTCGTCCAGCTATCACCAAGGCAGTGGGAGCTGACAGTCGCGCCTGACAAAGGGGCGGGCCTTGATTACTCGGCTGGGCAGTTCGCCTGGATCAATGTTGGCCAGAGCCCGTTTTCGCTCCATGAGAACCCGTTTTCGATTTCCTCGGCGCCGGCGTCCGGAGAAAAAGTTTCCTTCATAATTAAGGAGCTTGGAGATTTCACGCGGACCGTTGGCCAAATCAAGCCGGGGACCGTTGCCTATCTTGATGGAGCATATGGAAGTTTGTCGGTCGACGGCCGCAACGAACCCGGGGTTGCGATGATCGCCGGCGGTGTTGGCATAGCGCCGCTACTGGGCATCCTCAGACAAATGCGTCTCTCTGGTGATCCGCGTGCGGTAAAGGTTATCTATGGCAACCGGAGCATTGAGCAAATTGTCCATCGCGATGAACTTGATGCCGAGGACGTGCGCTATGTTCTATCCGAGCCGCCTGAAAATTGGGACGGCGAAACAGGCCTAGTCACTCCGGCACTGCTTGATAACGTCTTTTCCGATAAGGAGATCAAGCAGTGGGTGTTCGTGATCTGTGGGCCTGTCAAGATGATGGACATTGTTGAAGATCACCTGATCAGCCGGGGCGCTCCTTCAAGTCACATCCTGACAGAGCGGTTTGACTATGATTGATCCGAAGCACAGCATGAACTCGCGGCGTCGGTTGTCCCTCGTGATCTGGGGGCTAAACGTCATCTTATGTTTGACCTTGCTGGCTTTCGCGTTGCGCTAATCCCGGCTCTGGGTCTTTGTGAGGAACGGCAATGTAAGCGAAATGACCGTTCGTTCAGGCAGCCGAGACGCCCGCCTTCGACAGCACTTGAGCGTTCATCCCTATTGCTACATTGGGCTCAAACCGGACCTAGGCCGCACAATACATCTAGGTTCACTTTGTGCGGGAAGCAGCCATTCACCGCGCCGCTCGGGAAACGGTGAAGAACGTTAAAGCGGACCTTTGATATTGAGCCGTTGCAGGCCTGTTGGTCAGCACATCAGTTTCGGGGAAATGATGCGATATACCCGAATTGAAACAGCAATTCAGATTAGGTCAACTGGCGTTCCCTGAACGAGCGATCCTGCAGCTGCATCCGCGAGAAGCTGTGCTTGCAGACCGTCGTTCAAATTGGGCGTTGGCGATGAGCCACTCGCAACCGCGTCGACGAAATGGGTCATCTCGGCCTGATAGGCGGCCTCGTATCGCTCGAGAAAGAAATGCTGGGCCGGTGCCTTGGTGAAACCTGACGCCGTTGCTATTTCCACCGTGGTCTCGTGCACGTTTTCGGCGCGGAGCATCCCGCCAGAACCATGCACTTCGATCCTTTGGTCATAGCCATAGCTAGCGCGGCGTGAATTCGTGATCTGACAGATCTTCCCGCTGGCCGTGGTCAGCGTAACGGCGGCCGTATCCACGTCTCCTGCCTTGCCGATTTCGGGATCCACAAGTGACGCGCCGACGGCATATATCCGAACGAATTCTTCGCCCACCAGAAAGCGTGCCATGTCCAGATCGTGTATCATCATGTCGCGAAACAGACCGCCAGAGCTTTGGATATAGCTGACGGGGGGCGGGGAAGGGTCGCGTGATTGGATAGTCACGATCTCGACGTCCCCAATTTGTCCATGCCGAAGCCGGTTTTGGAGGTCTGCGAAATTCGGATCGAAACGCCGGTTAAAGGCTGTCAGGAAAGGTACGCCTGCTTGCTCGACAACTGTCTTGCAGTCTCGAATGCGATTTGAAGACAGGTCCACGGGCTTTTCACAGAAGATGGCTTTGCCCGCCCGGGTAGCAGCATGGATCAGATCATAGTGCGTGTCAGTGGGGGTGCCAATGACCACGGCATCCACGTTTGGGCTGTCGATCAGTGCCAACGGGTCTAGAACCTCGGCGCCGGTGCGTGCGGCCAATGCTTGCGCGGGTTCAGCAAAGGCATCGGCCACCGCCGTCACGCGCGCGCCTTCGATCTGGCTGATCGAGCGTGCATGCACCTGACCGATGCGGCCACAGCCCAAAAGTCCGATCCGTATCATGTTAGGCTCCTTTAAACGCTTGCAGAACCCGGCGGGCAGCAGCCACCACCGGATCGTGGGTTTCTTTCAGGATTTGCACGCGGTCAAAGCGTGCTGGGTCGGCGTTAATCGCGTCACGTAACGCGTTTCCAAAGGCCATACGCAATTCGGTCCCGATATTGAATTTGCAGATTTTCGAACCGCGCGCCAGTTCAGTGCGCTGGGCGACCGGCACGCCGGATCCGCCGTGGATCACCAGTGGTACGTCAGTCATGGCTTCGATCGCGCGGATGCGGTCGATGTCCAAGCCACCTTCTTTATCCTGCTGCAAATGTACATTTCCAACCGAGATCGCCATGGCGTCAACGCCGCTTTCACGGGCAAATTGCGCTGCTTCCTGTGGATCGGTGCCAGCTGACCCTTCGCCGCCGGAGTAGCCGACGAAGCCAATTTCGCCCTCGCAGGACACACCTGCCTTATGCGCCATTTCAGCAATCAAGGCAGTCTCGTCGATGTTCTGTTGAAGCGGCTTGCGTGAGCCGTCGAACATGACCGAGGTAAACCCGCTGTCGATCGCCTCGCGGCATTCATCAAACGTATAACCATGATCAAGGTGGGCCACGACGGGGACCGATGCGGCCTCCGCCAGATGACGAAACATCTTGCCGAGTATCGGAAGAGGGGTGTGTTCGCGACACGACGGGCCCGCCTGCAGGATGACCGGACAGTTCTCTGCCTCGGCCGCCGCCACATAGGCACGCATATCTTCCCAGCCCAGCGTAACCAAACCGGCCACGGCGTATCCGTCCTTCAGCGCGGGCTGAAGGGCATCTTTCAATGTCACAAGGCTCATTTGAACTTTGCCACCATGTCCATGATGCCCGGGATGGTGTGAAGCTGTGCTTCATGCGTCGGCTGGAAATATTGTTTCAGCGACCGCTGGCTCAGCCCGCCCAGAATAGTGAAATAGTACATCTGATATCCCGGCAAGACGGCACAGGGGTGATAGCCTTTGTCCAACATAATCGTGGAACCATCCATGATGTGATAGGCATCCCCCGGTTTGTTGTCTTCACGCTGCAACATCTGCACGCCTGAGCCGTAGTTCGGCTTGAAGCGGAAGTTATAGGTTTCGTCATGGCGGGTTTCGATCATCCCACCGTCGGGGTCGGGACGGTCGGTGTCATGTTTGTGCGACGGGAAGCCCGACCAACCGCCTTCACCCACGGTGTAAAGCTCGCTGACCAAAAGGCGGCCTACACGGTCATGGTGGTTCGCGCCAAGGATATGCTTGATCTTGCGGTGAGTCTTGGTGTCGTCAGACCCATACTGCACGACGTCCAGCTGTGCCTCGCGCACATCGAAGGGCTCAAGCACCTTGTCGTATTTCGCGCCAGCGATGAAGGTCTCGGTTTCATCGGTTTTACAGGTGATGCGCACTTTTGCGCCAACTGGCACATACACGCCCTCTGGCTCGCCATCCCAGACGTCCTCGGTACGGTTGCCAAGGTCCGGATAGATGGCCCCGTCGACGTCCACATCGACCGTGCCAGTGGCTGGCACCACGCAGGTCTCATAGCCGGGCACGGCATATTCGAACACCTCCCCGCGTTTGAGCTTCACGATGTTGAAGTAGTTCAGGGGGACCAGCGCATTGTCCGCATCCACGATGGGTTTGTTCTGGTTGTCATGGGGCGCAATATGCATTGAGCTCTCCTTTCATTCCGTGGGGCCGGGATGCGAGGCAAGAAAGGCCTCAAGCTCGGCGGTTGTGGGCATGGCATTGGCACAGCCGGGTTTCGATACGACGATCGAGGCACAGGCCGACCCGCGCAGAACAGCGTCGCGCAAGTTGTGGCCTGCCGCGATCGACGCAAGCAGACCAGCCATGAAACTGTCACCTGCGCCGTTTGGTTTCACGGCGGTGACGGGATAGATGCCGGTGCGGATTTCTTCGCCGCCAGCAAGGGTGATGGCGCCTTCGTGACCCATCTTGTAGATTACCATGCGCCCATCGGCGGCAAGCGCGCGGGCCTTGTCCAAGCCTTTGTCGATGCCCCCGGCCATGAAACCGAACTCTTCGTCATTTCCGACGATCAGGTCGCTTGCCTCTCCGGCGCGGGTCAGCACATCAGCGGCGACCTCGGGTGAGGTCCACGAATAGGGGCGGTAGTCGATGTCGAATATAATCGGCAGCCCGGCATCGCGTGCCTTATCGAAGGCGTGAAATGTCGCGCTACGCGAGGGTTCGGCGGCAAAGACGGTGCCGGCAGAGATCAGGGCGGTGAACGTGTTGTAATCGACCGCATCCATGTCCGACGCAGTCACCTGAAAATCAGCGGCGCCGTTGCGATAGATGACGTTCTGGAAATCTTCGATACAGCTTTCATAGACGGCCAGAGAGGTGCGGGCTTCTCCGCCCACCGACCGCACATAGGTCGTGTCCACGCCATAGTCGCGCAGACGGTTAAGGCAAAACCGGCCAACCGCATCATCCGAGACCGAGGTGACCAAAGCGGCCTCTGCCCCAAGCTTTACCAAGCCCGCGCAGATGTTGGCGGAAGACCCGCCCAGATCAGCGCGGAATGTGGCGGCGTCTTCGCTTTTGGTGCCAATCGGGTCGGCGAACATGTCCATGCCCGCACGCCCGAAGACCGCAAAACGATTGCCTTTGATGCCGTCGATCAGTGTCACGTGCGGCCCTCGGTGTTGCCCGCGCGGGCTGCGTCCAGCACCTCGGGGTAGGGATAGTTCAGCCCCAAAAGCTGGCGCATGTCCGGGCTGGCGTGATCCAGAAACTCTTTGGGAAGGGCAGCTGGCATGTCTTCCATAGGTTTGACCCATTTGGGCAAATATTGGATCAGGATGGCGCTGCGGTCGTGGTCGGCGTTGTTCGGCATCGCGCAGTGCCATGTCACGCCATAGAACAGGGCGACATCGCCAGGCTCTCCGGTCATCTGCTCGCAGCGATCAAAGAACTTGTCCTCGGGTCCGGGATAGCGCAGCTCTTTCTGTGATCCGGGTACATAGCCCGTCGCGCCGCTTTCTTTGGTGAACGGGTCCAGCAGCACCGAGACTTGCGCGTTCATTGGGAAAGAACCATTGAATCCGATCGGGTGCGTTTCGGGCTTGTGGAAATCCCAATATGGATAGTCCACATGGGGCTCCTGTCCCGGTCCGCCCGGCAAGATGCGGTTGGCTGCGATTGATCCCATGATGAATTCGGTGCCCAGAAAAGCGCGCAGGATTTCCATTAGCTTGGGGTGAGCAGCCATGCGCGAGAAGATCTCGCCCTTGCCCAGCAGGTTCCAGACCCGGCGTTGCAGGTTCAGCTTGCCCTCTTCAGCAGCGGCCCCCTGAAAATGTGTGACTTTCTCGGCTGTTTCCTCGGAATGCTCCATCACGATTGCGCGGGCTTCGGCAATCTCTTCTGGTGAGAACAGACCAGAGATGGCCACGGCGCCACCGCCATGAAGAAGTTCGTCGATGATGTCTTTCGGGTTGGCCGTTTCGGCAGTGAAGCGTTTCATCAAACACCCTTTCGTTGTTTGCTGCGCGAGGCTTCCCAATCGACATGGGCAGTGCGTACGTTTTCGTCTTCGGAGATGTGCGGAGTGCCAACTTCCCACCAGGCGTGGCCTTCGGTGGTCCAGCCCTCATAGGGATCAACATCCATCACGATCACATAGGTCTTGTCTGACGCCTTGGCGCGTTTGAACGCGTCGCCCAATTCGGCAGGGTTCGAGACTTTCTCGGCCGTCGCACCCATTGAAGACGCATGCGCCACGAAGTCGACGCCGAAGGGTTCGGCAATGGTCGGGCAGTCTTCAAGCAGATTGTTGAAGCTTTCGTTCCCCGTGTTGTTCTGCAGCTTGTTGATGACTGCGAAGCCACCATTGTCCAGAACCATGACGATCAGCTTTTTGCCGGACAGGACGCTGGAATAGATGTCCGAGTTCAGCATCATGTAAGAGCCATCACCACAGAAGGTAATCACGTCCTGATCGGGTTCCATTTGGGCTTGTGCGATGCGCGCGCCCCAAGCCCCCGCAATCTCGTATCCCATGCAGGAAAAGCCGAACTCAACGTCCACCGTACCGATGTCCAGCGTGCGCCAGTTGGCTGTCACCTCGGCAGGCAAGCCGCCAGCCGCAGCGACAACGCGGTCGCGCGTGTCACACAGCGCATTCACGACGCCGATGGCCTGTGCATAGGAACTCGGGCGGTTGCCATACGAAACATTCTCGGCAACGTAGTCGTCCCAGCTTTTCCGCACATCTTGAGCAAACGCCACCCAGTCTGCGGGTGCTTTGTAACCGCTTGCAGCGCCCAGTGCCGCAAGGCTCAGCTTCGCGTCGCCCACGACGGGCAGGGACATATGCTTGCCCGCATCATGCCGGGCTGCGTTGATCGAGATGAACTGTGCATCTTTGTCAAACGCGGTCCATGATCCGGTGGTGAAGTCCTGAAGGCGGGTACCGACCGCGACGATCACGTCTGCTTTCTCGGCCACGGCGTTGGCGCTGTCCGATCCGGTGACGCCGATGGGGCCGATGTTCAGCGGATGCTCTGCCAGCATATTGGCCCGCCCGGCGATGGTTTCGACCACGGGGATTTGATGGGCTTCGGCAAAGGCGGTCAGTTCGCTGACAGCGCGCGAGTATTGCACCCCGCCGCCTGCGATGATCATAGGACGTTCTGCGCCGGCCAAGGCAACGACCGCATCGGCGATCTCGGCTTCATCCGGCGACTGCCGACGAATGCGATGTACTTTCTTTTCAAAGAACTTGACCGGATAGTCATAGGTCCAGCCCTGTACATCCTGCGGCAGGCCGATGAAAGCTGGGCCGCAATCCGCGGGGTCCAGCAGCGTAGCAATTGCTGCGGGCAGCGATTGAATCACCTGCGCCGGGTGGCTGATACGATCCCAATAGCGGCTGACGGGTTTGAACGCGTCATTCACACCGAACGTCGGGTCGTTGAAGTGTTCCATCTGCTGCAACACCGGATCGGGCAGGCGGGTCAGGAACGTGTCACCGCACAGAAGCAACATGGGCAGGCGGTTGGCGTGGGCCAACCCGGCAGCCGTAAGAAGGTTCGCCGTGCCCGGCCCAGCACTTGCCGTGCAGAACATGAAGCGTTGGCGCACCCAAGTCTTGGCATAGCCTGCGGCTGCGAATCCCATGCTTTGTTCGTTCTGCCCGCGATACAGCGGCAGCTCGTCCCGTACGGTGTTCAGGGCCTCGCCCAGACAGGTCACATTACCATGTCCAAAGATGCCGAAGCCGCCGCCACACAGGCGCATTTCTTCTCCGTCTATTTCAATGAACTGGTTGGTAAGCCAGCGTATGATCGCCTGTGCAGTTGTCAGGCGGATGGTGTCGTCTTGCGCAGACATGTCAGCGTATCTCCCCCGGGAAAAATCGGTGCGGTGCCGAATGCGGCTTGCGAGGTTTCGATTCTCAGGATACAGTTTTTGCAACCGGTTGCAAATTGTTTTCAAACGAAAGGGACATCCACGTGACTCAGATCGGCATTGGCATTCTTGGCGGAGGCTACATGGGCAAGGCCCATGCAGTGGCTATGGCCGCCGTTGGCGCGGTGTTCGAGACCACGTTGCGACCGCGATTGGAAATGGTCTGTGCCTCGTCCCCGGACAGCGCAGAACGCTATCGCCGAGCCTATGGATTTGCGCGCGCAACAGACAATTGGCGCGCCTTGGTCGAGGATGACGCGGTCGAGGCAATCATCATTGCAACCCCGCAAGAAACGCATAGGCAAATCGCCGAGGCTGCCTTTGCGCTGGGCAAGCCGGTCTTTTGTGAAAAACCCTTGGGGGCGTCCCTGGAGGACAGTGCGGCCATGGTGTCTGCGGCCGAGGCTTCGGGCGTGACGAACATGGTCGGCTTCAACTATATCCGCACCCCGGCCAGCCAATACGCACGCGCCTTGATCGCAGCGGGCGAGATCGGGGACATCACATGGTTTCGCGGCGAACATACAGAAGATTTCTATGCCGACCCAAACGCTCCGGCAAGCTGGCGCACCAGCGGCATGGCTAACGGCACGATGGGCGACCTTGCGCCGCATATGGTGAACGCGGCGCTTGCCCTGTTGGGACCGATCGCGCGTGTCATGGCCGAGGTTGAAACCGTTCACAGTGACAGACCGGGCGGGCGCGTTACAAATGACGACCACGCTCAGATGATGTGCCGTTTTGAAAATGGTGCAATGGGGCAGATGTATTTCAGCCGCATCGCGACTGGGCGTAAAATGGGCTATGCTTACGAGATCACTGGAACCAAAGGCGCGATCCGCTTTGATCAGGAAGATCAGAATGCGCTTTGGCTGTATCGCATGGATGACCCCGAGGCCGAACGCGGCTTTCGCAAGATCCTGACCGGCCCTGCCCATCCCGACTATGAGCCCTTTTGTCAGGGGCCGGGACACGGCACCGGGTATCAGGACCAGATCATTATCGAGGCACGTGACTTCCTGCGTGCCATCGAAACCGGCGCGGATGTGTGGCCCACCTTCCGCGACGGACATGAGGTGAACCGGGTGATTGCGGCGGGGCTTGCCTCGACCGACAGTCAATCCTGGAAAGATATCAACGACTTCTGAGCATCGGAGACACTAAAAGATGAGCATCAGAATTGGCAATGCACCCTGTTCCTGGGGTGTTGAGTTTGCGGATGATCCGCGCAACCCGACGTGGCGATCTGTCCTGAAGGACTGTGCCGACGCGGGCTATAAGGGCATCGAATTGGGCCCTGTGGGGTTCATGCCCGAAGACCCCGCCGAGCTGGGCGAGGCTTTGGCCGAACATGATCTGGAACTGATCGGCGGCGTTGTGTTTCGCGCCTATCACGACCCCGACGCATGGGACGATGTTCTGGACGCCACGCACCGCACCGCGCGGGCGCTGAAGGCGCATGGCGCGCAGCATCTTGTGCTGATCGACTCGATCTCGCCGCGTCGTGCACCGACCGCTGGCCGGGCAGCCGAAGCCGAGAAAATGGACAAGGCCGAGTGGGTTGCCTATCGCGACCGCATTGCCGAAAGCGCCCGGATTGGTGCCGAAGAATATGGTCTGACCGTTGGTATCCACGCCCACGCTGCTGGCTTCATGGATTTCGAGCCAGAGCTTGAGCGTCTGCTGGACGAGGTCGACGAAAACCTTCTGAAAATCTGTTTCGACACAGGTCACCATTCTTATGCCGGGTTCGATCCTGTGGCGTTCATGAAGCGCCATGTTGGACGGATTTCCTATATGCATTTCAAAGATATCGACCCGAAGGTGAAAGCCGACGTGATCGAGAAGCGTACCGGCTTCTATGACGCCTGCGGGCAGGGGATCTTCTGTAATCTGGGCGAGGGCGACGTGGACTTCTCTGCCGTGCGTCAGGTTCTTTTGGATGCTGGGTTCGAGGGCTGGTGCACGGTCGAACAAGACTGCGACCCGACACTTGATCCGGATCCGGTGGGGGATGCCCGCAAGAACCGTGAATACCTAGAATCCATCGGCTTCAAGTAAGGAGTTCCCGATATGACGAAACTGAAATGGGGCATGATCGGTGGCGGCGAAGGCAGCCAGATTGGTCCAGCGCACCGCCTTGGCGCCCTTGCAGACGGCCGCTTCGCGTTCACGGCAGGCGCCTTGGATCACCGCCCCGATGTGGGGCGCGACTATGCGCAGCGTTTGGGCATCTCGGCTGATCGTGCCTATGGCGATTGGGAAGAGATGCTGGCAGGCGAAAAAGATCGCGACGACCGGATTGATCTTGTGACCGTTGCCACGCCCAACGCGACGCATTTCGAAATCACCAAGAGCTTTCTGGAAGCCGGTTTCAACGTGCTGTGCGAAAAGCCGATGACCATGACAGTCGAGGAAGGCGAAGAGATCGTAAAGATTGCCGAGAAATCGGGCAAGATCTGCGCCGTTAACTACTGCTACTCGGCTTATCCGATGGTCCGTCAGGCGCGTGCAATGGTGCGCGCTGGTGAAATCGGCAAGGTCCGTCTGGTCGTCACCAGCTTCAGCCATGGGCATCACGGCGACGCGACAGACGCGGACAATCCGCGTGTGCGCTGGCGCTATGACCCTGAAATGGCAGGAGTTTCCGGGCAGTTCGCCGATTGCGGCATCCATGCCTTGCACATGGCGAGCTTCATTTGTGACGACGAGGTTCAGCGCCTCTCGGCTGATTTCGCTTCGACCATTCCGTCACGGGTTCTGGAAGATGACGCCATGGTCAATTTCCGCATGGAAGGTGGCACTGTTGGGCGGCTCTGGACGTCGTCGGTGGCCATTGGCCGTCAGCACGGGTTCGACATTCAGGTGTTTGGCGAGACGGGTGGCCTGCGCTGGGCCTCTGAGCAACCCAACCAGCTGATCTACACGCCAGTTGGTGGTCGTACCCAGATCATCGAAAAGGGCGAAGGCGGGCTGCATGAAGATGCACAACGTCTAAGCCGGGTGGCGATCGCCCATCCCGAGGGCTTTCCGCTGGCCGTTGCCAATATCTATTGTGATCTGGCCGATGCCATTTCAGGTGCGGATCGCGACGGGTTGCCTAATGCGGCGGACGGTGTGCGCTCGATGGCGGCTGTTCACACGGCGGTGGCTTCGGCCAAGGATGGCGGCACCTGGATGGACGCTCGCCCACCGATGTTCCGATAAGTTTACGGGGCGGGGCGCAAGGTGTCCCGCTCGACGACCGAACAGGGGAAAATGCGGGCCTCGGGATAGCGATCCGGTTCGTCCAACATGGCAACCATCAACTCGATCGACGAGGTCACGATCTGCCGGATTGGCTGGTGGATGGTGGTCAGATTGATGTTTTCCCAACGCGCCATTTCCATGTCGTTCAGGCCGATAATTCCGATGTCATCGGGAACTTGCAGATTGCTGTCCTTGATCGCGGAAAGCGCGCCGATCGATAGAACGTCATCGCCGCAGAAATAGGCTTGTGCAGGATTTGATTTCACCAAGCGCAACATTTCCTTCCGTCCGGCTTCGAAGGAATAGGCCTCGGCAAAGGAATGTGTGGTTTGGATGTTGGGGTGCTTGGTCATCTCTGACATGAACCCGGCATGTCGGTCTTGTGTGGACGTTGCGTCCTCGGGACCGCCCATGAACCCCACATGTGAGTAACCACGCGCAATGAGGGTCTGAGCTGCCATGCGCCCACATTCCACGTTGTCGATTCCGACAACATGAACCTGCGGCGCGGATGATGACCTGCCGAAGCTGTGCACAACCGGAACGCCTGCGTCACGAAACGCCTTGGCAAAGCCTGGCGGCAAGGTGGACGACGCCACGACCACTCCATCAACGGAATACTGGCGTAACATGCGCACCGAGTGTTCGGGGTCAGTTTCGTCGGTCAAGTTTACCAGAAGCGGGCGCAAGCCGCGATCCTGCAAGCCCCGTGTGAACAGGTCGAACACTTCAAGGAAAATCGGGTTGTGAAAGTTGTTCGAGACTAGACCGATCAACTTTGTACGACCCGTGGTCAGCGAGGACGCCAATGCGTTTGGGCTGTATCCCAGCTCGCGCGCGGCTTTCTCGACCTTGCGGCGCATTTTGTCGGAAACAGAAGCGCCATCGGTGAAAGTGCGCGATACTGCGGAACGGGAAACGCCTGCGCGTTCTGCAACCTCTTTCAACGTAACGGCCATGTTCTGCGTGCCTTCTTAACTTGCCTCTTCGATCCTTTTAGCGCGTTTTCTCTGTCTCTGCAGCTTGAAACCATCCGGATCATTTTGCAACCGGTTGCAAAATGACGTTGAATGTGCTTTAATTCGAGTCGGAGAGGCGGGGAGGACCGCTCTCGCACCGGAAATAAGGTGAATTTTTGGGAGGAAATCATGACTTCACTTACGAAGAAACTCGCGCTTGTGGCTGCCGTTGCCGCAGCGCCGCTGATGGCGGCGACCGCGGCCTCGGCCGAAGGCGAGAAATACATTCTTGTTAGCCACGCGCCTGACAGCGACAGCTGGTGGAACACGATTAAGAACGGCATCGCACTTGCTGGCGAGCAGATGGGTGTAGAGGTTGAATACCGTAACCCGCCCACCGGTGACCTGGCCGACATGGCTCGCATCATCGAACAAGCCTCGGCATCTGGCCCGAATGGCATCATCACCACGCTGGCGGACTACGACGTCCTCTCTGGCCCGATTAAGTCGGCTGTAGACAGCGGTGTGGACGTGATCATCATGAACACCGGTTCGCCCGAGCAGGCCCGCGAAGTAGGGGCCCTGATGTATGTGGGTCAGCCAGAATATGACGCTGGTTATGCCGCAGGTCTGCGCGCCAAGGGCGACGGCATCGGCAGCTTTTTGTGCGTGAACCACTATATCGTGCAGCCGTCCTCGCAAGAGCGTTGCCAGGGCTTTGCTGACGGACTGGGTATCGATCTTGGCACCCAGATGATCGACGCCGGCCAAGACCCGGCCGAGGTCAAAAACCGCGTGCTGGCCTATCTGTCGGCCAACCCGGATACGGACGCCGTTCTGACGCTTGGGCCGACCAGTGCCGATCCAACACTTCTTGCGCTGGAAGAAAACGGTATGGCCGGTGACATCTATTTCGGTACCTTCGATCTGGGTGGCGAAATCGTCAAAGGCATTAAAGCTGGCGTGATCCAGTGGGGCATCGACCAACAGCCCTTCCTGCAGGCCTACCTGCCTGTTGTCGTGATGACCAATTACCATCGCTATGGCGTTCTGCCGGGCAACAACATCAACTCTGGCCCCGGCTTCGTTACTGCCGACGGTCTTGAGAAGATTGAGATGTTTGCAGGCGAATACCGCTGATATTCTCCCAAAGGGCGGCCGGAGCAATTTGGCCGCCCTTTTTCCATCCTGAATAAGGACACAGAGGCACACCATGTCCAATGCACCCACCGAAACTGCGGTCGACGAAAGGATCAAGACACGATCCCGCTTCCGCGAAGCGATGATCCGCCCTGAACTTGGCGGGATTGTCGGCACCGTCGCCGTCTTTACATTCTTTCTGCTGTTTGCGTTCGACAGTGGCATGTTCAACAGCCAAGGCATCATGAACTGGTCGACTGTTTCGGCCCAATTCATGATCATCGCAGTAGGCGCCTGCCTTCTGATGATTGCAGGCGAGTTTGACCTCTCGGTTGGCTCAATGATCGGCTTCGCAGGAATGCTGATCGCAATCTTCAGCGTGACTCTTGGCTGGCCGGTTTGGCTGGCGATCATGATCACGTTTGTGATGTGTACAGCGATTGGCGGATTGAACGGCTACATTGTGATCCGCACCGGGTTGCCAAGCTTCATCGTGACGCTGGCCTTCCTGTTCATCCTGCGTGGCTTTGCGATTTTCCTGCCGCAAGTGATCGAGCGTAAAACCATCATCGGTGGGATCAAAGATGTCGCCGAGGGGGATTGGCTTGCGCCGATTTTTGGCGGCAAGATACTTACCGGCCTATTCCAGTGGATGGGCGACGCGGGCGTCATCGCCGTGTTCGAGCGCGGCACACGTAAAGGCCAGCCAGTAGTTGATGGCATTCCGATGTTGATTATTTGGGCCATCGTCCTCGTCATCTTTGGTCATATTCTTTTGACCAAGACCAAGTTCGGTAACTGGATTTTCGCCGCAGGGGGCGACGCCGAAGCTGCCCGCAACTCGGGTGTTCCGGTCAACAAGGTTAAGGTCCTCATGTTCATGTTCACCGCATTCTGCGCCACTGTGTTTGCAGTTTGTCAGGTGATGGAGTTCGGATCGGCTGGTGCTGACCGCGGGCTTCTGAAAGAATTTGAGGCGATCATCGCCGTGGTCATCGGTGGCGCGTTGCTGACAGGTGGATACGGGTCGGTTCTTGGCGCAGCCCTTGGCGCGTTGATCTTTGGTGTCGTTCAGCAGGGTTTGTTCTTTGCGGGCGTCGAAAGCAGCCTGTTCCGCGTGTTCCTGGGGGTGATCCTTCTGGGCGCCGTGATCCTGAACACATACATTCGCCGCATCATCACGGGGGAGCGTTGATATGAATCCGGAAAAAGCTCCAATCATCCAGATGAAGAATATCGAGAAGCACTTTGGTAGCGTGATCGCGCTGGCTGGTGTCTCGCTCGAAGTCTTCCCTGGGGAATGCCATTGCCTTCTAGGCGACAACGGCGCCGGCAAATCAACCTTCATCAAGACCATGTCTGGCGTGCATCAGCCGACCCATGGCGAGATCCATTTCGAAGGCAAGCCGATGAGTTTTGGCGACCCACGTGATGCGATCACCGCGGGGATTGCGACCGTGCACCAGCACCTTGCCATGATCCCCCTGATGTCGGTCAGCCGTAACTTCTTCATGGGCAATGAGCCGGTAAAGAAGGTCGGGCCAATGAACTTCTTTGACCACGAACATGCCAATACGGTCACCATGGACGAGATGCGCAAAATGGGCATCAACCTGCGTGGACCAGATCAGGCTGTGGGCACCCTTTCGGGTGGCGAGCGCCAAACGGTTGCCATTGCACGTGCTGTGCATTTTGGCGCCAAGGTGTTGATCCTGGACGAACCGACCTCAGCTCTGGGTGTACGCCAGACCGCGAACGTTCTGGCCACGATCGACAGAGTGCGCAAGCAGGGCATCGCTGTGGTGTTCATCACGCACAACGTCCGTCATGCGATGGCTGTCGGGGACCGGTTCACCGTTCTAAACCGTGGCCAGACACTGGGTACGGCGCAGCGCGGGCAGATCACGCCCGAAGAGTTGCAGGATCTGATGGCAGGCGGTCAGGAACTTGTCGCCCTTGAGGGTAGCCTAGGCGGCACAGTTTAAAAGCAGACGTCCATAATCCTGGTTCGAGCCAGGTTGTAAGGACATTGAGCGGCACCCGTTGTTCCTAGGAACGGCGGGTGCTGCGTCGTTGTATCTTGTAGGTGTATTGGCGGTTCACGACGGGCCGTTCACTGTTTTCGGAGGCATGAGCCGTCTGCTTACTCCTGCATTGAGGGCGAAGTGCTGAAGTTCAGTGTGGGTGCTTTGTCACCGGTCTTCTCGGCATAAGCTGACGCACCGCAAGGGCCGATCGTCACCGCAGCAAGCCGCCCCATCACCTGTATGAATTGTCGACCTGTCACCCGTGGTAAGATGATTTTGGTGTTTCCCATGAATTCCGCGTGTGCATTACGAATACGGCAGGAAGTACTGGCGGCAACGGTGCGACGCTGTATGACTTTACCTTGCGGCAATTATTTTCTGGAGAGCGTTGGAAAATCGCTTTAGTTAAGAAGTGGTTCAAAAACAGAATTTTACCGCTGCTTGTGGTAGGTACAGGAGTGAAACAAATTGCCAAATGCGCACGCTCGGGAACCTGCCGAACGAACAATACTGGATTGGATAGAAGACAATGCATCCAAGTACCCAGATGCGCCGGCGCTTTTTGACATCTCGGGTTCTGTACGGTTGAGCTACACCGATCTGGCCGAGCGTGTCAGCACGCTTGCCCATGAATTTCGCGAATTTGGCATCGGTCGTAACACTCGGGTTGCGGTTTCCATGACGGATGGGCCGGAAACACTCACGATCCTTCTTGCCTTGATGAGCATCGCCGCTGTGATGCCAATTCATCCAGCCGCCGCAGCCGAGACCGTCGATGCGCTTGTCGACAAATTGGACATCTCGGTCGTCGTGGGTGCGCACAGGCCAGCCTCGGCAGCATGGAAAATCGCGGCGTCGCGGAACCTTTGCTATATTGAAGTTGAGAGCGCGCCTTCCAGAGCAGAAGGCGTTCTTCTAAAACCCCATGGCACGATTGCAGAACCGTCGCGAGAGCTGGCCGGGCTTGATGATGTGGCGCTCTACATCTCGACATCGGGGACGACGGGGAATTCTTCGGTGGTCGCGATTACTCAGCGCAGCCTTGATCGCAATATCTCGACACATGGCGCGTTGAATAACTATGGTCCGGGTGATCGCGCAGTGTGCGTGATGAACTTCACCTATCTCTTTGCTTATGTGCGTGCTTCGCTGCCCATACTTCGGTTCGGAGGCGCCGTAATCGTGGCGCCGGGCTATCGCTTCGCAGACATGCAACGATGCTGTGAAAACCTTAAGCCGACCAGTTTGGCCGCCACTCCAACGATCATCCAGAAACTGATCACGGACAGCGAAACCAGAGGCTGGCGGCCGGGGCCGGATGTGCTGCGAAAATTCCATGCAACGGGCGAGGCAATTCCGGACACTCTGCGGGCGCGACTGCGCGCGGTCTATGATGCAAGCCTTGGGACGAATTATGGGATGACCGAGGTGTCACCGCAGGTGGCGTATTGCAGGCCCGAGGATCAGTTGGATCTCGGCGCGGTTGGGAAGATCGCACTGCCATGGCAGGTTGATATCGTTGGCGAAAATGGCACCGTCATGCCCATCGGCGCTGTCGGCCGCATTGCTCTTAGGGGGGGCTATGTAAACGCAATCGTCGGAATGGAGAAGGAGACGCGTTTCGATCAAGATGGGCGCTTCCTGACGGGTGATCGAGGGTTCATTAACGACGCCGGCATCCTGTTCGTTGCCGGGCGTGCTGATGAAGTCATCAACCGCGGCGGCGAGAAGATGGACCCCAAGGTGATCGAGCAGTCGCTGGACCGCGATCCTGATGTGGTGCGGTCGGTCGTCTTTGGTTTGCCTGATCCCAAGCTGGGCCAGAAGATTGCTGCACTGATCGTTTTACGAGAAGGAGCAACGCGGAGCGTTCAGGACATCCGTGTGTCTGTTGGCGCTCAGATCACGGGCTGGGGAATGCCAGAGCGGCTTTTCGTCGTTCCTGACATCCCTACCAACTCGAATGGCAAGGTATCACGGCGCGACCTTTCTTTGCGATATGCGGATGAGTGAGCCGGACACCACAATTCTTGCTTCAGGCACGTCAGAGGCCATTCAGGAAGAGCTGCTTTCCGTGTTCCGCAATGCGATAGGGCGCCCGGATTTCAAAGCCGACGAGGGTTTTCTTGATGCGGGCGGCGACTCTCTGACGGTTATCGAAACCATTCTTGAAATAGAGCAGCAATATGGTGTTGCGCTGTCGGCGGCCGAGTTCATGGCGCTCGATACAGCAGAAAACCTTGCTCGGCGCATCGTGTCTGCGATGCAGGAAAATGATGCAGAGGCCGGTATCGCGTCTGCATCAGATGTCGACGACAGAACGATGCTTTCGGTTGTGCAGGAAGGGGAGGATGCCCTTCCTTTGGTGTGTGCATACGGGATGAATGGCGAGGCGGCCTATGCTGTGACGGCAGCAGGGTTTTTCCCGGCGAAACAGCCAGTCGCAGCCCTTCAGGTCCGTACAGACAAGGTAACGAGCGACAAGATGCGATCGTTCCGGGATCTGGCAAAATGCGACGCCGAGAAGATTCTTCAACAGTATCCGGACCGTCGATGTGTGCTTCTGGGCCACTCGCTTGGTGCCCATGTTGCGCTTGCGGTTGGCCATGAACTTGCCCAGCGTGGATGCCCCCCAGCCTTAATTGTTGTTCTGGACGATGAGGCCGATCTTGACCGCCGCTACTTCGGCGCATTGCAAGGAACCCCCCGGACCAACGGTATCAGGGGTACTCTGAAAGCCGCGTTGAAATGCACGCCTGCCCAACCCATTGCCTCGCGTCTGGTCTACGTTCGTTCAGCAGAGAACGATGCACTTTACCGATCTAGTCCAACATGCGGATGGGACGAAATCGCAACGGGGGGCGTCACGTGTTACGACCTTCCCTTCCACCATTTCAAAATCAATAGGAAGCATAGTTGGTGCCAGATCGCGCCACTTCTGCTGGACGAGATCAATGCGCCCAATCCGCAAGCGCCGATGCCGGACGAGGCTCAGATCCTTCGCTATACGGCACGTTGCGCCGCGCGTGAGGGGGATCTTTCAAAAGAGATTTCTCTTCTGACACAGGCGATTGGCAACGACGAAGATCAACCCGTCTGGGTGTACGCCAATCTTGCGGAAGCGTTGTTCCAAAAAGGCGACACCGCAGCAGCGCTTGCCGCTCTCTCGCAGGCGCGCCGTCGAGAGACTTGGCAACTTTCGTTGGATCTTCGTTTCCTGTCCGAATTTCAGAAACCCGGGCGTGAGGCCGAGCGTGAGGATGTGTTGCGACGGCTTGCAGCTTTGAAGGCAGATCACCCGTCTGTTCACGAACAGAAGGCAAGGGCGTATTTTCGTCTGGGGCTTGATCAAGAGTGCGAGCGCGAGTTGAGGGCAGGGCTTGCCATGCAGCCATCACATCTTCAATTGTCTCGCCTGTTTGCCCGGTACCTGTATCGTATCGCTGCATGGCCAGAGTTGATCGCGACGGCTGAACCGCTGCTCGAAGAATATCCTGTTGGTGCGCTTGTTCTGACGCCTCTTATTACGGCCTACATAAAGACAGGATCTCCGGAACGGGCTTTGCGTTTCCGTGATGAAATCATGGCGCGGGAAGAGCCTGACCGTGACGAACTTGTTGTCCTTGGCAGGGCACTGTTTCGCTGCGATCGAATGTCCGAAGCGCTTGATGCTGTCGACATGGCTCTAACAGTGAAGGCATCCCACCCGAATACTCATTCCCTGCGCAGCAAGTGCCTTAAGTCGTTGGGTCGCCATTCGGAAGCCGCCGCTGCAAGGAATGTGGCGAACAGTTTGCGGCGCAAGAAAACGAAGGCGCGCGCAGCGATCGTCGGCCCGCAGAGGAAGAAGGGCTATCTGGCATCTACAATCAGACGCCTGCTTGGAACTTAGAAAAACATGAGGGCCCTGCGTTCTAAAAGCGGAAGGGCGACCCGATGGGCCGCCCTTCCTTTTCTGCGCCCGTGAGTGGGGGGGATTAGGCCGCAGAAATGGCTTCGTGTTTTTCATCGCGTTTGAAGAACACGTAGTAGAACACCGGAGCGGCGACCAGCGTCAGGACCGACGCGAAGGCCAGACCGCCCATGATGGTGACTGACATCGAGACGAAGAAGGCGTCGCTTAGCAGCGGTGCCATGCCAAGGATGGTGGTCACGGCGGCAAGAACCACCGGGCGCACCCTTGACGCCGAGGCCTCGATGATTGCGGGGCGCAGGGCTTTACCTTCGGCGCGGACAAGGTCGATTTCCTCGACCAGCACGATGCCATTCTTGATCAGCATCCCCGACAGGCTGAGTAGACCCAGAAGTGCGGTGAAGCTGAAGGGCAGACCCGTGCCAAGCAGTCCGACCACAACACCATTCACCGACATCGGGACCAGAAGCCAGATGATGATCGGTTGACGGATCGCGTTGAACAGCAGGATCGAGATCATCACCATGATCAGAAGGCTGACTGGAAGCTGTGCCCCAAGGCTGGCTTGGGCGTCACGCGAGTTCTCGAACTCGCCACCCCATTCCAGGGTGTAACCTGCGGGAAGCGGCATGGCCTCGATCGCGGCGCGAATTTCGGAATGGGCCTGTGCGGCGGTCACGTTCGGCACCACATCCGCCCCGACCGAGATTGTGGGAACGCGGTTGCGGCGGTGCACAAGGGTGTTTTCCGTACGCACCTCGAACCCGTCCGTCACCTGTTCAATCGGCAAATGGCTGCCTGCAACCGGGGAGTAAACAAGCTGATCATAGATGTTGAACGGCTCTTCCTGTGGTCTACGCATGATGATCGGGATCTGCCGCTCGCGCTCGCGATAGACACCCACGCGCTGCCCATCCGTCGCAAACAGAAGGGTCGCGGCGATGTCTTCACGGTTCACACCGGCCGTCTGGGCGCGTTCGGTGGCGTAGATCGGCTTGATCACCAATTCCTGCTCGCGCCAGTCGGTACGCAGGTTCTGCAGACTGTCCGAGTTCTCACGCATGATTTGCGCGGCTTGGTTCGCCAGTTCACGCAGAACCTTTGGATCATTGCCCGAGAAGCGTGCCTGAATGGGATCCCCGCCGCCCGGTCCGAAGACCAGACGCTGCACGCGGAATTCAGCCTGCGGGAAGGTTTCCTTGCCGAAGCTTTCAAGCCGCGCGTGCAGATCGGGAATGTCGTCCAAAATCTCGGTGCGGATGATCAGGTGACCATAGCTTTGATTGTCCTTGCCGCCGTCATAGGTCAGCATGAAACGCGAAGCTCCGCGTCCAGCATAGGATGCAACCGACACCACCTTGTCCTGCTCAAGCAGCCATTCCTCCATTTGTGCCAGATCGTCCGACACCTGATGGATCGAGCTGCCCTGCGGGAGCGTGTAGTAGACGAAGAACAGAGGCGTGTTCGAGTTCGGGAAGAACTGCTGTTTCACCTGACCAAAGCCTGCGAAACAAACCACCGTGATGGCCACTAGCGCAGCGATCACCATCCAACGCGCCGACAGCGCCAGATCGAGCGTCCGTTTGTACAGGCGGAAGAATGGCCCGTTATAGGCGTCCTCGGGGTTCTGATTGTCATGTTTGAACAGATAGTGGCCCAGCAGGGGGGTCACAGTCAGTGCCAGCACCCATGACAGAAGCAGCGAAATACCGATCACGGCGAACAGCGAGAACAGGAACTCCCCGGTCGAATCCGGCGACAGGCCGATACCCGCAAAGGCCATGATGCCGATGAC